>CAZCDY010000037.1:0-10898 GCA_964497145.1 uncultured Gammaproteobacteria bacterium
ATCCAGACGAAGAAAAGCGCATCGCAGAGCTAGAGGCAGAGAACGCGAGGCTGCGGCGAAGCATCGACGGTATCAAGGTGAGGGCTTATGAGGAGGGTAATCCTATCCTGCACGACATGGCGCTTGACGCGATACGAGCAGACAAAGCAGCGGCGACACTACAGGAGGTGGGGGATGAAATATAGAAAAAAGCCCGTAGAAATTGAAGCCATCCAATACCTCGGTGATGACGTTGCTGCTGCCGAGTTTGTTGGTGATGCGTTTGATGTCACGGTCACGGAGACAGGGATACAAACACTGGAGGGTTTCATGCGAATCAGTCACGGCGACTTTATCATCAAAGGTATTCAAGGCGAGTTCTATCCTTGCAAGCCCGACATCTTCGAGCAGACATATGAGCCAGTAGACAGCGGCGGCACCGCCGAGCTACAGGCAGACCGGGCAAGGCTGGAGGCAGAGAACGCGAGGCTGCGGGAGGCGCTGCTATCCGCAAAGCCAGTGTACGCCAGCGAACAGAGCGCCGCCGTGTGCAAAGGTTTCGCGTTGAGCGGGGAGTTGAAACACTACGTTATCCAGCCACACACGGTACACACAGCCCTAGAGGGCGGGGAGGCGAGTAGCGATGAGTGACTGGGGTAGAACCCTGAAGAACGGGGAGGGGCGCGAGTATGTTCGAAAAGATGTGGCAGACGCAAAACTACATCATCTGAACGAATGCCTGCGCGAAATTGCGACTCTGGTTGTTGGGAGCAACTTTGGCAAAGACCGCTACCCCCTCGCATTCAATGAATGTTTGAATTTTATAAATCAAAAAGGCGAATTGAAAAGCAAGTCAGCTGTAATCCAGCAGATGACAACTGAACCTGTAAGCATTGCTTACAAGTTGATCGAGGCTGCGAACGGACACCCGCACGCACTAATCCCTTGGCCGCACAGGTTGCTCCACGATGCTGCCGCAAGGATTAAAGAATTAGAACTAAACGAGCACACACGCGAAGCATTTTACGGCGAGCGCATCGCAGAGCTAGAGGCAGAGAACGCGAGGCTGCGGGAAGAAAACGCTCAATTGTGCGGGTTCGACAGCTATGCAGAGCAGGAGAAGGCACTAAAGGGGGTGGGGGATGAGCGGATGCGTTAATGCTTGCGACTGCTGTTATCAAGTCGAAAAGCTAGAGGAAGAAATAGCAAAGCTGAACAGCCCCGTGCTGTTGTCTGAGTGGCAAAAACTACAGCGCGAGAACGAGGCGCTGCGGGAGGCGCTACGAGAAATCCGAGACAGTGACGGCACTCTCGGTCAGGACGCGTGGATGCGTCAGCGTGCAGCCATGGCACTAAAGGAGGTGGGGGATGAGTGAAGCATGGACACTGTCGCCACAGTAATATTAACCATACTCGCGCTGCTGCTGGCCGTTGAGCTGGAGCGGTGGCGGCGAGCGCGTAAAATTCTTAAGCAGCAATCAAGGAGACGTCATGCTTCGACCCACTAATTTGAAAACTGAGGAGCGGCAGGCGCTGGACGCCGACATCAAGCGGTTCCTGGCCGCCGGCGGGCGCATTCGCAAAATACCGACCGGCGAAGGCGCTATCGACTTCTCGAAACCAGGCAAGCTTCGCGGCGTGGCGGCCTCAGGAAAAGCCCCGCAAGACGACGAGGACTGCTAATATTGGTGGCGTTGATCCGCTGACGCTGCCCTCGATGCAGGTGGTGAACCGGCCGGGCGTGTCCCCACTCGGCTGAGCCAGAGAGACGCCCTGCACGGCGCAGGGTAATTGAGGGAGCCGCACCTACTACCACCTCGCTTTTGGCCCGCTGCGCGTATCTATGTGAGTGAAAGTGTCGTACTTGCCCAGCCCCGGCGTATTGAGTCCGTCGAAATACTCGTGGACGATTTCGGGCGGCACATGCTCGACCACAATATCCGCTGCTCTCGCGTACAAGTGCTGGCTGTTCTCACTGCCGCCCACCTGGGCGTTGTACTCAGGGCATCGGCAACCGCTGGTTACCGTCACGGGCCGCTCGATAAAGTCCCGGAACTTCTGGAGCAGGTTAACGAGCGCAAAATCAACGGTATCGAACCCACAGCCGCACGGGCATGCGAATTCACTCCGCGAGAAATTTGCCGATAGATCGCCCATCAAGCGAGCAGAAACACAGCGGCAAAGCCGAGCCCTACCAGTGCTCCGCGCACGGCTTCCATCTGCTGCCAGCGCGTCAGCGTGGGCGCAAATAGCTCTTTAGAAACGTAAGGTGCGGCCGTAAACGCGATCGGCATCACCACTGCCGTCCAAAGCACCTGCGGCACCCAATAGGCCAGCGGCAGCACCGGAACAGCCCATATCAACCCACGGACAGCCAGCGCCAGCGGGATCGAGTCCACCAGGACGCGGTGATACTGCCACCGCTCGGGCTCCACAGCGTTCGTCGCGCCAAGCGCCCGACCAATAGGATGCCCCCAGCCCGGCACTGCACCCAGCGCAAAAAGCAGCGCAAAGGTAGGCCCAAACCACGACGGAGCGCCAAAAAAGTATCCAGCCCATAGTCCTATCCACAAACCGAATGCAATCTCGCCACTGCGAAAGCGCGCCCATGACCGCCCTCTGGCCCAGTCAAGCGCCGCACAGGCGCACGAAAAGGCCGCAGCCCCTATCGCGTTATCCATCACACAAACGGTCCTGTGAGTCGCCAGCGGGTCGGTGTACGGCGTCCGCTGGCTTTGATGTTTACGAAGTACGTGGTGCCCGGGTAGTAAGGCGCTGCCCCTCGGCGAGTAATGTCGTGCCGCCGGAGCTGGACCTGCACCTGGTCGCCGACGCGCTTGGCGCCCGTCTGGATCGCATTGGAGCTGATCGGCTTGCCGCCGGGCGTCTCCGAGATCCAGGCCTCATACTCCTCGATCGCGCTGTTTTGCGGGACTAGCTCCAGGGCGAGACCAATCGGCGCGTTTCGCGGGTCGACACTGAATTGGTACGCGACGGTCGTCCCGGCTGTCAGCGTGACGGAGCGATTGACTACCGAGTTTTTCATGACCCCCAGCGGCGTACCCAGCTTGACGCCTGCGGGTTCTTTGGGCGGCTCCACTGGGCGCACAGGGGGCTTGTCGTCTTTTGGCGGTTTAACGACTGTGGCGTCGGTAGCGATAGAAACCGTCGCGTTAAACTGCTCTTTGCCATTCACGAATACTTTATTGGTCATTGATCGGCTCCTTTCCATCTACCGGGCAGCGCGCCGCCCAAAAAATACAGGCCCAGAACGGATACGACTGGCCAGAACACATAATCCGAAGCAGCAAAGGTGAACATCTGCCCGGCGACTGGGGTGCAGGTGTCGGCCGCTGCGGTGCATTCCCGTATAGCGTCATGCCACAGCGCGCACACCACATTCATGCCGACGAATATCCAAAAGAACGTGATGCCGAAAGCGAGTATGCGCTGAACGACCTTGAACGGCTCCAGGGCTTTCAACCTGTCGTTGGCCACCTTGGAAAATTCGAAAGCCATTTTGGCCTTCTCCTCCTCCGTGTAGTTCAGGTTGCCGATCCACGTTCCAGCTTTGACTAGCAAGCCGCTATCCTTATCCAGGACGTCGTCTACGGCCTTGTTGTTGCTGAACAGCGACGCCAGTGCTTTGATCACGGAATCACTCCATCGGGGGCGTGGGCCGAGTAGCCGATAAGGCCCAGACCGGCAGACACCGCCGTCCAGATAATCCGCTCGACAATGAGGTTGCGCGATGTGGATCCGCTCTCACTCACCTGCACATCATGTACCGAGTCCTTAAGCAAGTCCTTCTGCTCGGTCAGCCTCTCGACCTTGGCCTCCAGCTTCTCGATGGTGTTTGCCTGAAACAGCATCCGCTCCTCCATGCGGACAAGGGTGAGCATCGCCTCCGACAGCTTGTCGATCTTTGCCTCAAGCCGTACTAGGTGAACATCTGCCACTCGTCTCTCCAAATCTTTCGTCTCGGTTTCTCTACTCATTGTAGTTGCCATTATGGGATGGTGACGTCTACCAGGCTGACGCCGAAACGCTTGGTGATGCCGCTCTGCTCTACGCCAATGGCGAGCCACACCTCATCTGTTGCGGAGGCCACTGCCGACGCGGTAGAGATCAGCGCCCCGGTAGCGCCGGTAGGGCTCACGCGAGTGCCCTCATCCGTGAGTACGCCATTAATAAACACGCGAGCCGAAACATAGCCGCCAGACGTGCCTGCCTCGTACTGGTCCACGGTCACACTGATCGAGTGCGCGCCGGCGTTGGCGGAGTTAATCCGGTACAGCAACGAGGCCCCGGTGCCGGCCTGGACGTTCCACCACATCTCGGTGTCCAGGTACTCATAGTCTTCCGGGCTGAACCCGCTTTCCTCCCAACCCTTCTGGTTGACTACAATATCACGTGTGAAGTCACCAAGCCCGAACGACCCGTCGATATCAACGCCCGGCGAGCCTTGGCGAGCACCGGCCAGGCTGCCCATCAACAGGGGGTGCGTAGGCATTAGGAGAACGCTCCGGTGTACGACGCGTACAGGTCGCTACCGAACTTGGTGAGCACGATGATGTTGTCGGCCGTCGCGTCGAGCGTCGGCGCGGAGCCGCCGGCCCACTTGATGGTCGGCCACGTTATGGTGTCGGTGCCGACGCTGGCGAGGATCAGGGTAATGTAGTCGCCACCGGCCATGCTGTCGGTGAACGTGGTGTTGCCCGTCACCGTCAGCTTCTGCAGGTTGCCTGCCGCGGTGTCCAGCGCGATGCTGGTGCCCGTCAGCGTTACCAGCTCTTCGCGGAGTCCGCACCGCAGGTCCAGTCGCGTGTCGATAAAAGCGCGGTTGGTGCTGTTGGTGCGCAGCGCCAGAAGATCCCCGACCGCACCCACCTGCGGCGGGGTTGCGGTGGTCGAATCCTCGAACGTCACATAGCCGCCAGCCACCGTGCTCTTTAGTAACGCGATATTGCCCGCGCCGCTCTCTACAGTTAACTGGTTACTGCCGGTATCGGTGCCTACGAGCAAGCGGCCAGACGCGTCCACGCGCATACGCTCGTTGGCTCCGCCGTTGGCGTAGAAGGCCGTCGCGTTGCCAAGCGTGCCGCCGCTGCGGATGGTGCCCTGGGCGGTCGTACCAGTGAAGAACTGAATCCGGGCACCGTTACCTGTTCCGTCGGAATCTTCCAGCCGGATAGTGGCGTCTGGGCCGGTCATGTGGAGCAGTCGGTCGGGGGAGGTCTCGCCGATTCCGACGTTGCCGTCAAAGTCGATGGTCAGCCGCTCCAAGCTGTTTGTGGCAAACTTTAGGTCTCCACTAGGGTTGCCGACCCACATGCCCGTGCCAGGGATCCCGAAACCATACGTCGGTGTCGATGCCCCCGAATCGTTTCTAATCCAAGGAGCGGCTGGGGTATACGGGGAGGGGCTAAATGAGATACCAGTGTCGGCAAGACCAATCGAAAGGTTGCCGTCAGCAATAGTGGCCCCGCCAGTTACGGTAAGGTCAGTGAATGTGCCAGCCGCCGAGGCGGTGCTGCCAATGACCGTGCCATCGATCGTGCCACCGTCGATATCAGCGGTCGTAAATGTGCCCGCCGCCGGCGTAGTGTCTCCAATGACCGTGCCGTCGATAGTGCCGCCGTTGATGTCGATATCTGAAAATGTCGCCGTATTCAGTATCGTCGTTGCCGCCGACGTGAAGGTAGCTATGTCTGTCCCCAGCACGGTGAGGTTTATGGTCCCGGTAGCAGAGCGGTGCAGGCCCGTATTAGTCTCTGAATTGAACGCGAGCCCTGGCGCGGTTGCTGTGCCGTCCGTAAGCTTGAGCGATGCGGTCATGCCGCCGCTGCCGGTGCGGTCGAGTGAGTTTGTCAGCGCCGTGGCGATATCGTTCATGGTGTTGTTGCCCCATGAAGTCTCGATAGTCGTCCCCGGCACAACCGGGTTGCCGGCCGGCAGGCTGTAATTACCAGATGAATCGCGCGCCATGTGCTACTCCTCGTCGCCGGCCATCAATCGCGCGGCTTGCGTTGCGCCCACAAGGCGCGTCAAAAATTCACGTTGGACCTCTTCCGGCCCCTCTAGTTTATCAAGATCCGCCAGGTACTTCTTCGGGTTGTTTAGGTAGTCGGATAGCGCGTCTATGCGTTTGGCCATCAGCTTACCGCGCAAGAGTGTATTCAAAGAGCGGCGGATAGCGCCCCCCACCATCAGCGAATACGCGCCAGGCATCGGCCCGAGAATAGCGGCCGCGCCGCCTGACGAGAGCAGGTTTATATGCTCGTCCGCCTGCCGTGTAATGTCGTACGCGCGCGACGCCTTACGCAGCCCGGCCGTGTTTGTGCGCTCTATGGCGGCCTCTATGCCGTCGGCAGCGGCCTGATCCAGCACCCCCGCGGCCACTAAATTATCCTTCATCGCGATGAAGTCTTCATAGGCCTTGGCGCGGGCGTCGATGCTGTTGACCACGCCGCTATCAACGTCCCGGGTCGTCTTGAACAGCATGTTCTCCAGCCGCTCGCCGATGTTCGCCTTGAAGGCGTCTACCTGGTCGATATCTACGATCTCATCCATGAGCGCCTTAAGCTCGGTGGCGCCATCCGGGTTGTTGAGCAGGCTGTCGATCGTCTTGTTGGGCGACTCCGCGTAACGACCGCGAATATCGCCGCGCAGGCCTTTCTCCTGCGTCTCCAGGTTGCGCTGAATCTGCGCTGCCTCGCGTTCAGCGCGAGCCGAGACCGTGTCCGCCTCTTTCGCGGCGCGTTGCGCGGCCGTATCGGCCGTCTCCGCCGCCTGGCGGGCCTGCACCATGCGCACGATGTCTGCGCGGGTGTCGGCTGGCAGGCCGTCCAGCGCAGCTTCATACTTGGTCAAAAACGCGTCGCCTATATTGGGCGTGCGGACAGCTTGAGCGCGTATATAGTCTGCAACTATAGGCTGCAGGGAGGGCGTCTCTGCCGCCGCCACCAGCCGGGCGGTAACCGCCCCCTGGTCGCCGCTAAGCCCCAACTTCTGCGCCAGCACCTCTGGCTCGGCGGCTTTGCGGGCCTGACCGACATCGCTCGGGCTGAATCGCTCGTACAATTGCCGCGTTTTAGCCACTGCATTGCCGTAGGCCGGGTTTACCTCGGCAAGATTCGCCTCCAGGCTTTTGGTGATGTCATCGAGTACTTTCGTAACGCGTGTCGGCACGTTACTGTTACCGGAGAACCCGTCGTTCACGGCCGCTTTCATGTCCGATATGACGCCCTGCACGTCCGCGGGGGTGGCGTTGCCGTCCAGCTCGCGCAGCTCTTTCATCAGGCTGCCGTAATGCTTGGTCAACGACTCTTGCTGCGCCGGGCGCAGCGCGTCTTCCAGCATGCGCAGGTCGCTCTGGATAGCGACCACATCTACACTACCGTCCTCGAACGCTTTCCAGGCGGGCCGCACTTCTGCCTCGTCAAACGCTTTAGCGGCGTCGCTGTACTCATCTGACAGTTTACGGCTCAGGTCGTAGGGGGCTGCGCCGGGATCTACAGCCTGAGCGACGTCGGCCTGCCGCGTTACGGCGCGCTGGGCCTCCTCCGTCGCTTGGCGGGCTGCCGCGTTAGCCTGGGCTACTTCATCGTTAAGCGCGCCGGTAGCGCGCCGCGCGGCACCCTCGGCGACCTGGAACTCGTTATCGATGGCACGCTCTGCGCCCAGCGCAGCGCGCTCGGCCGGTACGCCGGTGCGCATCGGCTCGGTAACATCATCGTAAATCTGCCGTATGCGCGCGTCGGCTGTCTGGCCAGCGGCCCGGCGGCCTGCAGGCGTTGCTTTTCCAGCCCAGTTCTCGACATCGAATATGCCGCCCTCTCGGGTCAAGTCGCCAATTGTGCCGACTTCACCAGCGTCTGTTCGCCGCCTTAACTCGGCCAATGCCTGCTGCGGGTCGTCATACATGTCGTTCAGAGCCTTGAGGACCGCTTTCTGGTTCTTATCTAGCCCCGTTGTACGCCCGGTAGCCAGTGCCAGCCCCAGACCCGCCAGGCCGCCGCCCAGCTCACCAATCCATGCGGCGTCGTCAGACAAGTATCCGAGCCCGGCGCTGCCGGCTGTAGCGCCGGCGCCCATGGCCGCGTCGATAGCGGTATCGTCCAGCGCGCGGGTCAGATTTTGCGGCGCCCGCTTCACGCCCTCTTCAAGGATGTTGCGTGTGGCCTTGAACAGCATGCCCGGCCCCGCCCACTCCGTGAACGTGCGTGCGTTGTCGGCCAGACTACCTTGCGGCACGTTGGCCTCCTCGGACGCCAGCAGCTCCTTCGCCTGGCGCAGCCCCGGTAGGTCCGTCACCGGCGCGTCGCCTGTGGCGTACGCCGGCAGCTCAGCGCCGGCCATATCCAGCGCCTGGAGCACAGGGCGCACCGGGTTGACGGTGTCAAAAGCGGCGCCCGCTGAACGCTTGACGCCCTCGGGAATGTACTCGCCGATAGCCCGCCCGGCCTGCTTCAAATAGTACGGCATGTCCAGCATGCCGACGACCTGCGTGCCGGGCCCCTTGGCCACATGCGCTATCTGTTCGCCGAGTGTGGGCTCGGGGGCGCCGGATTCTGCAGCTGCCGTCGGCGCGGTACTCGCGGCGGCAGGTGCCGGGCCAAATTTCGCCTCCAGCTCTGCCAGGCGCGCGGCGTCTCCGTCGGCTGCTACGGCGGGTTGCTCGGCCACTGCGCTCGGTGCGGGGCCGAATTTGGCTTGCAGGTCGGCAAGGCGTTTGCGCTCTTCAGGAGTCATTACCGTCCTCGCTGCTTGTCCAGCAATCGGATGTACTCAATATACTCCGGGTCTACCCCGTTCTGAATCAACTTACTGTCCGGGTAGTTATGCATCGCTGCCGACCGAATCAGTGTTGCGTCCAAATCGCGCAGCGCCGCTTCGCGGTCGGCTTCAGTCAAGCTGCCCGCTTCGATAGCCTCGTCGAATTTCCGGTTCCACAGCGCCCGCCCTTCAGTCGCGTGGAACCCGACCAACGCGTAGGGCTGGTCACGCACACTGACGTATTTCGCGGCCAGCTTCTTGAAATCAGTGTCCGACACCGGGGTCAGTTTCGCTTCGGCCAGTGCGGGGATAAGGCCGCCCAACTGATCAGACCGAATACGGCGTTGCAAATCTTGCACGGCGGCGCCTTCGGGGCCGGCACCGACTTCGCCGAGCCAACTTTGACCGCCCCAGCCCATCGCCGCGTCCAGCATCGGGTCTTCCAATATGCCCGCTATGGTGGACGCCGCGCCAGAGGCCTTAAGCGCCTCGCCGCGAGCGGCCTGCGCGGCGGCCTCTCTTTCCGCTTCAGTTTGTGCCTCGAGCCTGTCCATCGCCGCGCCAGAGCCTGTCGCCGCCGTGTCGAGCGGCAAGTACCCTTGCGCGTCGAACATCGGCCCGCGGCCGTCAGGCGCCGTAGGATCGTATTGGAAATACCGCCCCTGATTCTCGATCACCGGGACCGGCTCGCCACCCCCGATGGGCTCCAGCATGACCGGCTTGCCGGCCTGCGCGCGCTGCGTCTGGCTGTCCGCCACTCGAGCGGCTGCCGAGGCGGCCGTCATGTCCTGCCCGCGAGCGGTGACTGCGTTCTGTTCGGCCGCGATAGCCTGGCGCAGCGCGCGGTCCTGCTCGCTCTCGCCGGCCTCAAAGCCGCGCTCTTCCTCAGTGAGGATCTCGTTGTAGCGCGCGGCGTTCTGTGCCTGCGCCGATTTGGTCTTGTCGAGTTCGTCGTATTCGCCGCGCAGTTGTCCGCTCAAGTACCCCCCAAGCGCACGGTTAAAGCCGACCTCTAGCCCGTCCCACGGGTTGGCAACGGCAATGCCTGACGGCCCGACGCGCTGCATTTTCGCGCTCGGCGTGCCGCGCAGGGAATTGGCAAACGCCTGCTGGTTCTTGAGGCGGCCCTCGGCCCCTGCCGTTGACCGAGAGGCCGCCTGCATGGCGATCTCGCGCTCGCTGGGGAGTGCCGGGGCGGCAGGTGTGGGCGTGCCGCCCGCCTGCGCCATGGCGCCGGGAGACAGCTGCTCAGTCTGCTTATCGACCTGGCTCTCCATCGTGATGCCGTAGGGGTCGCGCATACGCTGCGCGATAAGCCGGCGCATGCGCTCCTCAGGTGACATGTACTGTGCGTAAGCCATATCCTACCCCCCTGCTCCTAGCCACGCGCCGAGGCCTGTGCCTGCCGCGCCAATGACCGCGTTCCACGGGCTGCTGGCCGCGTTCACGCTGGCCTGATCCGCCGCAGCCTGGTATATCGGCGCCGGCTGTGCGGCCGAAGCGTTACTGAAGTTCGGCATCGCCGGCGTGCTAACCTGCTGGCCGCTAAGCAGCGCGTTGATCTCGTTCAAGCTAAAGCCGCGCTGTTGCATTTGCTCCGTGATCTGCTGCTGGCGTATCGTGTTGGCGTATTGCGACCCTTCCATAGCCTGGCCGAAATTTGACTGGTTGGCCGTCAGTGCTTGATTGAAGTTCTGGTCGTTACGGCGCACGCCCTGGTCGAACATCGCATTCGACTCGTCGCGGCCGGCCGCGATAGACGACCACAGCGCCTGATCGCGCGCATCTGCCTCTTCACGCCCCAGACCGGACACTTGACTCTGCCACGCCTCGTCCTCAGGGCTAAGACCCTGGTTGCGCATCTTGATCTCCAGCTGCTGGCGCCGGGAGTCGAATTGCGGGTTGAGCCGGCTGTTCGCTTTATCGAACATTGCGTTGGTCGCGCGGTCACGCCAGGCATTCGGGTCGCCGACATCGGCTTCCGGCATCGTGAACTGGCTGGTCGGCACCTCGCCCATCGGCCCGAGCGTGCTCCAATCCATGGGCGTGCCGAATTCCGCCCCCAGGCGCCCCGTCAGGGTGCCAGCGATGTCAGAGCGTCCGTCTTGTATGGCTATCTGCTTATCGAGGATACCCTGCAG
>CAZCDY010000037.1:10951-28808 GCA_964497145.1 uncultured Gammaproteobacteria bacterium
TGGCAGGCGGCGCTCGTCGCGCTGCGCGAGCACGAGGTCGAGTGGCGGTGGGTGCGCGGGCACGCGGGGCACCCGCAGAACGAGTACGCGAACGACCTCGCGGTTCGCCTCGCCTTGCGCGACCGCTGCGCCCGTCATATTAGGCTGTGATTTTCCGCCCATGGTCTGCTCCTTAAAAACCCGACGGCGCGTTAAACGAGCCGGTCGGTGCTTGATATTCGCCTGTCTGCGGGTTCAGATAGTACTGCGCGCCGCCGCGCTGGTAGCCGAAATCGTTAGTGAACTGCATCGCCGGGTTGGGCGACGCGTAGCCGGGCGGTATGTTACTCCCCTGCGCGGGGGAGTAGTCGAAAATGGTGCCCGCGACCTCTGACCACGCGTTACGCGCGCCGGGCTCGTAGCCCTGCACTTCCTGCGCAAAGGTGTTCGGATCTCGCGTGCCGAGCCCCACCTGGTCGGCCTTGCCGGGCAGCCAGAACTCCTGCAGCCAGTCATTAGATGACTGTGATAGATTTGGGCTGGCCGCGTCAAATATCTGCTGGTTGGTCATGTCCGGGCTGAAACCTTCAGCCCAGCTATAGTTGGCGTCTTGCGCGATGTCCGCGCCGGTCACTACGTCCGGCAGGCCGCCCTCGAGCCAGCTCCAGTCCGACGGGTTGGGTGTCGGTGGGTTGTCGATAGCCTCCTGACGCCGTGCGCCGGCTGCGGCTTGCGCGTCCTGAAAGTTGTCGCCCTGGCGCAGCAGCTGCGCAAACTGCTCCTGGTAAAACGGACGGTTCATGTCGCTGCCGCCCTGCCACGGCGACGTGGCGGGGCCGAACGCAGCGGCGTCAGTGCCGCCGCCGAGCCCGAAATCCGTCGGGGTGGGGGCGGCGAACTGCCCGAAATCCCACCGGGGGTTGCCCGGCGAGCCTGCCGGACCGTAATAGCCGGGCAGCCCTTCTGGCCGTAGCGGAATCTTGTTGGGCGTAAGCGGATTTTCGGCTGTGTTGGCGCTGCCGCCGAACGACGGAGAATAGTTTGTCTCCGGCACAGGCTGATCCCACCCAATCGGCGCCGGGGCTTGGGCCTGTGGCTGGTATCCGTCCAGAAAACTAAAGTCCGCGCGGCCTGGAGCCTCCGTCTGCACTCGCGTCTGGTACGCCTGCCACTGAGGTGAATCGCCGATGTCCAGCCCTTGCGCGACCATCTCCTTGGCGAGTGAGTACGGCGTGCTGTTACGGAAATAGTTAATCGCGCCCGTGTCTGGCCCGAGCCCGGCGCCCTCGTAGCCGCCGTCTGGAAACTCCTGCTGGGCTTTCCACACGGAGTATCGGTACATCTCCGGCGTGTATCCCTGGTTCAGCGCCAGATTCTGTTGGTAGTCGAACCCTAACCCGTTGTCCAGCGTCCAATCTAACGCGGACTTTCCCGTAGCCATTACGCGGCCTCCCTTAATTCGCCCGGCAGGAAGCGACAATCCGCTTTGTCCAGCCGCATGACGGTGTACCCGACGCCGTCATCGATGGCATCAGGCACCTCTGTGACGATCGTAAACCCTATGTTCTTGTTCAGTTTGAGGGCTTTCTCGTTGTTGCTCGGGACGAGCCCAAAGAACCGATCCTTGCCGCATGTGTGAAAGCCGTACACAGCAACTTCAGTAAACAGCCCAGCGCGAATGCAGCTACTGCGCTCAACAGCCATATGCACATTGCAACTGCGTACGGTGAAGGTATCAAACGCGACCACGCCCGCGATACCCTGTTCATCAAGCGCGACAATTGCCGTGGTGTCTTCCTGCAAGATGACATGCGTGCGCTCCTTGAACCACTCCCACTCGGCGCGAGTGTCCATCTGCTTAAACGTGATCATAGGAAGCCGCCTCCGATCATCGACAAGTCCCACCCTACAATCGTGATCCGCGCGGCGCTCTCCCCGCGCATAGCAATCGCTACTGTGCGCCCTATGCCGTTGCCGCCTTCCGTCTTCTGCTCCCCCGTCAGCGGGCCGTCCCAGATAGCTGAGTCCCAGATAGCCGTGTCCCAGGCCGCGGGCGCGCCGACCGTGGTGCCTGAGGGCGGCAGCGCCTCGTCGATGACGTTGTAATCGTACACCGACTTCATGTTGTAGTTAATCTCACCCGACGTCACCCCAACCACGCGTATCATGGTGTTCATTTTGTGGGTGGCGTGCTCGCCTATAGGCTGAAACGACGTCAATATGGAGAACGGTATCGACGCGCCGGCACCCCCCAAGGTGGTGTTATCCAACAGGCCGTCATACATGTAGACGACGCCGTCGTTACCGCCCATGTAGTACTCCGCGTTCCATGTATCGGCGCAAACCGCCGGCACGTTCTGCCAGTACCCCCACGCTTTGGTGAGGAGGTTCTGGCTGTATTGGATAGCGTTAGCGGCAAAATCCCACGGCTCCAGCACCTGCAGGAATCCGTCGGCGGGGTGGATAGACATTTGCCAGCCAAGCTTCGACTTCTTCTCTATAACCTGGCCGCGCAGTATCCGGTTTATCTTCGCCGACACCGAACGTCCGGTGTCGCTCACATCCACGCCCTGCACCAGATCCTGCAGTGAGGAGATGCCAAACGTAGACAGGATAAACAGCTGCCCTGCGTAGCCTTGCGTGATACGCCGCGAATCCGGCACCTCGCCGACAAAAAACGAGCCGGTAAGCTGCCAGTCTGTCGCGCTCGGGTCCGACCCTCGGTACGTCAATACGTCGCCGCCGCGGGAGATGCCGACCAGGTAGTCGTCAAGCCCGTCGCCGCCATCCAAGGTCCAGTTAGCCAGACACTGCAGCTGCCCGCCGTACTTGAATTTAGCGCCGAAAGTGAACTTTGTGAACGTGCCGGCAATGCTGGCGACCGGGCCGTAATAGGCATCTGACCCGCCGTTTTCAATGACCCACAGCCGCTCTTTGTGCAGGATAACGAACGCCACATCGGCAGACGCTATGCCGCCGGTAAATGAGGGCACGGACCAGGTGTCCATATCCTCGTCGTACATGTGCAGACCGTTGCGCGCGTCGGCGACAAATAGCTTCTGGTCGCCGTTATCGAGCGTCATTTCGGTCCAGGTGCAGTACCCGGCATCGAGGTTGGTGTCTGAAAACGTGACGACCCGCGCGGGGGACGTCTCGCCGTCAGATGTGACGTCGTAAATGCCGTCAGCCGTGGCGGCGAACAGCTTGTCATTCGTCGGGTCTTTGCCCTCGAAAGGGATGATCGTGCGCACCTGGGTGTGTGTCGTGCCGACGCCCGTCGCCCACTCACGGTAGCCTTTTCGAAGGCGCAGCCCGTACTCTGACGGCATCAAATTGAACGTGTAAAAGCAGTCGTCTGGCGGCAGCGATATGAGCGGGTCGAGCGCGTTCACGCCCCCCACAGACGCCGGGAACGTGTAGTTGTAGGCCTGGCCTTGCGGCGCGCGGCCCATTCGGCCAAGTGTGTTTTGGCGGTAGTACACGCTCAGCCCCCGTACCCGGTGTCTGGCGTGTTGAAAAACCCGTTCAGCAGCGGGAACGCCGGTGATGAATTGCCTGCAGACAGCACTTTGGCGCTGTTAGCGTTGCCGACACGGTTCTGGAGCACGTTCTCAAATTCGACGCCAGCCGCGGCCGCAGTCGGCAGGCTTTTCGCCAGCAAAAACTTAAGTTTAAGAAATTTCTGCATTAGCAGGGGGTCGAACAGTATGACGTCCCCCGCCGCGGTGACGAAATCTATGCCCGTGCCGCCGGCGTTTCGCGCCCAGTTGCGGCTGATGTAGGAAAACGACACGTTACTACCTTCCGGCGGCGGCGTGGGGTAGACCTGCACCTGGTCCTGGTAGATTCGGTAGCCAACGTAGATGGAGTCAGACGCCAGGTCGCGCCCCTGCAGCATCGCCCAGTCCTGCGGCGACAGCGGCCCAAGCACGGGCACGTCATTCGACAGATCCCACCCGGTTTGGTTAACGATGCGGTCGTAATCGTCAGGCAGCGCGTACAAGCCATCCGCGTCTGCGGTTGCTGTGGTGAACGTGAAGGGTTTTTGAAGCGTCGGCCAGTCATGCACCTCCACCAGCTCCGCGCCGGCCGCATTAAGCAGGCCTGTCAGCTGTGTGAACGCTTCATCTGCCGTAGCGAAAGGGTCCGCTACCTGCTTAAGCCCGACCTCAATCGCGACGCGATTGATTATAGTTGCTGCCGTCTCCTGCCGGGCCATCTCGCACTCCTAGTTATTCCGCTTTACGTCGCGCGCGGCGGCGAGGCTTTTCGACCTCGTCGTCACCCAGCGCGTCGATTTTCGCCTGCATAGCGGCCAACTGCTCCGCCAACTGGCTGTTCTGGTCTTTGAGCGCCTGCATCTCTTCTGCGTGCGCCTGCGTAGACGACGCGTCCAGGTACTCCTGAGCGCGTCGCTTGAGCAGATTCATGCCCATGAACCCGCCAATGTTCGAGTCGGCGACGTTCGCAAGCTGCTCCACTGTGCGGATGTTCAAGTACCGCAGCTCTTCCACCTGAGAGCGCGTCACTCCCGGCCAATGCTCGAGCAGCGTGCCCTCTATCGTCTCTTCGCCTTCCGTGCGCGCCTTGTATTTCGCGTAGTGCTGCGGAAAACGCTCGTAATCGAGATGCGACGCCGGGCGGCGGATAATTGAGTCCTTGTTACCTGGCTGAATTATCTCGACGTACTCCCGATCTTCGAAAATAGGTCGCCCTTCTTCTTTACTGCGCGTCTCGTTCTGCAGCGGGTGGATGTAAAATCGAACCAGCAGCTGCTCGTCCCCGGCGCTACCTCCGTCGCCCATCGCCATCGATGTCATACCCAGATCAGCTTCAGCTAACATGTTAATCCCCTTGCTATTTGTGAGTGACTTGTGCCAAGTGGAGTGTACCACTTTCCGCTTCGCATCACGCCACCCCCAAAATGCCTCCGCCGTACACGTTACCGTGTTCAAACGCGTCGGGCGTGAAGCTGCCGTCACCTATGGCCGCGTCTACATTCGCGGCGCCCGCCATGACATCGGCAGACGTGACAAATACGGTCCTGGTCAGCGTAACGGCCACATCTGCCGGCCCTGCGACTACGTCACCGTCTGTGACGACCCGGAACGCTTCTACATCGGCAGATACGCTTGCCGCGCCGGCCGCCACGTCGCCGTCCGTTACATCTACGGTGCCATCTACAACGAACACGGTGACGGACACGTCCGCGGGGCTCGCTTGCGGGGCTGCCGTGATCTTCCGCGTGAGTGTCAGGCTTGCTGCGACGTCTGCCGCGCCAGCGGCCACGTCGCCGTCATCGACCTGGTTTACGAGATCCACATCCGCCGTCACGCTGGCGGGGCCGGCCTGCATGGGCGTGGACGTCACCACAACCGACCTGGTAAGCGTCGCCGCTACACCTGCAGCGCCTGCTTCGACATCCGCCGACACGGATAGTGTTGTGCTAGCAGTTAAGGTGACAGATACTTCAGCCGCGCCGGCCTCGACACTTGCACTAACGGTAGTGCCGCCACCACCCGCAACGCCTATGAAAAATCGACTAGGGCGCATGTCAGGCGGGTATCAGGAATTGGTAGGGACTTCGATGCAAACTTTTTATCTCTTCGGCAAAAAGCGGCCTACTCCACACTCCTACCATATAAATGGGTGATGGGATAAATGAGGTAGATGACGCGAACAGATCATTGCCAATTGCTGCGCCGGGATTTGAAAGAAAAGCGTTCCCAAAAGCTGTTGCAGTACCAGCCTCATATTTGCCATCAACATAAAGCTCGTGTCGCAATGCTCCGTCAATCTGCCCTCTAAGGCCAAATACAGAATGAAAGTCGGTGTCTACTCCTACGGTCTGACTTCTTAAATAAATTAAATTATTGAACCTGTTTCTAAAAATAAAACCATAGCCATTTGCAGACCCACCATCCTCGTCTGTTGTTATTTTTACTATTTCTCTGCCTTCGTTGCGCTCAGAATATATAGCCCTAGCACCATTTATGCTGCCCCGCCCAGTGCCTTGAAAAAAGGCTGCAATAGTAAATTCGTCCTGCCCCATGGCAATGCGCGGCTTATCACTTAAAAAATACGACCCGGCAGAATTCACATAGCCAACGCCGCCCGCCCCGACACCTAAACGCGCATCGCCAACGCTAGCTAGGCCGTCTCTGGTTGGTGCAACAAAAACGTCTAGCAGCCCTCTTGTTATCGGGTTATCCCAATCAATCACCGTCGGTGCAGCTGGCTTTTTCCCCGGTATCAGTAGATTCGGTTCTTCCCACCGTGGGTCGGGAATCCACATTACGCCGTGCCGTAGGTAACCGGAGTAAGCGTCAGCTCCCAGCCTGCATCTACAGAGGCCGTACCCGAGCCACCATCTACCCACTCGACCCAATACTTCGCGCCCTGTCGGTAAATCGGGGCCGTGATAGCCATGCGCTGCTGTGCGTCAGCGGGGTCCACCGCAAAGGTGCCAATGTAGTCATGCTTGTAGTTGCCATCCACATCCGGCGCATCGTTGGTGCCGTCCGCTATTTTCTGCTCGTACAGGTTAACCACCGCGCCAGCCGTAGGGGCCGCACTGAATCCACCGGCAGCCGTGGTGAACACAAACTCGCCCAGCGGGTAGCCTGCGTTGTCAGACGCTGTGCGCGTGTCGTCGGTACACTCGGCAAAGCCCCCATCTGCAATAGATGACGTGGTGCCTGTCGCTGCAAGTGTGAGCGTTGCTCCGGCTGATAAGATCGCCTCGTTAGCCATCAGACTTGGCCCTCCGCACGCTTACGCAAAGCGTCTTGCACGTGCCCTCGCTTTAATCCCGGCCACTTTGGGCTTGTAACAGTGTTGCTCGACAACAGTGCGTCCGACTGCTCCTGCGTCAGCGCACCTGCGGTAACCAGCGCACCCACAAAGCCGATGGTCTGCGGGTCGGCAAGGTTTACGCCACGCTCGCTTTCGATGAGTCGCTCTAGCGTATCAACGCCCAGTTGCTGAGTAGCCGCCGCCTTGACCGTCTCCAAAACGGTTATCCCATCTGCAATACCCAGCCGGGAAATAACCGCCAGCTCGCTCTCGAAGTTTTCCGCTAGCGTTTCCGTCACCGTCTCACCGGCCATCACGTCATACGCCGAACCAAATTGCGCGGGGTCTGCGCTGCCGATTATCTCAACCGCACGATCTGCGATTGCCGCGTAGTCCATTAAATCTCACTCCTAAACTTGTCGGGGTACTTGTCCCGGTATTCCTGTTTGCGCTGGCGCTCGGCCTTCGCCCGCTCCTCGTCCGTTTCCCACGCCATGCGGCAATGATCGGACTGCCAGAAAAACAGCGCGTTAATGACTGTGCGATCTATCGGTCGACCATCAAGGTAATGCTCAAACGCCCTGCCGGATATCGACTGATTTGGGTTGCGCGTGTACAGCAAAGCAAAGCCGACAAGCTGGCTTAGGCCGTCGCCTACGGAAATTAAGTAGCTCACCCGACAAACTCAATGTGGATATGCGTGCGCCAAAGCTCGGCGGCCAGTGAGCGGGTTGTGGCAGACCAGTTCACGGTGAACCACTTCACGGCATTGCGGTGTAAGTGAACGCCGAGCACGCCACTGTCTCGCCGGCGCCGATCGTGGTGCTGGAAAGCTCGATATCGCCACCGCCGCCCGTGCCAGTAACCGTGCCCTGGAAGATCTCCGTCGCGTTAGAGTCGAACAGCCTGAACTTCGCAACGACGCCGCCTGTGGCGGAGGTGTCCGACGTGATGCTGTTGGCCGCTGCCGCGCCGCCAGATGCCCCTGCAAACGCCGGGTCGCTGAAGGTCAGCGTAGCGACTTCTACGTCGCCCGAGGTCTGCAGAACAAACGTGCCGGCGCCTGCGCCGCCGTCAATTGCGTCAACAACTGCGTCCGCGCAGGCGTTTCTCACTGCGGTTGAATGTGCAAGTGCCATGTCTTACTTCTCCTTTCCGATATGCATGGTCACTTTGACCGTGCCGCGTTGCGCCTGCGTTTGGACTCCGGCTTGCTCTGTTTTCTTGGTGTCCTTCTGGTCTGCCATTTCGGCCTCCTACGAATTACTGCCCTACTAACAAACGTCCGCCCACCGAAAAAGTGGCGGCGCCTGAGCCTCTATAATGCACGCCGCCGTTTAACTCGACGCACACGCGTCCAACTGCCGTCAGCGGCAGGCCGTTAGAGTAGCGGTCAATCGCGCCGCCGTTCTGTACAGCCAACGACCCGTCCGCCTCAAACGGCAGGCCGTTATGGTAATGGTCGGGCGCGCCTGTGCCGAACGTGACGTTCCGTGACCACTTCTGCAATATCGCGCTCATCCGCTACCTCATTAAAAAAGGCGCTAGCGCGGACGCTAGCGCCTTCAAGTCGCTAAAAGCCAAATTACGCGCCGGCTTCGACCCATCCTGCACTGAGCGTCGCCAGCGTCGCGTCGCCCCCTACTGTGACGTCGCCGTCGCCCGTAGATGACGGTACGCCAGACTGGATAGGTACTGTGCCGGCGCCAGACGCGCCGCCAGACAGCGGATAGTCGGCTGCCGTAGTCAGCCCTTCGCCGCCAATTACCTGGCTGTCCTGCGGCGTGCGTGCCTCCTCGGCCTGATCTTCCAGCGTGAACTGCTCCGCGGTGCCGACAACTGCGCCACCACCGATGTTGATGCCGATGCCGGGTGCGTTAGACGCCCCCAGGTTACAGCCTGCATCGAAATCAGCCGCAGACACTTCGCTGCCGCGCGCGGTCAGCGTTGCGCCTGGCGCTACGTTGTATGTGACGTTGGGGTTAGCCATGTCTACTCTCCTTAAGGTTAAGGGGGCCGAAGCCCCCTACCTGTTAGCCGTTAGCGTCGAAGCGACCCTGGAACTGCGCGCCAGAACACGTCAGGTTACCAGCCCAAGCCAGAATCTGAACTTCAGCATCCTGGTTGGTCGCGTAGCGACGGTTGGGGCTCAGAGGCACCATGTTGCGGTTGGCGTGCGGACGGTAGTGCATGTACTTGGTGTTCAGGAAGAACGCCGTACCCGCCGGGCAGAACCCGCCAATACCGCCGTCGAGGCACACATCTGCATCCATGAACTTAATGGACGGGAAGCCGAGGTTGCCGGTCTCCGGTGACGTAAACCGCTGCAGCGCCTGCAGGGACTCCATGTAAGCCGCCCACACCGTGCTGTCCGCAACGATGAGGTCAGGCCGGTCCATGTTACGCACCTGGCTGGCCCACAACGCGTTCCAGTAGCCCTGGATCTTGGTCGGGTCGAGGCCGTTGGCCGCGGTCTGGTTGCTGATCTTGTTGCGCCAGAACGTCCAGGTAGACCGATCGATGCCGCCGTAGGTGCCAGTGGTCGGGTCAAGTGGGACGGCGGCATTCAAACCGTCGATCTGCTTACCACCTGCGCCGGTGCCGTCAGAGTACAGGCCGCCAGCGATCAAGTTAGCCAGCGTAGACTCCGCGTTCTCGATGCGGGAGTCCAGCAGGTCGATCATGCGCTCCTTGCCGCTGTTCTGCAGCATCTCGAGGCCTGAGATCACAACCGGCACCGCTGCCTGCTTGATGTTGAACTCGGCTGCCGAG
This sequence comes from uncultured Gammaproteobacteria bacterium, assembly GCA_964497145.1. Classification (GTDB taxonomy): domain Bacteria; phylum Pseudomonadota; class Gammaproteobacteria; order Chromatiales; family Chromatiaceae; genus Thiosocius. Next base: position 20,498 of record CAZCDY010000037.1, read on the forward strand.
ATAACGTCAGAAACACCAACCGGCAGGATGTCATAACCTGAGTACCAGCCAGCATTGGAGTTTTCAGCGAACGACAGCTCTTGGAGGATCTTGTAGCCGCCAGAGAATGTCTTGATGTTGCCGCGCATCTTGAGCTTCGCCAGAAGCACAGCGTTTTTGGTCACGTTATCCGCGATGGTGCGCGTGCGGGATTCAATCGTTGTTGCGACGATGTCGCTAATATTTGGGAACGCCACGGTGGCTATCTCCTAAGTAAAAAGTTACGAATGTGTTCCACATGGAACACTACTTTTCAGTCAGACGCGTGAGTGTCTGCTGCTTGGAGATAGTCGCGTGATTGACTATCTGAGGGTCTCGGGGCCGCTTGACTGGCCTCGTAAACCCCGAATATACGCCGAATCGTTAAACGCGTCCAGCGTTGTCCCAGGCGCTGTTAAGTGCCGCCAGTCGACTGCCCGGGTCCGCCGGGCCCGGCGTACCGCCCGGGCCGCCCCGCACGCTGCCGCTTGCAGCGCGTTTAGCCGCCACGTCCTGCGAGGACTTACGCGCAGACATGATATTGCGTATCTGCGGATGCGCGGAGCACGCCAGCTCATATGCCTCCGCCAGTGACATGTCGCGCCCGCGGGATGTGGCCATGTCCATGAGGTCAGCCATGTCTACTTTGACGTCGTTGTAGAACTCGTTCTCTTTGGCGAACTTCTGCAGCTCTTCGTTAACAAGCTCCCGCTGCTGCTGCTCCATTTGCTGGTCGCGCTGTTGGTACTGTTGTAATTGCTGTTGTAACGGCGCAAGCCGCTCATCCAGCAGGCTGGCCACCTGGTCTTTCTGCTGAATGTCGGCCGGAGGCTTCGCACCCACCAGCGCGTTATCGAGCGCGCGGACGTCTACGCCGAACTGCTTCACCAAGTTAGCGACCACCTGCGCTTTTTGCGCCGGCGCGCCCATCTGCAGTATAGACGCCGTCTGTAGCAGGCCGGGTATGGTGTTCTGCGCGCCGCCATTCATGGCGAACAGCTGCTGAAACGGCGCCAGCGTGCGATCCATCGCTTCCGCGCGCTTGGCATTCTGCGAATACTGCACGATGCCGGCTTCGTAGTCCTTTTCGCGCTGGATAATGGCTTTCTTGATCGCCGGGGGTGCTTTTGACCACTCCTCCCGGGCTTCCAGCGATAGGCCTTTTGGCGGCGTGTCCATGTCGTCGGCCGGAGCGGCCTCGACAGGCGCTTCAGCTACAGGCTCTTCAGCAGGCGCTTCAACTGCAGGCTCGTCATCAACTGCAGGCTCGTCAACAGGCTCGTCATCAACGGCAGCCTCCGCCGCGTCCCAGGCCGTAGCCAAATCCGCGGAGAGCGTATCCTGCTCTTCAGCCTCCAGCTGTGCTTCCGTGTCTATTTCCATTACCTGCGCTCCAGAGTATTGATAATCTCGTTAATTTCAGCCCGCCGGCGCCAACGCTCCTCGGGGGTGTGCTCCTGCTTGAAAAACTTCTCGCGCTCCTTCGCCTTACGTTCGTAAAACTCCGGCGAAAACTCCGCAGACGGCACTACATTATGCTTTTTACAGTGGTCTTCGTATTGTCGCTGTGTGCGGATAGCGGTGCCGTCTATAGGCGACTGGAAGGCGTCGAATTTCCCCTTTACGATGATCCCGTCGCGCGAACCCCGCCGCGCGGCTTCGTCTCGCGGCACCATAACGTACTTCCCAGCTTCCTCGTCCCACACCTGTCTCCAACGCATTACGCCGCCCCGCGATTCCTTGTCTGGGCAGCCAGCTCTACCAGGTTGTGCTCATGCTCGACATTCTGCCCCGTGATGTCGAACTCGGCCTGCGCGCGCTCAATGGTCAGGTCCGCCTGCATAGACGCCTGGATCTCGGCAAGGTTGGCCTCCATCTCGCGGCTGATCTCCAACAAGCGATTCTTGGACTGCCGCTCTTCCAGCGTCATGTCGGCCTGGAGGTCCATTTGCAGCTTCTGGATCTCGCCCTGAATCTTGGCGCGCTGGTTGTTCATATCCATCTGCGCTTTGGCCTGCATCTTCTGCATGTCGTGCTGGTGCTTCATCTGCGCCGTTTCACGTTTCATGTTCTCGAGCTGCAACTTCAATTGATCGCCGTTATCCTCCTGCTGGCCTGGAGGCGCGTTGGACGCCATATCGATAGCCTGATCCATGGTGCCTTCCAAATACTCGGCGCCCTTGAACCCTGTCATGCCCCATTTCATCAGCTCCAGAAGCACCGGCAACGCGCCAGGGACTGCCTGCACCGCAGACGTGGCGCTTTGGATGTACGTCGCCATGCTGGTCAGGAATTCCGTGCGTTCCTGCTTGATCTGCGCGTAGTCCATCATCGCCAGCGACTCAGACTTGATGTTAATCCGCCACTTCGATTCCGGGGATTTGATCAGCGCAGCAGCCTGCGCTACCGAGTCCTTGTCTGCCTCCGGCAGGAACCCGGCGTTCGAGTGCTTGACGATGGTCTCTATGCTGAAGTGCTTGGCGATAACCTCCGCTTTAAGGCTCTCCAGCTGGCTCACAAAGCGCGCAAAATCCTCCTGCAGCGCCTGGATGTAGATCGACCCCATTTTGGCCTTGAGGCCTTGCGTCCGTGCGGCCGTGTACTGGTCCGTGTTGCCGCCGCGCATGATATCGCTCATGCCGGTCATCTCGTACAGCTCTTCTTTCTTGGTCTGCTGCACCTGTTGCAGCGTCTGCAGCACGCCCACGATGTCCTGCACAGGGAACCAGTCAACAGACCCGCGCATGCCGCCTTTCTCCGCAAACATGGCCCAGTTATCGACCGGGATGAGATCGTTCTCGCTCCCCTCGCCGAGCATGCGCGAGACGCCTTTTGCCGAGGAGTCGTACACGCCAACAACCTTGATCGCGTCAGTAATGATGCGAATACGGCTCTGAAGCACGTCAATGTCGTTGTAGAGGTCTTGCGCGATCAGGAAATCGGCTTTAGGGACGAAAAGCGTGGTTGTGGTGTTCGCCACCATCGGTTTCGGGATGGGGAAGAACCCATCCAACCGCAGGGGGTCGTCTTTGACCTCCAAAATGGTGTCACCTTCAACGCCGGCACTGTACCAGCACACTTTTTTTGTCGAACGGTCCCAAATTTCCCATATTTCCGCCTTTTGGACGTTGTCTTTCTGGTCCGCCGGGTATGGGTCGTCCGCATTATCCCCGCCGCCTGGCGACTGGTTCTTATAGTCGAGTTTTTTGGCTGTTTCTTCGCCAAATCGCGCCTCGGCCTCATCCTTGTCGAGCCAGGCCCGAAACGCCCACCACGGCACCTCGCCGTAGAGTCTCCCCCACCCCCAACGAACGTCCTGCCAGTGGACGTAGTCTATCGGCGCGCGCTCATCAACGACGGTCTCCACCTCGACCGGCTCCATAGTGTCCGGGTCGATGCTGGTAGTGGTTTCGGTGTCGAATTCGTAGCTGACACGCGCCAGGCCCATGCCTGGCAGCAGTCGGTCTTCCAACACGGCTTTCGCCACGGCCCCGAGATCCTCGCCGGAGGGCTCGACATCCGCTTGCAGCATGCGTTGGTACATCAACGCCGCTACCCGGGCGACATCGTCATCCGGGTCGTAGTGCTCGCGCATCACGTCAATTTTCGGCGTGTTGCCGTAGAGCATTGCCATCTGCGTGGCGATGTTTTTGTGGAACAGGTTGAGTCGGGAGGGCGTCGCGCCGCTGCGCGTGCTGTCTTCACGCCCGGCCCCTGGCGCCTCGTCCAAATACCGCTGGACGACCGTACTGCCTTTCTTCAGGTAATCGCGCAGGCGCTTGTCGGCCGCGGCCATCTCCCGCTGCCAGTGCTTATGCCACCCGTTGGGGGTTTTACTGTTCTTATCCTCAGTATCGGTGACGTTCTTATCCGCGCCGGTGTCCATGGCTACCCCTGCCGCATCATTTGCGCCTGCATCTGCTGCATTTGCATCGGGTCTACGGTCGGCTGCGCCGGCTGCATGCCGGGCACCGCCGGACCGGGCATCATCTGGCCGTCAGGCATCATGTGCCGGGTCATCGGGCCGGGTTGAGGCTGTTGAGGCGGCATCCCGCCAGCGGGGGGCATCATAGCGTCTCTCCTATTAGGTTCGCCGCATCATATCCTAAGCACGCGGCTGCGCCAATTGTCACGATCGCGGTCCTCAAACAGCTGATCGAGCGTGTAGCCTTGGTCGGAGCCCCCGCGACCGATGCCCAGCGTGCCAAACCCGGGCGTGGGCGCATCCAGCATCTCCCCCTGTCCCTCTTTCGCGACCAGCGCCAAATAGCGAAACCCGTCGGCGCCGTTGGAGGCCCAGTCATGTAGCGGCTGGTCCGAAAACTGCTGTGTGTGCTCATGCCATTGCCGGCGGTAGCTGCGCAGGCAGTCCAGCCCCCGCACAACGCTCTCGTTATGCGTCGAGAAGTGGCATTTCGGCAACATCATCCGCACCGCATCGATCCCGTGCTGCACAGCCATTTTCGGCACGAGCCGCGTCGGCAGCACTACACCCCCGTCGTACAGGTCCGGGCGCACACTGGAGGGGATCGTGATCTGCTCCATGGTCGATCGCCGCGTGGCCAGGGTTTTGGCCTTGGCGTCGAACGGCAGCCACAGTTCCGCATACTGATATCCGCGCCCGTGCAACATCTCCAGGTAGTGATCGACATGCACGCCCGACTTCTCGTAGTAGTCGATGATGGCCAGGCCGTCAGGCCGGGGCTGCCAGAACCACCACGCCGTGCTGTCGCGCAGCCCGACGTCCGCCGCGACATGCACGGCTTGCTCCGGGTCATAAAGGTCATACTCAACGATTTTGCCCTGCTCTTGCAGGTCGTTAATCAGGTCGGTGTAGTAGCGGCCGGGGAGCGCCGCGTCGAAATCGTTTTCCATTTCCTGGGCGTACTGCGCTTCGCCCATCGTCTCGCGCATGCGCGCAAGCTCATCGTCCGGTATGAGCCCCGTCTCGCTGGCTTTCTGATTCTTGTAGAACCACGTCGGGTCGTTTTTCGCCCGCACCATGTAGTCGTAGAATTGGTTCCGGCCTTTCGCGGTGCCGATCAAGACCATGAATCCCTGCCGGTCGGCCAGACACGGGATGATGACCTCCCCCATCAGGCTCGGCTTCATGTCGCCAAACTCATCCAGGATCAGACCGTCGAAGTAAAGGCCGCGCAGCGCGTCCGGGTTGTCGGCGCCATATAGCGTGATCCACGCGCCGTTCTCCAACTTGACGCGCAGCTCCGACTCACGCGGCTTTTCGGACCGAATACCGTCGGTCATGCTCTTGAGGTAGGTCCAGGCAATCTCTTTCGCCTGCTGGCGGAACGGCGCAACATAGCCGAACCGAGCGTTGGGTTTGTTGGTGTGCAGCGCCCGGACGACCAGATCGCCAATACACCCCACCGTTTTGCCCATCCGCCGGTGGCAGACCATAAGCGCGTTACGCTCATGCCGCTGGTGGAAATCAACGAACTGCGGCCGCGGCTCGTAGGCCAGATCTATCACTGGCTACTGACTACCTTCTCATCAAGCGGGCCGGCCGCCAGCGCAGGGTGGACGTTGATCACGTTGGTGTTGCCGGGTGTGGGCGTGTTCCCGCCCCCTGCGTTACTGACGGCCAGCAGCACGCGGACAAAATCGCCAGGGTAGTCCTCGGCCCAGTTGACCATGAAATCGACACCCCCCAGCTCTTCCAGGGTTTCCCCCAGCAGGCGCTGCATGGGTGAACCTTCCTTAAGCTCCTCGGCGACGGTCGCTGGTAAGTTTTTTGACATGGCGGTTACGACCTTGCGGCGTTCAAGTTACGGACTTGCGGCCTTGCGGCCTTGCGGCCTTCAAGCTGCGGCCTTGCGGCCTGTTGGGTAGCACTTTAGCCGAAACTGAAAAAAATTTACACACGCCCCTTGGAACAAGTACTTGCGCGGTTTTCAGAAAATGCCCCGGGGTGGTCGTCCTGGTTCGCGCCCGAATCGCTCCCGATCGGCGCCCAACGCCCGCGGCCGCAACCCGTCACCCTGGCACGTTCGCCGACAATACGCCACGACTGCGCATAAGGGTGATTATGTTAAATCGGTTTTATGGACGTTCGGGCGTGCGGGCTGACGGCCTGGAGTGTGAAATAAATCACAAATATAATATGTTTATGTTGTACTTTATATTGCATACTATGCTATACTATGCGCGTGCATCGGCAATACCGCGGATGCATGGCCATTAATTTTGCAATTGGAGTAAGTACAGCATGTTCAATCAATACAACATTAACGCACAACGCGCAGCGCGCTTCGGCCTCGAGGCCGTCACCGGCGCGCCGTTAACTTATGAGACAAGTCGCAGCGGGCAAGTGACAGTGTGCTGCGCAATTACGGGCGCCGCTATGGATTCTTTCACGCCCGATGACTGGCGCCAGATCATCGCCGACGGTACGCGCAGCGATACCGGCAAAGGGTACACACTGTCCGATTGTGTCTGCGCAGCAAAGGCGGCCGCAAGCGTTATCCGCAATGCGGAGGCGCAACAATGAAACTAGCCACGCTTAAACCCATCGCATCGCTAATCGCCGCGCGGCAATACTCGCGCGCGGCCGCAGCCCTGGACACCGCACTCGAGAGTGAGAGCGGTCCGTCCTGGCAGCGCAGCCTGGGCGCACTGTCCGCCTTCCTGCGCGATCCCGAACACGCGCCGTTCGCCAGTGTCCTGGCGCAAGGTAACGCTAAGCTTCCATTCCTGGCATTCGGCACACTGCCCGGCGCTGCATGCCCGGGCGCTGGCGACTGCATAGATTGGTGTTATTCCTTCAAGGCCTGGCGCTACCCGGCGGCCTTCGCACGCCAAGCGCAGAACCTGGTACTAATCCGCGAGAATCCGGCCGCTGTTTTTGCCGCATTCGATAAGTATCGCGATCGCGGCCCGATTACCTTCCGCCTGTATACAGATGGCGATTTCGATAGTGTTGAGACCGTAAACAAGTGGTGGGATTTCCTATCACAAAACCCATGGGTGATAGGATATGGCTATAGCAAGTCGTTTAAACAGTTGTTGAATGCGAAGCCGGCGCCCGCTAACTACCGGCTAAACCTATCGAGCGGGCACAATCACACGCCCGCGACTATGCGCAAAATTAGCAAACTGCCTATGGTGCGCGGGCATTTTGTCGCCGTTGACGTGGGCCGACGCGTCGCGCACGCGGAACACAACGACCGCGCGCATCAAGCGGCGCTGCGCAAAGCCTACGGTAAGCCCGCGTTTACCTGTCCGGGTGAATGCGGAAGCTGTACGCCGACGGGACACGCTTGCGGATCTGATAAGTTTGCGGGCGTCGACATCATCATTGCGTCGCATTGAGGGGTTACATGGATATTCCACGCTGGAAACAAGAACAGATCGAGCAACAACGTCGCGTGCTACTCGCGCGGGAAGCGGAGGCGCATCGGCGCCGCGTCAATCAATGCCTGCGCGAGTGGGCCAAAAATGAGGTGAAAACATGCAAAAACTAACTCGAGAAGTAATGGCGCGGCCGAAAGCCGCACAAATATACGCAAGCCTTGACGCGCACGTACCGCCCGCCACGCTGGCGGCCGACTACGCAGATGCGGCGCGGCGCGGTAACCTGGACCTGCAGCTGGCGCTCGAGCTGCAGATCCGCCAGCTGGCGGCGCGTTACTGCCACGTCACGGAGTACCGCGACGCCCTGGCGCGCATGGAGCGCGCGAAGTCTCGCGGCAAGATGGGAACAAGCGCGCCGCGCATGCTCCAGGATATCGCCGACCAATTAGAACAACTGTACGCGGAGGGGTGCTATATCGTGCGCGACGACGGCCGGCTGCAGTTTCGCGCGTTTACCGGCGGCACGCCCGGGCAAGCTTCGCCGCGGCCTTATCTGCAAATTACTTGCGAGAACCGACCGGGCGCCGTCGCCCTGGTGTGCGCGAAGTACCGCCGCGGCATCGGTAACTCCCGGAGCGCCCGCTACGGCACTGAGATGGCCTGACAGCGCCGCTAGACCCACCCTATGCCCCGCTATTAGCGGGGCTTTTTTTTGGCTCCAGCGCCCGTACACTACGCCGCATGCCGATGAAACTGCGCAAAATCGAGTACCACCTGGCCCGCGCCGGCGCCGCGCGCGCCGCTATCGCGCGGGGTGAACTACGCCCGGGCGCGCGGGGCAAAGACTACGCAAGCCTGGTAGAACACCACGAAGCGAAAGCGGCCGAGCTGCTCGCCGACGGTCTGCGTTGGTACGCGGGGCTCGCCCAGACCAAAGGCGCCCGCAAACAGCGCCGGCGGCGGCGGCGCCTGGGCCCCACGG
>CAZCDY010000038.1:0-27777 GCA_964497145.1 uncultured Gammaproteobacteria bacterium
AGTCGACCAGTTGGTGGATTGGCTGTCAGGTTTTTTTTGGAGGCTCAGATTGACAATCCGAATGCCCGGGACGCGGGTGCACCTGGTCGAAACTCTCGGTCACAGCGAACACATCGGTGCGGCGAGGGTTTAGAATCGCCCGGCGCGGATCCGCTTGGGCTGGCCTCACTCGGGTGCTGCGGTGGCCACCCCCGGGGATCGGCAAAGCGAGCGGTCCTCATCGCTCGAGTTCGAGCTGTTTTGCAGATAGCCGGCGATCTGCTGGCAGGCTTTCGCCACCAGCTCCTCTGGCGAGTCGATGCGCCACAGGCGGGCCGGGCCATCGTTGCCCACCACGCTGACGAACTTTCCATCGCGGGAGAAGCGCATCTCGAAGTCCCCGTTGCCTTCGAGTCGGGCCACCGGCTGCAAGGACGCCACATCCCAGATCGTTGCCACAGCGTAGTAGCCGCCCGAAGTGGCGAGCAGCCGGCCGTCGGGGCTCAGGGCCTGCGCCGCCGCCTGACCGAAATCGGCGATCACCTTGCCCTGCATGTCCAGGACTATCGTTCTACCGTCGCTGCGCAAGGCGACCTGTTCGAGGCCGGAGCCGGGCAGTACGACGGCGTCCTGGGCCAGCGGCCGGTCAAACGAGGAGAGGTGCTTGCCATGCAGATCCCAGACGCTCACGCCCTTCAGCGAAGCTGCAACAAGGTGGGTGCCTTCCGGATCGAGGACGATGCTGACCGGCGCATTCTCGAGGGCGAACGTGCGTTCGTTCCCGGCCCAGTCCCGCAGGTGAATAGAGCTGTCCTGCTTGGTGATCAGTTGCGGCTCGGGTGCGGTGAATGTGACGGCAATCACGTCGGCGCCCTGCGCGTGGATGCTGCGTTTGGTGCGGCGCTGCGTATCCCATAGATTGGCATCACCCCCGTGCTCCACTATCGCCAGATGGGCCGCGTCCGGACCGAGGAAGATGCGGGAGCTGCGATTGCCCGGCGCCCGCGGAAACTCGCCGAGCAGGTTGCCGCGAGCGTCCCAGAGCGCGACGGCGTTGTCGCGGCCGATGTTCGGCATCGCCCCGGCGCTGGTGGCTTCGTAGCTCGTGTCCTGCGTGGCCGCGACTGTCGCGTCGTCGCTCATGGCCATGCTGAAGGTGGTGCGCCATGACGTGAATTCGGCCGTGAAGTGCGGGCTGATGTCCCAGAGTCGGATCGTGCGGTCTCCGCCCTTGGTAAGGATCAGCTGGCTCGAATCGATCGCCTGCACGAATGCGCCTTCAGCGTGACCGCGCAGCGTCGCGAGCAGCTTGCCATTGCGGTCGAAAACCTGCGGTTCACCTTGACCCGAGCTCGCGCCTACGAGCGTACCGTCCGGACTGAAGACGGTGCCCTTTACCTCGCCCCGCATCCGGGGCGTGAGATCCCACACCCGACCGGACACGGCCACCATCTGGCTGTCCGGCAGGAACTTGACGTAGACCTCGGAGCTCGCGTGCCGCCTCGAGTCCTGACGTGGCACGATCGTCAGGGCCTGACCCGGGTTCATCAGGTCGAGCACCCGCACGCCGGCATCGCTGCCCCAGGCGAGCTTGCTGCCGTCCGGGCTGAAGTCGACCCGCACCGCGCGCTCTGGGAAGGCCCCGAACTCGAGGTATGGCTGTCCCTGCTGGTCCCAGATTCGAAGCCCGTCGTCACCGGCCGTGGCAATGAACTTGCCATGCGGGTGCATGGCGACGTCCCACACATTGGTTTCCAGGGGTGCGATCTCCGCGACTTGCCGCTGTGCCTGCAGATCCCACACGATCACCCGGTTTTTGTCATTAAGGATGTAGCCCTCCGGGCTCAACGCCGACTGCAGCGTCACAAGGCGGCGCAGGTCCGCCGTGAAACCGGCACCACCCAGATGCATCTTGCCGGCCGGGCCCTGAAACTCGGCGAGGGGCTTGCCGTTGCGATCCCACAGGTGGATGCGGCCATCCTCGTCGAGGGTTGCGATCCGGCTGCCGTCGGCGCTGAAGGCGGCCTGGTGAATGCCCGCGTCGAGCTGGATGCGGTTTCGCTCGCGTATCCCGTAGACCGACCGGTGAAGCGCCTGCCATACCTCGGTGCGCAACCCGGGCGGGCTCTGCTGCAGGCCGGCTAGCTGGCTTGCCGCCTTCAGAGCGCTAAGCACGGATGCCAGGTCGTCGACGACCTTGTTCGTGGACAACTGGCCCTGGCTGGAGTTGACGAGTGACCTTGTCAGGGCCACTTCGGCCTTGTCCCTTTGTTCGAATGCCACGCTGCGTTGGATCAGTGCGTAGACCAGCGCGATGCTGAGGGCTATCAAGACGGCGCCGGCAATCGAGGCCGTGATCAGCCGGGCCCGGGCGGCACGCTTGCGTTCACGTTGCTCGATGGCGCTGCGGCTGACTTCGTACAGGTCCGCCAGGATCTTGTACCAGTCACCCGAGAAAGCGCCCCGGTGGACCTTGTCCTTGGCAACATCGAAGCGGCGGTAGTCGGCGGCCAGCGGCATCTCGATGGCGTTGGTCAGTGCGTCGGGAAAGGCCTTCTGGTCTTCCTGGTCGGCCTCCGCCTCGTTGTTGGGCAGGCCGCCGACCATGATCGGGATGACGTCCTTCGCACCGGCGGCACCGCGCAACTGCAAGAAGCGCCGGATCTCGTCATTCACGAACTCGCTACAGCGCGCATCGGGAGAGCAAAGGACGATCAGCTTCCTGGACGCCGAAAGGTGTTTCTCGACCGACTCGAAATATGCGTTGCCGGTGAAGTCTTCGACATCCAGGAAGATATCCGGCCGGCTCAATGGAAGACCCAGCCCACGCGGCGGCCGATAATTCTCCAGCTGACGCTCCAGGATACGCGCGAAGGCTTGATCCTTGCGCGAATAACTGATGAAGGCATCGTGCAGGTACTCGGCCATTGGATCTCCTCTAGCGCAAGCATGTTACGGCACCTGGGTACGATCAACCACTGTGCCGTCGGCGAGGTCGCCGGGGTGCATGTACTCAGGTTGAGCCCGGCTCGCGCCATAGACTGCGTCGCTGGAAGCTCAGCCATGACGGTCCACCGACGAGGGCGCCGTTACCCAGTGGCACCGCGTTCGATGGCTTTGATCAGCATCTGCATGCCGCTGTTGAACTGGTCTGGGTAGAGTTTCACCGCCTGATACCTCCCCAGCGTCTGGATGTCTTCGGGGAGAACTCCGGCGTCTGGCATTTCGGCGCCATCGACCAGGACCGGTATGACGCGTTTGCCGCCGCTGATGGCCTTTTGCACCTCGAGTCGTACCCAGTCTGCCGGGTCATCGAGCCGACGCTGGCCGTTGCTGTCTCGGACCTCGCCCCACCGCTTGCCGATGACAACCAATACCACCCGCGTTTCCTTCAACGAGCGATTGAGGGTGGCGACGAAATCACTGCCGGGTGAGATATCGTTGAGATCCATGAACACTACGTGATCGCCGAAGTGTTCGGCGAGCCGATCATGAAGTCCCTGCACCCAGCCACCGGAATCGTCACGACGATAGCTCACAAAGATACGTGCCGGCGTGCTGCGTCTGCGTGTCCACAACCAGGATACCGACAGCACCACGAAGCCTGCACCCAGCGACAGCCACAGCGGCAATGATTCCCCGTCACTGACGACCACCTGGATCTTTCTCGTCATGATCGGATAGTCCTTGGGAATGACTTCACCGTCCAGGCGGTATTGCGCCGAAACAGAGAGTGTCAGGTCCTGTGTACCTTCCTTGCGCGGGGTCACTTCGAAGACCCATTGCGTGAAACTGCCGGGCGCCACCACCTGCTGTTCGTTTCCGAGGGCCGTGATGTCGAATGCGAAATCACCGGCAGGCGGCCCGCAGCAGAGCTTTACCGACATGCTGGAAGTGACCCCGATCGATTCAAGCTGGATGTCGCCGCTGCCCAGCATGCCCTCGGTCGAGACGCGGTCGGGTTGAATTCGCACCTCGATGACCTCGGCCTGACCGGTCCGCATGCTCTCAGGTGGATTGAACGAGATCTCCCCGGGGCTGGTCTGTCGCGAGATCAGATCGCCCAGTGCTACCCCGCCATCCTCGATCGCCGGTTCGGGGGCGATATGGTATTCCAGATCTCCCGCAGAAGTGACCTCCACTGGTTGCGGAATCGGCAGCACCGGACGGGGTGGCGGGGGGCGATGCGGCACTTTTTCCGGTACGGGCTCAGGTGCCGGGGTGAATCCTTCGGTCTCCCTGCCGCCCGTGTGCCCGCGAACAGCTGCCTGCAGCCGTTGATGGGCCTCGATGAACTCTGGGTCTTCCTGGCCCGACAAGCAAGCGGCAGCCAGCAGCGCATCCCGGGCCTCTGTGAACCTGCCGTTCTCGAGCGCCTGCGTGCTGCGTTCCAGCGCCGGCGCACCAAGTGGGAAAGGACACTCGTTGACCCTTGCAGGGAAGAGGCCACGAAAATCTCGCAGGAATTTCAGCGAACGTTTTTCCACCGGACCGGCCTCTTGGACAAACTGCAGACAGCGCAGTTGCTGCAGGTAATTGCCTGCAACGACCTGGTCCTTCGACGCGAGCCTGCGTTCTGCAGCGACCATCAGTGCGAACTTCGGTTCTCCTCGGCAGGTTGTGCCCGAAAAGGACCTGCCCGGAAACCGCTCCCGACGCAAGGATTGCAGCGTGCTTTCTGCTGCAGCCAGTTCTCCCTGCTCCAGCTGTGTTATCGCGGTATCGAGTTCGCGGTTACCAGGCTCCGCATAGGCGGTCGCAAACGGGCTCAGCCATCCCATCAGGCCGATAACCGCTGGCAGAAGGGCGCGGTGGGCCAAACCGCGCAGACGAAGAGATGTTGGATTCCGGCTGCCGGGGCCCCGTGTGGGTCGGCGCCGTTTCCGCAGGGCAGGGCAACTGGCTGCCACTTCGGTCATCGGGTATTTGCCTGAAGGTCCATTGCTCCGCCTTGAATCCAGAGATGTGTCCCGCAATTTTAGCTGCTTAGACCAAAGCATTTCAGCCTGTCGGTGACGAAATGCCAAATCATGCAGCAATCGGAGGGGCTCTACCCCGTTAACGCGTTCTCTCCAGGGGTCGGTATTTGCATGATCAGTAACTTGTGAACAATCATGTCTTTCGCTGTCGCGTGGTTGACTACTACTGTGATCAGTTGCGCAAGATGTTGCTCGAGTACATGAGCGATCTGCACAACTGGCTGGCGGTGCACGAGCGTGGGCGGCGACTCGAAAAGGCGGGCAGGGCCATGTCATCCATGGCCCTGCCCCTGAATGCACCAAAGGCGCATCAGCCTTACTTGATGAAGAGCATCTCGCGGTACTTTGGCAGCGGCCATTGCTCGTCGGCGAGCTCGGCCTCAAGTGCATCGGCGTGCATACGAACCTTGTCCATCAGCGGTCGGATCGTCTTCGCGCAGAACTGCATATGTTCCTCGGTCGAGGCGAAATCCTCACGCAGGAATGCTGCGCTCAGTTCGGTGACCTTTGCGATCATGGCGTTGGCGCTTTCCGCAATCGTCTTGGCGGTTGAACGATCCAGATCAATACCCATCGCTCCGATTGCGGCATCGGTATCTGCAAGCTCGGCTAGATAGCGCATTGCGGCGGGGTAGATAATGGTCTTTGCCATCTCGATGACGAGCTTGGCCTCGACCGCGATCGACATGATGTAGATCTCGGTATAGACCTCATAGCGACTCTGCAGCTCCACCGGAGACAGCACGCCCGTGCTGTCGAACAACTCCTTGACTGCATCGTCATAGAGGAAGGGCAAGGCATCTGCCGTCGTGGGAAGATTCAACAGCCCGCGTTCCTCTACCGCCGCTTTGTGCCACTCCGCCGAGTAGCCGTCGCCGCCGAATATGACAGCGCTGTGTGCTTTCATCAGCTCCTTCAGCACGGCGATCACAGCAGCCGGCTTTTCGCTACCCTTGGCCAGTTCTGCCTCCAGCTTCTCCGCAACCCAGCTCAGCGAATCGGCCAGGATGGTATTCATCGCGATGAGCGGGCCGGAAACCGATTGATTCGAGCCTACGGCGCGGAACTCAAAGCGGTTGCCGGTAAACGCGAAAGGAGATGTGCGGTTACGATCGCCCGAGTCTTTGGCAAACGGGATGATCTGTGACAGGCCCAGATCCATGATGCCAGCGGTGCCGATGCCGTCGAGTTTGCCTTCTCTGATCTGCTCAAAGATCTGCTCGATCTCGCTACCAAGGTAGACCGACAAAATGGCCGGGGGCGCCTCGTTGGCACCCAGACGGTGATCATTGCCGGCCGAGGCGATGACGGCACGTAACAGCGGGCCGTAGCGATGAACGCCTCGGATCACTGCGCCGCAGAACAGGAGGAAGTTGAGGTTCTCATGAGGGGTGTCGCCCGGATCAAGCAGATTTCCCTGCGTCGCATTGCCGATGGACCAGTTGACGTGTTTGCCCGAACCGTTGATGCCGGCAAAGGGTTTTTCGTGCAATAGGCAGACGAAGCCATGCTTTTTGGCCGTGTTCTTGAGCACCGTCATCAGCATCTGCTGGTGATCCGCGGCCACGTTGGCGGCCTCGAAATACGGTGCGATCTCGAATTGGCCGGGAGCGACTTCATTGTGCCGGGTCTTGGCGGGTATGCCGAGGCGGTAAAGGGCCTCTTCAACTGCCTCCATATATACCTGCACGCGCTCGGGGATGGCGCCGAAGTAGTGGTCATCGAATTCCTGGCCCTTGGGTGACGGCGCACCGAACAGCGTGCGACCGGCGAGCAAGAGGTCGGGGCGCAGATTGGCGAACTTCGCATCGACCAGAAAGTACTCCTGCTCCGCGCCGCAGCTCGAATTCAGTGGTGCCACCTCGGACTCGCCCATCAACTTGAGCACTTTGGTCCCGGCCTCGTTCATGGCGGCGTTAGAGCGCAACAGAGGTACTTTTTTGTCCAGCGCCTCGCCGGTCCATGAGACAAACACCGACGGAATGCAGAGCGTCGCGCCGTTCTCGGTGTCGAGTATGAAAGCGGGGCTGGTCGGGTCCCAGAAGGTGTATCCGCGGGCCGCATTGGTCTGTCGAATGCCACCATTCGGGAAAGAGGAGCCATCCGGCTCGCCTTTGGTCAGGAGGCTTCCGTTGAATTCCGTGATTGCCTTGCCGCTGGCATCGGTGACGATAAAGCTGTCGTGCTTCTCGGCGGAAGCACCGGTAAGCGGATAGAACACGTGGGCGAAATAGTCTGCACCCTTCGAAAGCGCCCAGGTTTTCATTGCGGCTGCGACGTCGTCAGCGACCTCGGGGGACAGAGCCGCACCCGTCTCCATTGTTTTCTTCATCGCCTTGAAAGCAGACTTCGACAGCGCGTCTTCCATCTTCATCAACGTGAACACATCAGTGGCCCAGATGCTCTCCAGGGACTCCGGCTTCTTGACGGTTACTGGGGCGCCGGTGGTGATTTCGAATACGGCATTGGAACGGGCTGCGCTTTGACTCATTTGTTTACCTCGAGTTTTGTGAAATCCATGGGCCGACGGGCTTTCAGAGTCCGAGAGCTTGTTGGCGGGCATACTCAGCGCAGATCATCGATACCGCGGGGGGGCACATGACGCTTGGCAGGCACACTGTCGCAAACACAAGCTGGCCGGGTAGATAAGGCATTTTCCGTGCCGTCTCTGAGCAATGCGGGCCTTCCATTCGGTTCGTGGGGCGTTCCGGCAGTCTGTCTCAGGCGTAAATCCGCGCTACCACGGGGTTCGTGCGTACGCGAATATCGGTCGCGGCCTCAAAGAGCCCTACACGGGCCAAGGTATTTTCTGCACAGGAAAGGTGCGCGTCGCGCACGGGTCTTGTGCGCGCGTTGAGCGTTTTGTGCGCTTTGCGACCATCGGCGAACAGGAAGCGTCAACCATCGTTTTTGCGATGACAGTTCCGCCTCGCGTCCACCGGCACCTGAGATTGACCGTTGCCCAGACTCGCGAACTGCCTCGGAGCGGCATCACGTTGCGTCAATATTCGCTAACGCTTTACAGCGTCTACGCGATGCAAGGTGTTTTCTATCATCTGGGTGTGCTGGTACTGTTCTGGCCATTGTGGGCGCTGTGACGGAATGCTTCCCAACGAGGAAGTATGGAGTCGCGGCGACCGCAGGGCGGCCGGGGCATTAATGGCTGTCGGAGATCGCGTGCGAAATAGGGACTTGGATCTCCCGTTTTTTATCACGAGATCAAAGACACGCCTGGATATGCTGTCGACTGACTGTGAACCAATCCGGGTATTGAAACAGCTGTTTTCGAGTTTGTTTTGTGGCAAAGGCTAGGTTTTTCCATAATCGAGCAGATGCTTGGCGCCTGGCGCCGTCTTGCGATGACTACAAGTCAGACGGCCGCCCGACTGCCACTGAACAATCGATAAATTCGGGG
This sequence comes from uncultured Gammaproteobacteria bacterium, assembly GCA_964497145.1. Classification (GTDB taxonomy): domain Bacteria; phylum Pseudomonadota; class Gammaproteobacteria; order Chromatiales; family Chromatiaceae; genus Thiosocius. Next base: position 8,374 of record CAZCDY010000038.1, read on the forward strand.
CGAAGCAATGATCGTGAGTAAACTTTAACGGGGGCCAGACGTTCTTACCTGTAGCTCCCGAACGTTTGACCTTCCATCCCGCATCCAGTCATGAGCAAACCGATGTCAGCAACGAACCCGATCAGAAAGTTCTTAGGCCGGTTGCTGATCTCGATCGGCGCCTTGATCGCATGTGATGCACCTTATGCTGGCATGGGTACAGAACTCTTTCCGCGCCCACCGGAGATCAAGCGAGCCGTCGAATTCTGGACTCGCATCTACTCCGAAGTCGATTCGAACAGCGGCTTCATACATGACAGCCGGTCACTGGATGTCGTTTACGAGGTTTTCCCGCTTGCGAAATATGCCAGCCCGAAAAGGCAGCAGCGCAGCATCCGCAAGCGCATCGGGCACTACCAGCGCCTGCTGAACAAGATCGCCCGGACCCCGGAAGAAAAGCTGAGCAGGGAAGAACTCGGCATCAAACACCTGTGGGGATCGCGTGTGACACCGTCACAACTCAGAGAGGCGGAGAAACACGTCCGGTTTCAACGCGGGCAGTCCGACCGTGTGAACAAAGGGCTTAAACGCGCAGCCACGTACCGGGAAGGAATCGGGAAGATACTGCGTGAGCAAGGCGTACCCGAACAATTGGCCGCACTGCCTCACGTGGAATCATCCTACAACCCCAGGGTTCGTTCGAAAGCTGGGGCCGCCGGTCTTTGGCAGATCATGCCGGCCACGGGCCGTCGTTACTTGCGCGTGAACAACGTGGTCGATGAGCGGCTCGATCCGTATAAGTCCACGAGCGCCGCCGCGCGTCTGTTGAAACACAACTACTCTGTCTTGAAAAGCTGGCCGCTGGCCATCACTGCCTACAACCACGGGTTATCGGGTGTACGGCGCGCAGTTCGTGCAACAGGTACCTCGGATATCGATTCTATTGTCCAGCAATACAAGGGACGCTCGTTTAAATTTGCATCACGTAACTTCTATGCCGCTTTTCTGGCCGTCCATGATGTGACATCCGGCAGGGAGGCGGAATTCAAGGCCAAACAGATGCCCGATGTCCCGGTCGTCACCCTGAACACCTATATGCCCGCAGCAGCGATCGTAAAGGGGCTCGGTGTCGATCAAGAACAGCTCGAACAACACAATCCGGACTTGCGGCCAGCAGTCTGGAGAGGGGAAAAATACATCCCGCAGTCGTACCGTCTGCATATTCCGATCAAGTGGGATATTGCGCTTGTCCGGGAACAGGTCGCCGCATTGGAGAAAAGTTCAGGGCATCTGAAGCAGATACCGGATGTTTCCTACCGGGTGCAGCGTGGCGACAACCTGTCCGCGATCGCCCTGCGCCACAGCACCTCGGTAGAAACCTTGATGGCGATGAACCATCTGCGGAGCCGCCATCGCATAAGGGCCGGACAGGTACTGCAGATTCCCACGGTTGGAAAGACGGCCGAGGCAGCACAGGGAACCGATGCGTCGCCTGCAAGCGATTCGACCATGGGCGTAGTATCGGTCTCTTCAGATACCGGCATCGCCCGGCTCAGCCCGGAGAGACAACTGGCAGTTTCCAAGGGGCCAGAGTTGGAGACTCCAGTCGGTCCGCAAAACGATAAAGTCAGCGCCATTGGGACGCAATCGTCTGCCATCCCTGTCGCCGAGAGAGACGAACCCGCCGTCGAAGAGAGCGGAACCGTGGTGGTCGCACAGACGGATCTTGCAGCCGACCCGGCCGACTACCAGGTCACCGACAATGAAACGATCGAGGTGCAGGTGGGCGAAACCCTGGGGCACTATGCCCTGTGGCTGGATGTGCCGACGCAGCGATTGCGCGACCTTAACGGGATCCAACGGGGCCAGCATTTGATCGTCGGTAAACGCCTCCGCCTCGCGTTCGCGTCAGTGAGCGTCGCGACCTTTGAAAACAAGCGCAAGCGTTATCATTCCAAGGTTCAGGATCTTTTTTTCAGGCACCACATCATTGTCGACGTAAGAGAGCACGTGTTGGCCGACGGCGACAATCTTTGGGAGCTGTCCAGGCAGACCTATCAGGTCCCACTGTGGTTGCTGCGGCAATACAATCCAGATCTGAGCTTTGATTCGGTATTGAGCCTCACGGGTTCGTTGCGCATTCCGGTTGTACAGGCCGTCGAAGATCATGCGTTATTGCCGCCCGCGCCCACACTCGCAATGTCGCTGTCACCGGTAGGACTCAACTGGCAACCGTCCGGTGGTCCGGCTTTGGTCAGGACGGTCGACACGCCAGCGCCTACACTACCAGGAGTTTTCTCATCCGTCGGGATCGGCGAGGAGGTTTTCGATGATTGACCGAGCGCACGCCTTGCGGCTTGGAGCTCTGTGTTTGGTCTTATCTATGACAGCCAGCCCATCACTGGCCGAATGGCGGTTTGAATTTCTCGGTGCCAGCGATACGCCGCTGTCCAATCCACATGATGTCAAACTCTCACGCGACGGTGGGGTGTTGTTCGTCTCGGATGTGGGCAGTGGACGCGTTGTGGGACTCGATGCCCACACCCTCGAGCTGATCGACGCGTTCGGCGCCGGCGCTCTTAGTGGCACCCATGATATCGATCTCGACGATAGCGGGCGGATGTACGTCGCGGATACCCATAATGGCCGGGTAGCAATATTCGCGATGCAGGGGACACGGGGCGAGTTGGTCGGGTCGCTCAGCGAACGCTTGTCCGGTCCGGAAGGTGTCCTGGTCCACCCGAACGGGATGGTCTATGTGGCTGGCGCCTGGTCGAACAATGTGGTGGCTTTCCGCGATGGCAAAGTTGCGTATGAGTTGAAGGGTCTGTCGGCACCACACGATCTGGAGGTCGCTCCTGATGGGCGCATCTGGCTGGCCGACGCGGGCAACGACAGAATTCTGCTGTTGAGCGGATCTCTGGAGGTAATCGGCGAGCTGAGCGGGCCGCCATTCCATTTCGACGGTGTGCGTTATCTGGATGTCATGCCCGACGGCACCCTGGTCGCCGCCGACAAGAACAACCATACGGTAAAGATCATCGACCCCGGAGGTGGATTGCTCGCGACCCTCGGTACCGGGCGGCAGGGAAAGGGCGAGGGTGTTTTTCGCACACCAGAAGGCGTCGACAGTGCGGATGACATCCTGTGGCTCTCCGATTCCGGTAATGACCGCATAGTGAAGTACCGGATCGTGCGCTGATCCCGGTGGCGCCTACGCGCCAGGCGGGTGCCACTCACTTCGAGAGATCGACGTCACGGCCGCTGGCGGTGATCTCGGCCGTGCGTACGTCGAGGTAATCGTAAAAGCTCTCGGGGTACTGCTCGTAGTGGCGTTCACCCACGTAACGCAATATCTCCTCGAAGTGGTAGGTGTAGAGGTTGCTGTTGATGCGCATCACCTCTTCGCCCTTGTCGAACAGCACGATGCTTGGGCGGTACACCAGGCCCAGTTTCTCGGCGTAGGCCTTGGGCGTGGTCTGATTGCCCTCCACATCCACGATGGGCTCCTCCGATAGGGCGTCCAGGCGCACGAAGGTGTAATTCTTCAGGACCTCGCGGACCTCTGGACGCTTCAGGTGACCGTCATGCAGGGCATCGCAGTCCAGGCAGCCCTTGTCCTCGAAGATGATCGCCAGCGGCTTCTCCGTCACCGACTTGAGATCGCTCACCGGCTCCAGCTGGGGATGGTCGCGAAAGCTGTAGACCGCCGTCTTCCGGGCATCCATATAGCCTGACAGCGAGCTCTTCAGGTAGGCCTTCTCCTGCACATAGTCCAGCACGTGCTTGAAGTCGGGCACCGAGCGGTAGCCGTTGACCCGGGCCACCGTCTTGTTCTGCTGATCGAGGAAGACGATGGTGGGGGTGTACATCACCTTCAGCCTGGTCGCCAGATCCTTCTCGGTGAGGCTGGTCTCCTCGTTCAGTGCCACCTCGCGGTCGCCCTTGATGTTGATGGCGATGACGTCGAAGTTCTCCTGGATGAAATCCGTGTAGGGGGCGTTTTTGAAGTTCTCTTCGGTCATCTTGAAGCAGTAGGGACAGCCGTTGAGGTGCATGAACAGGATCACATGCCTGTCGGATTCGGCCGCCTCACCCACGTCCTCGGCAATATCCAGAAAGCTTTCCTTGAACCAGTTCGGGTGCTCGGACATCTTGCCACCTACCACCTTGCCCGGTGCGGTAGCCGCCAGAACCATACCTGAACCGAGAAAAGAGAGAGTGAGGGCCATCAGCAGGAAACGTACCTTATCGGACATCGTCGAATATCTCCCTGAACATGTGAATAAATGTCTGGAAACCGCTTTGGTGAAGAATATAAGTGGCGGGACCGGAATTGCCTATGGAAAAAAGCGGGAATAAGCACCGCCAAATCACCGTCGTCCGTTGTCGGTAGGGGGGCAGTTCTGTCCGCTTGTCATGCGACGGCCACATTTCACTCCCACTTCACTGTTGTCGGGCTTTGGCGAAGGCTGCGGCCAGCGCGCCCGCCGCATCGGCACCGCGGTCACCTGAACCCTTGCCTTCTTGGGGTTTGCGTTGTGTTTGCCGCTCTCGGGCGGGCGCCGCCGCTTTGCCCGGTTCGTCGCCCAGGCGCATGGAAAGACTTATGCGCTTGCGGTCGGGGTCGACCTCCATGACCTTCACCTTGACGATCTCGCCGGTCTTCACCACCTCGTGTGGGTCTTTGACGAACCTGTCGCTCATCGCCGAGATGTGGACGAGACCGTCCTGGTGTACGCCGATATCGACAAAGACGCCAAAGTTGGTGACGTTGGTGGCCACCCCTTCCAAGACCATGCCGGGCTTCAGGTCGGCGAGCTTCTCGACACCTTCCTGGAACTCGGCTGTCTTGAACTCGGGACGCGGGTCACGGCCGGGCTTTTCCAGTTCACCGATGATGTCCTGCACCGTGGGCGCGCCGAACCTTTCGTCCGTGTAGTCGTCCACCTTGAGCCCACGCAGAAAAGTGCTGTCACCGATGACCTGGCTGATCTCGCGTCCGTTTTTTTGCAGGATGCGCTTGACCAGGGGATAGGCCTCCGGATGCACGGCAGAGGCATCCAGTGGGGTGCTTCCGCCCATCACGCGCAGAAAACCTGCCGCTTGTTCGAACGTCTTTTCGCCTAAACGCGGGACCTTCTTGAGCTGGATACGGCTGGCGAAGGCACCGTGCTCGTCGCGGAATTGCACGATGTTGTCCGCTACGCTGGCAGACAGGCCCGCGACACGTGTCAACAGTGCCGGCGAGGCGGTGTTGACGTCCACGCCGACGGCGTTCACGCAATCTTCCACCACGTTGTCGAGGCTGCGTGCGAGCTGGTATTGGCTGACATCGTGCTGGTATTGCCCCACGCCAATCGCCTTTGGGTCGATCTTCACCAGTTCGGCCAGGGGGTCCTGCAGCCGCCGTGCAATAGACACGGCGCCGCGCAGCGAGACGTCAAGGCCGGGCAGTTCGTTCGAGGCAAGTTCAGAGGCCGAATACACGGATGCACCGGCCTCGCTGACCATGACCTTGCTGAGCTTGAGTTCCGGATGGCTTCGGATCAGCTCGGCGGCCAGCCGGTCGGTCTCGCGTGAGGCGGTGCCGTTGCCGATTGCGATCAGCGTAACCTGGTGCGCCGTGGCGAGCCGGGCCAAGGTCGCAACGGACTGGTCCCAAGCCTTTCTCGGCGGGTGGGGGTAGATGGTGTCGGTCGCGACCACCTTGCCGGTGGCGTCCACCACGGCCACCTTGACGCCGGTGCGCAGGCCCGGATCCAGACCGAGGGCGACGCGCGGGCCGGCAGGGGCGGCGAGCAGCAGGTCGTGCAGGTTGGAGGCAAAGACCTTGATAGCCTCGGTCTCGGCGGCCTCGCGCAGGCGGTTTTTGAGTTCCAGGTCCAGGCGCGTCAAGAGCTTTACCCGCCAGGTCATGCGCACCGAATCACGCAGCCAGGCGTCGGCAGCCCGACCCTGGTCGCGCAAACCGAAGCGTTTCGCGATCATCCGCTCAGGCCAACTGCGGCCGGTTTCGTCCTCGGCAATGACCAGGTCGAGAAATACGATACCCTCGTTGCGCGCACGAAACAGGGCGAGGGCTCGGTGGGATGGAATGCCCTTGATGGGTTGGCTGAAGTCGAAGTAGTCAGCAAATTTGGCGCCCTCCTGCTCCTTGCCGGTGATTACGCTGCTCTTGAGCTGCGCGTTTTCCCACAACCACTCGCGCACCTCGCCACTGAGTTCGGCATCCTCGGCCCAGTCTTCCATTAAAATCTGGCGTGCGCCTTCGAGCACTGCCTTGGTGTCTGAGAAGCCTGCCTCTTCATTCAGGTAAGCGGCGGCGCGATCCTCGGGGTCCAGGCTGGGGTCTGCCAGGATCGCCCCGGCCAGTGGCCCTATCCCTGCTTCGCGGGCGATCTGTGCCTTGGTGCGGCGCTTGGGCCTGTACGGCAGGTAGATGTCCTCGAGGCGCGTCTTGGTATCAGCGCCCAGCAACTCCAGTCTCAAAGCCGGGGTGAGCTTGCCCTGGTCCTCGATTGATTTGAGCACCGTGGTACGCCGCTCCTCCAACTCGCGCAGGTAGATGAGGCGCTCTTCCAGCGTGCGCAGCTGGGCATCGTCCAGACCGCCCGTGATCTCCTTCCGGTAGCGCGCGATGAAGGGTACGGTGGAACCACCGTCCAGCAGGTCAACGGCCGCCTCTACCTGGCGCATGGTGGCGACGATCTCGTTGGCGATCCGTTCGGCGATAGGGGGTAACACTCGGGGCTTCTCCAGTCTGAATGGGGTGCGGCAATCTACACCAAGCCCTCCCGCGAAAAAACCTATGCAGAAGGAGACTGCGGTGTCGGTGCGAAAATTCAACTCGCCGTCGGCTTTACACGGTGGGTAGTGTATTCTTCAACATCCCGCAAGAGCTCACGGTTGTAAGAGATCGGTCCATTGATTGCCCGTCGAGTCTGCGTTGCCTTGGAGGCTATCGCTTGTGTTCTTCTCTGCAAGGAGTCCACATGCCCGCGCTGGATGGGTTTAACGCGTCAATATGTACCCAAAGACGCAATTTTTCCGCACAACATGGCAATATCTGCGGTTGCTGTTGTGTATACAAAGGCCGGATAAAGAGATGAGAAACAGTTTGGTTTTTTCCGTCGTGCTCCTGGCAGCAGGGGCGGTGGGCGCGGCCAGCGAATCTTACGAGTACCCGCTGCGCGATTCCTATGTGGCCACCGTGGTCGGTACCCCACAGGCATTCCGCGCTGAGCTGCCCAAAAAAATCCCTTTGAAACAGGCACGGCTGACCGTGTTCGAGCAACGCGAGGCCCCAGACGCGCTCTGGTATGAAGAAGAGCTGCGCTACTCCTACGCCCTGCAGAAAGGAGCGGCGCCTTTGCTGTTCCTGATCGCCGGCACCGGCGGATCGCATGACGGCGGCAAAAACCAGATCATGGCAAAGGCCTTTTACCAGGCCGGGTTCCACGTGGTTGGCCTTTCGTCGCCCACATTTGCGAACTTCATTGTCTCGGCCTCCGAAACGGGTGTCCCCGGCCATGCCTACAAGGATGCGGCGGACCTGTACCGGGTGATGACCCTGGTCCGCGATGAGCTTCAGTCGGACATCGAGGTCACCGACTATTTTCTTGCCGGCTACAGCCTGGGTGGTTTCAATGCGGCTTTCGTCGCCCTGCTGGACGAGCAGAAAAAAGCCTTCAATTTCAAAAAGGTCCTGATGATCAATCCGCCTGTAAGGTTGTACAGTTCCATCTCGCTGCTCGATCGTATGCTGGAGAACATCCCTGGCGGCGTGGACAACTTTAATCAGTACTACCAATCCCTGGTGGAAAGGCTGACCCAGGTCTACAAGCGCGAAGATCGCCTGGACCTCAGTGAAGATGGTCTATACAAGGCCTATCAGGAACTCAATTTCAAAAATGAAGAGCTTGCCGCGTTGATCGGTGTGTCCTTTCGCCTGACCTCGGCCAACCTGGCGTTGACGTCGGACATCATGAACGACGCCGGCTATATCAAACCGAAAAATGTGCGGCTATCCAAGTACAGTTCGATGGATCCCTATGACAAGGTCGCCATGCGCCTCGGTTTTACCGACTATGTCCACTCCTTCTTTTATCCGTACTACAAGGCGCAAGATCCTTCCCTCACGCGGGAGGGTCTGATAGAGAAAATGAGCCTGGCGGGTATCGAACAATACCTTCGCAGTGCGACCAAGATCGAGGTCATGCATAACGAGGACGACCTCATTCTGGAGCCGGGGGAGATGGAGTTTTTCCGCCGGGTTTTCGGGGAGCGTGCGAAGATTTATCCACACGGTGGTCACTGCGGCAACATGGATTATCGGGACAATGTTGCTCATATGCTGAGTGCGATGGGGCAGTGAGCCGGGGCAAATGATAAAGCAATCAAATCCGAAAATCCGTGCCGGCCTTCTTGCATCGCTCGTCCTGCTGTTTGTCGCAGGCTGCAGCACCCAGCCCGTTCGCGAAGGTGATATCGATGAGCCGACGTTTGCTGCCGACAGGGTGCTCATGGAAGACGTCAGCTATGCCGGGGATGTATACGATCCCTGGACTGGACTGAACCGCCATATCTACGTGTTCAATGCCCACTTTGATCGCTACGTCTTTCTTCCCGTAGTCGCGGGTTACCAGTTTGTGATGCCGGATTTCGCGGAGCAGGGTGTGAGCAATTTCTTCTCCAACCTTTCCGAGATCCGGAATGTCATCAATTCCGTGCTGCAATTGAAGATCGAGTCGGCGCTTACCGGTACCTGGCGTTTCATGATCAATACCACCATGGGTGTCGCCGGACTGTTTGACCCCGCAACGTCGATGGGCGCATTGCAAAACAACGAAGACTTCGGCCAGACACTTGGGCGCTGGGGTGTGCCTGGAGGCCCTTTTATCGTGCTGCCTATTCTCGGGCCGTCAAACTTGCGCGATACGACGGGTCTGGTTGCGGACAGTCTGATGTTTAATGAGGTCGAGTTCCTTGGGCTGAACGAGAATTCTCACGAGCAGTGGCTTTACTACGCGCTGAAGGCGATCGATGCGCGCAGCCAGACAGCGTTCCGGTACTACCAGATGGGGTCGCCCATGGAGTACGAAATGGTGCGCATGCTGTACACCACCAAGCGTGAAATGGACATAGAGAAATAGGCCTCGCGGCGGACCTGTCGAACCAACTCCCAAGCACGAATCGGGGATATTGATGAAAGCGTATAACTTCCTTGCAGGGCTGGCAGCAACCCTGTGTCTGCTCATGCCCCAGGCGGTGCTGGCCGACGGTGAGATAAAAGTTGGTGTGACCGTATCGCTGACCGGAAAATACGAAGAGCCTGGCCGTGAACAGTATCGGGGCATACAGATGTGGGCGAGCGACCTCAACGCGCGCGGCGCCTTGCTCGGCAAACGGGTAAAAGTGGTCTACTACGACGACGAATCCGATCGAGAGGCCAGTGCCGGCCTGTATCAACGCCTGATTACCGAAGACAAGGTCGATCTGCTGATCGGGCCCTATTCGTCCGGTCTCACGCTGGCGGCCAGTGCGGTGGCGGAGCAACATGACTTTCCCATGGTGGCTGCCGGTGCGGCCTCGGACGAGATCTGGGAAAGGGGTTACAGGAACATCTTTGGCATCGATACACCCTCCACCCGCAACATGGAGCCCGTGTTGGAATTCGCCAGGGATCGGGGCCTGAAAAACATTGCCCTGTTCCATGCAGACAACGAGTTTCCTCGTGAAGTGGCCAAGGGCGTGCGTGCCCGGGTTACGGCGGCGGGCCTGAATATCGTGTTCGACGAAGAGTATCCGCGGAACTCCACAGACTTCGCCGGGCTCGTGGAGCGCATGGCTGTCAGTAGCCCTGATATCGTGATAGGTGGGACCTATTTGGATGATTCTGTCGCCTTCGTGCGCCAGGCGAAAAAATCGAATCTTCAGCCAAAGGCATTCGTATTTACCGTCGGTCCGGCATTGACGCAGTTTGGTGATGCCTTGGGTGCAGACGCTGAAGGCATCATGGGCGTGGTGGAATGGATACGGAGCGACCGTCTGCCTGCCGGCTACGATTTTTCTTATCGATACGAGCGAAAGTATGGTCGCAATCCCGGCCATCATGCGGCTTACGGCTATAGTGCGGGTCAGGTGCTGGAGGCTGCAGTCCGTCTGGCAGGGTCCCTGGACAAAGACAGGGTTCGCGAGCAGCTGGGTGAAATGAAATTTCGTTCCCTGCTTGGGCATTACCGGGTCGACGAGACCGGCAAGCAGATTGCGAACCAGTCCAGCGTGCTGCAGTGGCAGGATGGCCGGCGTCGCCTGATATTGCCGCAGCGGATTGCAGAGAGTCCCGCCCGGTTGCCCATCAAACCGTGGTCCGAACGTCAGCCGGCCGTGTCGGACGAGTAGCAGGGGTGATCGCCGCCGGCCATGTGCAATATGCAGGCCGAGGTCGACTTTTATGGTATCCATGACCCTTCGTCGGGACTGACCTCGGGTCAGATGGGCCGAGTCGCTATCTGGCCGGCGTTCAATCAATCCGGATTCGGCCGTGGGTTTTCACACGGCCGTCAGCGTTTATGTGGGCAATGCTCGGAATTGGAATCTGCACACGCAACTGCCTTCAGCGTGTAAGCTTTCTGCATTGCTGGCTTGGTTGAGATACACCGAATAAGACATGTCTGCGATTTTCCTCAGCTACCGACGCGACGACAGCTCGGGCTATGCCGGCCGGCTGTTCGACAATCTTGCCGAACGTTTCGGGCGCGAGCGCGTGTTTATGGACATCGAAACCCTCGAGCCGGGCATGGATTTCGTCGCAGGCATCGACCGCGCGATCGAGTCCTGCGGTGCCGTGATCGCCATGATCGGTCCCAGCTGGATAAAGGCCGAGGATGGCGATGGGCGCCGGCGCCTGGACAATCCGCACGACTTCATACGCCTTGAAATCACCACTGCACTGACCCGCGGTGTCCGGGTCATCCCGGTACTGGTGCACAACGCCGGCATGCCGCCTGAGCAGGAACTGCCCGAACCTCTGCGTCCTCTTTGCCGCTTGCAGGCCTGCGAGATCAGCGACAACCGCTGGGAGTTCGACGTGCGTCGCCTCGCCGACGTCCTCGAGCCACTGATCGCCGAACCCGAGAAAAGCGCGACGGCCGTGCCCTCGGTGGCCCCCGCAGACGGAGTTACGAGCACAAGTGCAACGCCCGGGGAGAAGTCCGGGAGCCGTACGGCCGGAGGATGGCTGGCAGTGCTCGCTGTTGTGGTCCTGGGCGCTGGCGGAGGCGCCTGGTGGCTCAGTCAGTCGACCTCTACAGAGCAGGTGCTGCCCCCGCTTGAGAAACCGGTGGCCTCGCCACCCCATGCCGGCACCCGGAGCAAGGCCGTTGCCACGACGGTTGCATCGCCCGATTCGCCCGCGGCCCCGGCGACCGAGCCGACCCGTCTGGAACCGCCGGCCCCGGCTGAACCTCTCCCCAAAGCACCGCCCGATCCTCGGCCGACCGCAGCAGCCGAGCCGGTCGGTATTCCGGAGCCCGGCGGACCCTCACCGGATGAGCTTCGGCAACGCGAGATCACCGAGTTGATCGAAGCCGCAGAGATCGATCTGGCCGAACTGCGGTTGACCCGCCCGGCGGGCAACAACGCCTTTGATCGTTTTCAACGCGTGCTTGAGCTGGAGCCGCACAATCCGGCTGCGCGCGAGGGCCTGATTGTGATCGCCGAGCGCTATCACGGCCTGGTCGAGGGTGCGCTCGATCGCGGCGCCCTGGATATCGCGCAGCGGCATCTCGAGTCGGCGGGTGCGGTCGATCCGGGCGCCGACTGGCTGACCCCGACGCAACGCGAGATCGATCGGCGACGGCGTGTCGCGGCCGGGTCTGAGCCCCGGCCTGGCCCCGCTCCGCTTTCCGATGCAGCAGAGCGAGAGACATGTCTGTCCGACTGCGAGCGGAGTCACCAGGCCTGTCGCGCGGAGATCGACCCACAGATCGAGGCGGATTGCCTGCGCAACCGTGCCCAGACCTGCGAACAGCTTTACGAGTCTTGCATGTCGGACTCAAGCAGGATGTACATGGGCCAGGTATCGCACGAATCGGAGTGTGTTGGTGTGCACGCCAACTGTCGCAGGTCCGCGGCCAAGGGCTGCGGGGCCGCATTGCAGATCGCCGAGGAGCAATGCGAAACGCAGTTCGATACCTGCACCCGACGCTGTCGGGGCAAGGAATGATCGCCAAGGGTCAGATAGCGACGGCCGTCCGTCCTTGATATGCCGGCGCAAAGTGAACATAGCGCCCATTCATAGCTTCGTAACGACTTTCCAAATCAGCCACAGGTAGCCGATCAGCGCGACTGTTCTCTGCCATTCCGGCAGTGTTGAGGTGGAAATTGCGTAGCCGAGATAGGCTGCCACTGAAAGAATAGCCAGCAGTATCAGTGGCGCGAAGGTGGCTGGGTATCTGATTATGCCACTCGGTTTCTGATCGAATATTCGTTTCGGTTCCCTGACGGGCTCGCCGAGTACAATGAATCTGGCGATGGCATCCCAGTTTTCCTCTGTGAGCGCAGCCGCATGTCCTCCGCGCACAAAGTGGAGTTCCCGTATCCGTTCACCATCTGTCTGATCGAATCCATCGTGTCCGGCACTTCCGAGGTCCACAGGCCGCAAAATTTGCAGGGCCTTGGGGAAGAAGGCCACGACCCAGTCAGCGGTGGCGACATAGTTGAGGATCGCCTCAACTTGTCCTGAGCGTATGAGGGCAGACCAGTCGTATTTTCGTCGCACCACGCTGCCGGCGAAAACCACGCGCTTGAAGCGGCAGCTTGGGTACTCCTGGAGGGCCTTGGCAAGTAGATAGGTGCCGTTACTGTGACCGACAAACGAAAACTCGGCGTTCGGATATGTCGCCTTGGCTTCCGCGTATTGGTCCATGAGCCATTCCACTTTGGCCCGCCGCCGCCAGGGCAGCAGAAACGGCAGCATGGGGAAATAGCCGTAGCTCGACGTCTCGGTTTCAAATATACGGCCGTGGTTTCGACCGAGAGCCTTCACGCGTCTGGCGACCTTGTGAGTCCAGTAACCTTTGTCTCGGATGCCGTGGACAACGAAGACCACATCGGTCACATCTGCACGTTCCGAGGCCGGCGCGGCATCTGCGGGCAATACCGCCCGCTGGCTCAACGCGGATTCATCTTCTGTCAGTGCGGGAACGAAAACTTCGCGCCGCTGTATACCAGCCTGGGTATCGTCCATTGCAATAACATCCGCATGCCCTGAAGAAGGGACGTCGAGGTAGACGAAGTCCTTTCCTGCGACCAGGTCAATATTATCCTCGGGCGAAACCATATCGTCGATGGAACCCAATAACTGAACAGTCAGTGCATCGCCTGCCCCCTTTTCTGATGCATGCTTGCGCATAGACAGCCACTGCAATCTGAGCTGGGTGAGAAAGGGCGCGCCGCGTCGGATGTGAGAGATGAGGAGGGGGCGCCAGAACAGTGCGATGACATTGCCGACCAGCACACCAGCGGTCCAAATGATACTGTTGACGAGTGAAAGGTGGTGCGATATCTGCCAGCCGCGGTTCATCCCCGCCAACAATATTACCCGTTGAATGACTTTGGCCCATTCCCGAGGCTGCGCGCCTTTCAGTGGCGGCTCGAATGGCACGTCGGGATTCTCGCCACAGGCAAACACATAGAGTTTACGCGCAAGCAGTGCTCCCAGGCTGTGTCCCACCAGAACGATGCGCCCGTAGCTGTCAACACCGCCTGGCGATTTGCGCTTGTCCCAGTACTCATCGACCTCCTTGGCCAGTCGAAGGACAATCTCTGCCGGGTCTTCGGTCGACAGAAGACCTGCATTGAGGTTCGGAACATAGATATCGGCATCAAGGTAGCTGTCCTGTTCCTCTATCACTCTCTTTACTGCGAGCAGCTTGTCGGGTGACATCGTATAGGCGTGCAACAGCACCACCAGTGTGGACGAACGGCCCCTTTTCTCGAAGCGTGACAGGTGCTGCATACTTTTCTCCCCATGCATTTGGTCATTCCTGGGCTGTCACCCCAAAGCGCTCTTGTACTTTGATCTGTGGATTGGTTCCAAATACATGAGCAAAGAGCTCAAGAAGTGTGGCGGGGCGTAGCGGATGATTTCGATCAGCCCCGGCCTGTTCTTTCGCCCAACCCCGCGAGGACTGCGGCCAGGCAGCGTGTCCAGAGACGGAAGGGTCAGAGCGACCGGCATCCGATGCTCGGCTATTGCGGCACTGGCACATAGGATCCACAGTCGCTGATCAGTTCTTGCAGACTGACCTCTCCGCGATCCGTAGTGACCTGTCCGTCGAGCATCTTGTCGGCGATACAGAAGCCGAGCTCCCGATAAGCCTCGAACTGCACCTCGTCGAAAAACTGATCGGCGGTGCTTTCATCGGGGAAAGAGGGATTCTGGGCCACGTAACCTTTTACTTTGAAGCTGACGTCCTCGATCAGTGTGGTCTTCATGAAGATCAGCCAGCCTTTGCTGCCATCCGCATAAGAGATGCTGGCCAGCATGTGTCCCTGTCGGGCCAGACCTGATCTGGGCGGATAGCGTGGAGGCAGTGGTGCGTCCGGCACTACCTGGTCCGGTGTGTCCGGCTCCAGTATCTTGATACGCGCACCGAAGTCATCTTCGATGCGACGGACGGTCGTCTGCATGTCCGAGAATGAGAACTCCTGGTCGGCCCCGCCATCGCATACGATTGCCAACTTGACCCGGCGTCGGATGAGTTCGTACAGGCCCGTGTTCTCAAAGTGGCCGCCGTCGCTCAGCTGAACGAAGTCGCGGTTCTCCTGGTAGCCACCACCTTCGGCCCCCATCGCATTGCTCAATGCATAGGCGCCCGGCCTGAAGTGATTGGGAAGATGGCTGAGCAGGTGTTCCGGGTTTGGGTGGTCCGCCCAGTAGCCCAGACGCAGATTGAGCAAAGACATGACCAGCGACACGAAAAGGTTGCGGGTCAGTCCGACGCCACCGACGCCGGTATTGGGGTTGGCGGCGGCACCCGAGATGGCTACCGCGGTTGCCAGGGTCAATCGGCCACTCATGTAGTTTTCTGTCCGGCGCCAGCCCGTGGCGTTGCTGCCACAATACAGGGGTGAAAGGATGAAGTTGTCTCCGCCACGATTCCTGTAGACCGGATCCTTGGAACTGACCAGGACAACATTGGAGTTGACGATATGGTAAGGCCCATGTGGCCTCTCCGGGTTGCTGATTTCATGCAGGCAGGCGGTATTTGCCCCAAGTGCGCGACCGGTACGTTGGCCCTGTGCATCCTCGATGTCGGGCATGAACGTCTCCATCAGACGATCACGGTAGTAGCGATGAATGGAGACGTAATTGAGATTCACAAACCAGCCGAGAATGAAGACAGCCGCCGCTACGGCAATCACCGGCAAGTGGGAGTCCCAGGCATCGAGCAGTGCCTGTGCGAGCAGGTAACTGCTGACCAGCACGCCATACAGAAAAAGTCCCGCGCCAACGCCGACCAGGGCGCCCGGCGTCCGGCTATCCTCTTTTGTACCAGACGACATGAAGTCGCGGAGCGCAATAGCGGCGCCGACGACGGCAGCGAGTGGCGCGGCGCCGGCAAGCCAGCTGTGGAGAAAGGTGCCTGCCAGCGGCAGCAACCCAACCATGAGGCTGACGATGCCAAGGGGAAAGAGGATGGCGACGAACTTCTCGGCAGTACTTCTGCGCGCATACCATTCATTGCGGGTCTTGGCCTCGTTGCCCTGGCTGAACCAGGTGAGAATGGAGTATATGGTCGCCAGAATCGCCAACAGCGCAAATGTAAAAAGACCGAGCCATAGGATTGCTTCAAACAAGATCAAACGAGGCTTTTTCGATGTGGACCCGGCCTTCTCGAAGGGTGCCCTGGCCTTCAGCTCTTCGCGTACCGCCTGTACTTCGGGTGGGGATAACTGCCATGGACCGTCGAACTCAGCCCATTGAGCCGCGATCCGGGTTTCTTTGTCAGAGAGGGCAGGGGGCGATATCGCGGGAGCCAGCTCCCGCAGCAGATAGGTATAGACGGGCGGTTGCACATTCTTGGCGAAATCCCCGCCCAGACCCGGTGCCCACAGCAGAAAAAGGAAGAGCAGTACGAAAGTGGGTAACCAGACCAGCAGGTTAAGGAAGGTGCCGCGCAGTATCGCTCCCAGCAGACTGAAGGCACTGATACCTGTGCCTGGTGTCAGGTAATAGCCATGCTCACGCAGATACTTCAGCATGCGCTCCTGCCTGGGTTCGGCCCGCTGGATTTTTTCCGGCCTTGGATCGTCACTGCCATAGGGAAACTGGCCCTTGAGCGTGCTGAATCTTTTGGGATCCTCCTCAGCTTCTTCACTTTGCGCCAATTTGCTGGTGAGCCAGGTGATCGAAGAGCCGATATAGCCACCACCGGATACCGTCGACAGATAGTCAATCCTCTTCAACAGATCCCGATTGACCAGGGCCTGCATGATGCCCAGCGAGAAAGTCGCGGAACGGATTCCGCCGCCGGACAGTGCCAGTCCAATCAGGTTGTCTTCCCTTGAGGCCTCTTGTTCATCTTCGCCGCGCTTTATCCGCCATCTGCGAACATAGCTCTGTTCCGCCTCGAACAAGGCTTCCGACCCGGCATCACGTTTGCAGGTGCCGGGTCCCTTCTTACAGGCGGTTATGGTCTCTGCCAGATCGTCTTGAGAAACCGGCTTGATGTACTCGATGCGATCTTGTTCCATGGCGTTTACGTTTTCCTCCCGCTAGGATTCGGGTTCGCCTCAAGTGATCATAGCCCAGACCAGTTGATGGTGGATATGCATGGAAGGTTCGTTGACTGTCGGGTCAAGTGACGAGGATGCCGGCCTGCCGCTGGATCAGCGTCACGGCGTGACCATGGTCATAGCGATGAGTGATTGGCGATTCGTTTGTTTGCGCATGTCAGGCGTTGATTGTTCGCAGCGGGTTACGCGTGGGACAGGCTGCGGCAGGCGGGCCGGACTGGATCTGGGCAAAGAGGGGCAGATGAGGGGCGAGCTGGAAGAATGACATGCGTGATGTGCGTGGGGACAGCCACGCTGGATATCATCAACCGGGTCGCACGGTATCCGGACGAAGACACCGAGGTGCGTGCGTCAGCGCAGTCGCAGCGCATGGGCGGAAACGCGGCAAATACCGCAACAGTGCTCGCGCAGCTGGGCGTGCAGGCCTTCTGGGTCGGCAACCTGGCACAGCTGTCGGAAATAGTCGATCGAGGTTTCGTTCGTCATGGTGTCGACGCCTCGCTGGCGGTGCGCATCCCAAACGCAGTGATGCCGACTTCATACATTTTGCTCAGCGAGGCCAGCGGTTCACGCAGTATCGTGCATTTTCGCGACCTGCCTGAATATCGCGCCGAGCATTTCCTCGAGCTGGATCTGCGCCGCTTCGACTGGGTGCACTTCGAAGGGCGGGCGGTCGACCAGCTGGTGCCGATGCTATGGCGTGCGCGCGGCATGTGCGGACTGCCGGTGTCACTGGAGGTGGAGAAGCCGAGGAGCGGGATCGAGGCGCTGTTCGAACAGGCCGACCTGTTGCTGTTCTCACGCGATTACGCGCTGGCGCAGGGTTTTGCAGATGCAGAGTCGCTGTTGCGCAGCCTGCCTCGGGGAGTGCTTGCCACATGTACCTGGGGAGCCCAGGGGGCTTGGGCCGTCGATCACGAGGGCCGGTTGCTGCATGTGGCGGCACCGACCTTGGAAGCGGTGGTTGACACGCTCGGTGCAGGCGACGTGTTCAATGCGGCGATGGTGCATGCATTGAGCGGTGGCCGGACGGTCGAGCAGGCACTGCCGGCGGCCGTGGCTCTGGCTTCATCGCAATGTACCCGGGAGGGATTGGAGTTAAAGGCCAGCGCTACACGTTACTGACCCGGCGCGAGAACCTGAGCCTGGCGGCGGCCTCAATAAACCGGAGACCGGATACTGCAGATAGGCCCGCAAGCCCTTGCCGCGACCGGCACCGGGCCCTTCAATCAGGCGGTTATTTCAACGAGCCCGCAATCGCAACGGCCAGCCTGCTTAAAAGTATCTTTTCGGCGCGGACCAGCGCCTCATAGCCGTCCCCGCTGAGCGGCTCGGTGCCGGAATAGTGTTCCTCGGCAAGCAGGCGGAGTCTGGCGGTGTCTATCACGGCCCATTGGGCCACCAATGTGGCTTCGCCATCCACATTGCCATGCAGCTGGTCGATACGGATATCGATGCGTCGCTTCCAGCTTGATGTCTTGTGCTCCTGGCTGCCTATCGGGTGTCCGCTTGCGGTGGCGATCTCGTTGGCGAGATAGCCGCGCAGGCTCTCGCGCAAGGGTTCGGCCCACTGGTGATGGCGTGCTGCGCGCACCTCGCCGTCACTGGACTCAATCACCAGGCCAGGGTCGTCGATGTAGTGGGCGACCGTGAGCTCGCCAATCCCGATGCTCACCACAGCCGGCTCTGTGGTTTGGCCGCTGGCATCGGCACGCAAGAGGTACTGCGTGAGTTCCGGTGTCTTACCGCCGCAGCCGGCGAGGAACACGACGAGGATAATGAGTAGACGTTTCATTGTTGCTTGGCCCTCGGGATCGGGTCGGGTTCTTTGCTGGCCGGCAACAGCAGCGAGTTCGGTTTGTCGGATAACTGCCGGGTCAGGCTTTTTGTGTTGTTCAGGGTCGAGTCCAGCGATCTCAGCGAGGTATTCAGGTTCTTGTAGAGCTCGGCATTCCGGGAGAAGCCGTCCAGCACAAAGCGCAACTTTTGCAGGGTGGCGGTCAGTTCGCCGGACAGGGCCTTTGTGTCTGTGCCTTTTATCATGGTGTCTGCAGACGCCAGCGTGGCCTTCAATGAGAGCAGGGCATCGTCAGCCGTGGCCATTGCCCTGGTGGCACTGGCCACGGTCTCTTCCAGCGGAAGCGCATTGAGCTTTTTCAACAGTGCGCTGGCCTGGGTCTGCAGGAGTTCCACACCGGTTTCGACGGTGGGGATGGTGCTGTACTTCTCGAAGCTCCCCAGTTCTGCCGGTTCTGCATCCGGGAAGTAATCTACCCCGATCAGTTTTTGTCCGGTCAGCAGATTGCCGGTCTGCAGAGTCGCCCGCATTCCATTACGCACACCGGTTTCGATCTCGGCCCTGATCGCGGCGATCGATCCCTCGGTATCGGGGACCTGCATACGGCCAGGTTCGATATAGATCAAGACGGGAATGGGAAAGTCGTGCCCCCTCTCTTCATGGGCACTGGCTTCCTTGAGCATAATACGTTCGACCCGACCAACCGGAATGCCGCGGTATTCCACCGGTGCGCCGGGTTCCAGGCCGCGGAGTGATTGTTTGAACGACACGACATAGTGTGTCCCATGTTGATAGGGGTGTTCGAGAATATCTTCATAAGC
>CAZCDY010000039.1:0-3722 GCA_964497145.1 uncultured Gammaproteobacteria bacterium
CCTGGGGCTGGTCGTGCCTGACCACGAACGCGGTCACTTCGATACCAACGAAAAGCTCAGGGAGATCGAATCGATGACGATCGCGGCGGTGAATCTGCCGTACTACTCGAAGTTCGCGAAACGCAATCTGCCAAATGTGAAAATCGTCCCAATCGACTCGCCGAAGGCGTTTTTCCTGGCCGCCCCGGGTGAGTTCGATGCGCTGTTGCTTTCGGCCGAGGCGGCCTCGGCCTGGACGCTGGTCTACCCCAGTTACACCGTCGTGGTACCGAAGCCACACACCGTCGCCGCGCCGATCGCGCTCGGTCTGCCGCGCAACGCACCGAAGTTGTCCGACTTCGTCGACTCCTGGTTGCTCCTGAAGCACGAGTCAGGTGCGATCGAGACACTTGAACGCTACTGGATACAGGGCGAGGGTGCAAAAAGCAAGGAACCGCGCTGGTCGATCATGCGCGACGTGCTGGGTTGGGCCGATTGAGTCCTGCGCAGGCGTCGAAAAATCCGCCTGCCGCGTCGCGGCGCAGTTCGCGCACGATCAACAGTGTCCATCGCTCGCCAAGAATCCACATCGCCTAACACAACTTACTCAATAAGACTTCGAGCGCCGACACGCATCGGCCCCGACGTTTGGCACCTGTCGGCGATATAGCCCGCAATATTCCTATCTGCCTGAGAAACTGCATATACTCTCCGGATAGGGTGCTTGCCGACTTCTTGGAGATCTCTGCCCCATTGCGGGCTGTTTTGATGACTTCAGACGGACTTCACCCGAACAGATCCGAGTTTCTGAAGCGTCTCATTGCCGGAATAACAATATGCCACCCAACAAGATAGCCGCCTTAACAGTCTGGCTCCTGGTTTCATCCCCACTGTCCG
Organism: uncultured Gammaproteobacteria bacterium; assembly: GCA_964497145.1. Taxonomy (GTDB): domain Bacteria; phylum Pseudomonadota; class Gammaproteobacteria; order Chromatiales; family Chromatiaceae; genus Thiosocius. Next base: position 877 of record CAZCDY010000039.1, read on the forward strand.
CCGCTCCCGCGGCAGCAACCCTGCCCGAGGAACCTTCTTCTGTCATCCCGTACATCGTCTTCGGGGTTGTGATCATTGTTGTCGGGGCACTGCTGATAACAAGTCTCACCCTCTGGAGCCGGAAGCAGGATGAAATCAACAGTATGATGTTCTTCTGCATCGATTTTCTTATCAACACAAGAAACAAAACCGAGCGCTACCGGGCCGCCAAGCTCCTTGGACAGGCAAAAAGTCCCGAGGCTCTGCTGGTACTGATCGATGTCATCAATGATGAATCCGCCGAAGAGGATATTCGCCAGGCAGCGCGGGACGCGCTGCTGGACATGAGTGAGAATTATCGCAGGTTTGAAAAGGTGATCGGGGGGCTCTTGGCCGCCACCGAGGTCAACGACCATGAGCGGGTTGTGGAGCTGCTGAAGACTCATTTCGAGCATGGGCAAAAAAAGTATGTTCAGAGCGCCCATCTCATCGGCAGAGAACTGGTAAGACTGAAAAATTATGCCGACGCCAGAGAGTGGCTGCATATCGCAGAGGTCAGGAACAGGAAGTTTCCCATGTACGTGGATCAGATCAGGGATCTTATCGACAAGTGCAACCAACATCTTTTTGCCGAGGGCGACGAGGCCTTCAAGGCAGGCGATTTTCATCGGGCCAACGAGCGCTTCGCCTTGGCTGCACATGGGATGAGCACTGAAGTCAGCAACCAGTTCGCGCATTATCTACGCGCCGCTTGCGTCTACTGCAAACTCGAGGAGTACGAGAATGCCAGCCAGGCCTTACTGCAGGCGCTTGATCATCAGCAGGAGACGGATACCGTTCTGGAGTTGAACGAGCTGGTCAACAAACGGCTCAGTCCGGTCAGCGGCAATGCTCAGGCAAAAGAGGAGCACCAGCGTTTGTCGAAAAAGCTGGACCGGTTCGTGGACCAGACCATGGACAACCTCTCTACCCGACATACGCAGACCCGATGAGGGCGGATTTCTTCCGCCATGGATACCCCGCCTCGGCAGCTCCCTACCGGCGTTCACCCAATTTCTCGAACGGCAGACGCACAGTGCCACCAGCAGGATGCCCGCTTTGTGCAGCTTGAGGCTGACATTTGCCTAGTGGGCCAAACGCGGAAGAACCTGCGCTCACGGCTAGCGTCAGCCTCTGTGAAAAGCGGGTAAACGTCAGCGTTCAACATTCCTTTGACCCAGCCGATAAACCGTGCAGATCGACATAGCCGGCGGCACATCGGATGTACAAGGAATTCTACGGGCTAACGGGTGATCCTTTCAGGCTGAGCCCCGACCACCATTTCTGCTATCGCTACCCCAGCTTCGCCAAGGGACGCGCGTATATGCAATACGCGCTGCAGGCAGCCGAGGGCTTCGTCGTCGTGACCGGTCAGCCGGGCATGGGCAAGACTACCCTGATCAACGACCTGCTGTCCGATTACGGCCCGCGCGACTACACGATCGCAACGCTGGTCAACACGATGCTAGAAGCCAACGAGGTCCTGCGCTCGGCCGCCTACGAGTTCGGTGTCAACGTCGAGGGCATGGATACCGCGACGGTGCTGCAGCGCCTGAAGCAACTGTTCACGCAGGCGAAAAACGCCGGCAGACCGCCGCTGTTGGTCGTCGACGAGGCGCAGAATCTGACCCTCACCGCGCTGGAAGAGCTGCGCATGCTGACCAACCTTCAGGCCAATGGCAGTCCGCTGTTACAGATCTTCCTGGTTGGCCAGGAAGAACTGCGCGAGAAGCTCCAGGACAACGCGCTCGAACAGCTGCGGCAGCGCGTGACTGCCGCCGCTCACCTGTACCCGCTCACCCAGGAACAGGTGGCGTCCTACATAATCCACCGCCTGAAGGTCGTCGGCTGGAAGGGGCGACCGAAGCTCAAGGCGTCGTTGCTGCCGGTGCTCGATATCGCCTGCGAGGGCGTACCGAGGCGTGTTAACCAATTTTGCAGCCGCCTGCTGCTGCACGGCGCGGTTGAGCAGAAGCTCGAACTCGGTGCCGAAGATGCCCGCCTCGTGTTCAGCGAGCTATCCGAGGAACGTCTTAGCCGGGTGCCAATAGACCTGGGTAACAGCTTTACCAGCGACGACACGGCATTGGGCGCTGATGACGAAGATCTGTACGAAGATCCTCAGGCCGACGCAGCGCAACACAAGGTGGTCATGCCGCCACCGCCGGTCGACGACATGCCAGATCTGCCGTTGGTAAAACCGCCGCCGGTCGACCTGCCACCGTCAGGGCACGAAACCCGGCCACCGAGCGAACCACACCAAGCCTACCAGGCATATTCGAATCTGTCCGACCAGCTCGCCGGCACCGTCGAGCCGGCACCGGAAAAAGCACTATCGTCACCAGCAGCCTACCCGATGCACGCGCCGATACAGGCCCGCTACCGACCGCCGCGGCGGCCATGGTTCAGCTTACTGATATTCATTCTATTGGTCGCCGGCGCCGGCGCTTACACCTGGTACCAGATGGATCAGAAAACCCGCGAAGAACTGTTTGGGCTTGAGGTGGACAGCTACCTGCGACAGCTCCGTGGCGAGACCGACACACTCGGCGAATCGGTGTCACTGGGCACCAGCGAGGCGGAAATCGCACCAGGGACGAACAGCGACCGGTAAGAACGCGCTACAGACGCTCTTATAGCCGCACGAGAGAACCAAACGCGGGCGAAGCTTTCGCCGACAGGAGACCTGTCGATCAGGATGCCATTATCGAAATATTCTCAATCCGCTTAATATATACAAACACAGGAACAAGGTCTGCCGAGCGACTCGTCGGCGTTCAAATTTCTACCCGAATGCCAGGGGCAGGATATGTATTGCGCAGACGGGG
>CAZCDY010000039.1:3732-27253 GCA_964497145.1 uncultured Gammaproteobacteria bacterium
GCAGCGCCCGGCCGATCCTCGCACGGGTGAGGATGGCTGCGGATGCCGGCCGGCCAGGCACGAATATCTGCGGGCAGCTGGACCGGGATGTCGCTTGTCCCCCGTGACCAGTGCTCTTGCATCAAACCGCCATTCCCATAATTTCGATCCGAACGCCGGCCCATTGTTGAAGCCCTGGACAGCATTGCATTTCCGCCGCCTCAGCCAGAGGTCGACTCTGGCCAATCAAGATCTGATATTGTCTGACACATTGAATGTCAATCAATACAAACCATGGATCTACAGAAAGCTGAACAGACGGTCGTCAACGCCATTTATGCCGCAGTGGCTTGGCTGGTTCTCGATTTTGGGCTTCTGCTCCAGGAGCACGGAGCGGAAACCCTTTCCGTCCTGGCCTCCAGACCACAGATGGCAGCCGGAGCCATCATCGCTATCGCCTGCATCGTCGGATTGTTTTTCAGATCCCGTTTGGCAGCCGTTGTGCTTTTCCTGATATTTTTTCTGCCCCTGGTGCTACGCACAGCACAGGGCGTTTTTCCGTCCGCTATGACCTTGTTGTTTTCTCTCTTCCTGCTTTATTTTTTTCTCGCTGCCGTCATAGGCAGCTTCAGCTACCACCAGCTCACGAAATCAGAGCAAGATCTGAATAATTCAGACTGATCGTGGAGCAGGATCTGGCCGATCGCGGTCCTGGATGATCAGCAGAAGTTGCCGGGCAGCATATCCTTCGCGGGCGGTCGCGGCAGCCGGCTTGTTCTGCGTCCGTTGCCGACCGAAATATCGGTTCGATTCGGCTGACCGGCTATGCTAGACACAAGCGGTTTTGGGTATGCACAGGATTATTTCTGCGCCGTAGACTGAACCGGGTGCAGCGAGAAAATGCGATGGCCAAACAAAACATCCCCGGCAACGTTTCTTCATCTTCCTCCGATTCCCATGGTTTGCTAAGTGGCCTGATTGATTCCCTGCGCCATCTGTTGATGGCGATTTCGTCCAGATTGCACCACGTGCAGGTCCATCGTTCACCCATGGGAGAGATCAAAAGCAACTACGACATATGGGAAAAGCTTGAAAGCCACGTGGAACAAATTCCTGTGGCAGAAAAACACGATGAGGAACCGCGTGCGACCAGGAGCGGAACGGCCGGAAACCCCCACCAAGACAAAACCTCACCTCCAACGGCAGCGAAAACGGGGCGCAAGCGTGAAGGACTCTCCGAGCACAATGCACAGAAGTCGGTACATCAGCATCTGCCTCACATGGATGAACAGCTCCAAAAAACCACAATGGAGCACATCAATATCGCTATGATTCTGGCGAGAGAAGGGGATAAAGCGGGTGCAAAACTGCGGATTGGCCTGGCAAACAGTGCGATGCACACAGCCAGTCGTTTCATGAGTCACGACGAGTACGAAGCCTTTGAGAAAAGGGTCGAAGACCGTTTGGCGTCCATCATCGATAGCGGCACCAAAGAAGTTTCCGGGACATGAGATCCAAGCACAAAATGCGTTGGCCGCCCTCGCCCACTTTTTTGCAGGCTGCGCACATGAGCAACAATACTCGACTGAACCCCAACCAGATTCCCTTGATCGGGAATCCGCACCCAATCGGGGTAGCTGCATCCCAAAACCCGACCTTGATATCGGGCTTTTTCGTTTCTTGGGTGTGACCCGGATCCCCAGCGGCAATGCGCCCAGCACCCATTTTGCTGACTTGACGAGGCACGACTCACGCCAATATCTGTGAGATTTTTTGCTTCACGTCATCTTGCGGTCGATTTTATCGGCAAAGTGGCCTGCCTCCATGAGAACGGAGCGGTATCATTGCCTGATCCCTTGGCCATTTCTGAGAGCGCGAACCATGAACGACGAAAGCATCAATCCAGGTACAAGCGAACAAGCGAATAGCGCGGAGCAGTTGGCGCAGGAAAACGAAAATCTGCGGGAGGAATTGACCAAACTCAAGGGGTTGAAAAGCAAAGCCTCAAAGCGCTACCGGCGCGAAGAGGAACTCAAGCCTTACCAGGCTGAATTGATCAAGATGCAGCAGCACCTCGAGCAGACCAAAACCCGGATGGTCATCCTATTCGAAGGGAGGGATGCTGCGGGCAAAGGTGGCACGATTCGTCGTGTGACCCGCTACATGAACGAAAAGCACTATCGTGTCGTTGCCTTGGGGAAACCGACGGAAGAACAGAAGACGCAATGGTTCTTTCAGAAGTATGTGCGTGCGTTGCCCCGCGGTGGCGAAGTCGTGATGTTTGATCGCAGCTGGTATAACCGTGCGGTCGTCGAGCCGGTTTTCGGGTTCTGCACCGATAAAGAGTACGAGAATTTCATGGTTGGCTGCCCCGGCTTCGAAAAAGACATGGTCCGACAAGGAACCGTGCTGATAAAACTGTACTTTTCGGTAACCCGGGAAGAACAGGCGCGACGTTTCGAACGACGTAAAAATGATGTATTGCGTCAGTGGAAACTTTCGGAAATCGACGTACAGGCGCAGGACCGGTGGGACGACTTCACCAACCAGAAATACGCAATGCTCAAGCGCACCAATACGAACGTTGCCCCCTGGACCATCATCCGGTCCAACGATAAGCACCTGGCCAGGTTGAATGCGATGAAAGTGATTCTCAACTCGGTCCCGTACGAACGCCTTAATCCTGAGCTGAGTTTCGTGCCCCAGCACGACATCGTCATCTCCGGCTCCAGGGAACTGGAACTCATGGAGGCGCAGCGGTTACACGACGGAAAATTCATCGGGTAAAGAGTCCACTGCTCTTGGCAGGCCTCGATCGAAGTTAAAGAAGGCCACGGCCGGGATGGCCGAAAAACTGGCGTAAACGATTCTGGCGCGTCCATTCGGGTGCGCCAGGGTTGGCTGATTGCGCGCCTCATTTGCATTTCAACTGCCCTTAGGCCCACCAATGTCGCAAAAAAACCACATTCAATCCTTTTTCCGAACCCTAAAGAAGGCGGCCGGCACCACCTTGGTCGCTCAATTCTTTGCCCCTCGCGTATACACCTTGGACGTGAGGCACCATTTGAGGTATTTTCGCACCTAGCTGTAACATTTCCGTAACAAACATCAGCTGTTTCTAAAACAAGAGCGAGAAAAAATACATGGCCTACCTCCAATTAAACAGCGATATCCGAATCAGACTCGCCGGAATTTTCGTGCTCGGATTGTTCTTCAGCTTGGGAGCGTTCCCCGCGCTCGCTGCGGGCGATTCTGAGAACGTAATGAACTGGGGTGTGATGGGCATGCAGCTCTTCGGCGGCCTGGCGCTGTTCCTGTTCGGCATGGAGCAAATGGCGGATGCGCTCAAGGCCGTGGCCGGTGAAAGGATGAAGACCATCCTGGCCAAGCTCACATCGAACCGCTTCATGGGGGCCGTTACAGGGGCCTTCGTCACCGCGGTCATCCAATCGTCATCGGTCACCACCGTGTTGGTAGTGGGCTTTATCACTGCCGGCCTGATGTCCCTGTCGCAGTCCGTCGGCGTCATCATGGGGGCCAACATCGGTACCACGATCACCGCTCAGATCGTGGCCTTCAAGGTCACCAAGGCCGCACTGCTGATGATCGGCGGTGGCTTCTCCATGCTGTTCATTTCGAAAAACGAGAAGATCAAGCAGTACGGCGCCATGCTGATGGGGCTTGGTCTGGTGTTTTTCGGTATGAGCGTCATGAGCGACGCGATGAAGCCCCTGCGCAGTTACCAGCCGTTCCTCGACCTGATGGTGCAGATGGAGAACCCGCTGATCGGTATCCTGATCGCCGCCGCCTTCACCGGCCTCGTCCAGTCATCATCGGCAACGACCGGGATCGTGATCGTGATGGCGAGTCAGGGCTTTATCACACTCCCTGCGGGCATAGCGCTGGCCTTCGGCGCCAACATCGGAACCTGTGTGACGGCGATGCTGGCGTCGATAGGAAAACCCAGGGAGGCGGTGAGAGCCGCGATGGTGCACGTGCTGTTCAACATAGCAGGCGTGGTACTCTGGTTCCTTTTCATTCCACAACTTGCGGAAGTTGTCACCTCGCTGTCACCAACCTACCCGGAACTGACCGGTATCGATAAACTCGGGGCCGAGACACCGCGTCAGATCGCCAACGCACATACGATTTTCAATATCGCAAACACCATTATCTTCATCGGGTTCACCGCTCAGTTCGCGAGGCTGGTCGAAAAGTTGATTCCTGACCGCCCGATCGAAGAGGAAGGCCTGGTCGTCACCGCCAAGTATCTGGAACCGGACCTGCTCAAGACCCCGGCCTTCGCCCTCGACCGGGTGCGCATGGAGATGCTGAACATGGGCGAGAGGGTACAGGCCATGGTTGACAAGATCATGCCCGCCATTCTCAGCGGCAACAAAAACACCCTGACCGAGATCCGCGAGATGGACGACGAGGTAGACATCCTCTACGAACAGATACTCGAATATATGGGAGGGATCAGCAAGGGCACCCTCACCGAGGCGCAGACCCAGGAACTTCTGAACCTGATGACCGCGCTGAGCGAACTCGAGAACATCGGTGACACGGTCGAGACCAACCTGGTTGACCTGGGCAATGACCGAATCGATGCCGGCTTCTCGATCAGTGAGTCCACGGCAAAAGTGCTCAACGACTTCCACGATGTGGTCAAAAAGGCGCTTAGCGGGGCAATTCTCGCGGTTGCTCATAACAGCCCTGAGGCGGCACAAGAGGTGATCAAGATGAAAGACGAGATTACGGATCTCGCCGAGTCCGCTGCAGCCCACCAGGCGAGCCGTCTGGTCGCGGAGGAACCCAATCGGATAGCCGCCTATACCACGGAGATCGACATCATCGAAAAGCAGAAAAGGATCTACTACTTCAGCAAACGGATGGCAAAAACGGTACTGGCCCCGGATGAACAGATCGAACTCGAGGCCGAAGCCCGCTAAAGCAGCAGATGTTCGGATTTCACGTTGCTGTCACACATCGCGGTGATGATGGATTGCACGTACCTGTGCGGCAACTTGTAGCAATACCTCTTGATGGAAGGTAAATCGTGGGAATAAAGAAAATACTAAAGAACCTGCAGGAACAGCTATCGAAAGGCGAGAAAAAGGGGCATGCCTCCCTTGATCGTATAGACGGCCTGCTCCTGGATCTGGCGAAGAAAGAAAGGAAACTCAAACAGAAGCTTTCCAAAGAGAAAGACTCAGGCAAGCGCAAACACCTCAAACTGGAACTGCAGATTGCTCGCCTGGAACTGAAGAAAAGTAAGAAACGGCGGGCCGAACTGTCCAGCAAAGGCAAATAGGCGCCAGGGTGTCCCGCTAAAACGGATTTTGGCGTGGCGTACGAAAAGCGCCTTAGCCCTTGAGCAGCCGGGGGCGCCGAAAAAACGTGACCAGACCGGGTGCCGGGCGGCGCCCGATCATCGATTTGCCACGACTAGTTTTTCACGATCAGCACCGGGTACGGGCACAGACGCACAATCTGTTCAGACTTTGAACCGAGCATAAGGTGCTTGATCCCGGTGCGTCCCTGACTTCCCATCACCACGATCGAAGCACTCTTCTTGTCGGCGACCTCGAGTATGCGGTTTACCGGCAAACCGACAACGAGCATCTTCTCGGCTGCCTTGAGCACCGTCAGTTCAGGGTATTCCTCGACAATTGCCCGGATGAAATCATCGAACGACTCCTGTGCAAGGTCCTCTATTTTCAGAAGCTCCTTCTTTTTCGTGACCGCCCCGTAATACCCGGGCATGTCGGCGGGATCGTGTACCACATGCAACACGATCACCGGTTCTTTGGTGCACTCTGCCAATTCGCAAGCCTTTAGCAGCGCGGCCTTCGAGTGGGCAGAAAAATCCACCGGTACGAGAATGGGCCGTTTGCTGTTTTTCACATTCATTTCTAGAGTTCCTCGCCTTCGGCTGTTTCGAGTTGAGCTGATCCATCATAATAGACACAAGTGTCATCTGCAGAGATAGATGCGCCGTCATGTAGACATCCGTCGAATGAATACAGTCTGTTCCATCAGGAGATTGCGGGTCCTTAACGGGCCCACGTTTACATCCCCATTTACCCGGAATCGGGTTATTCTGAGGGTTGACATGGATATTCACAAAACAAACAGCCAACGTCTCGGCGAAACGCTGGTCAGATCAGGAAAGCTTGCCGCCGAGCAGTTCGAGCAGGTAATCAATCTGCAGGCCGAAAAGGGCGGTCTGCTCGGACCCTTGCTGGTGCAACTCGGCTTCGTTGGTGAACGCGATCTGGCTGAGGCCATCGCCGAAACAACGGGCTGGCCGCTTGCCATGAAGGAAGACTATCTTGATGCCCTGGGCGATGATGTCTCGGTCTCGGTGGACTTCCTCAGACAGCATCACGCGGTGCCATTGCGATCATCCGGAGATAGGGTCGAAGTCGCATTGGCTGATCCAGGCGACGGATTCGTCCTCGAGGCCCTGAAACTCGCCTTGGGTCGGCCGGTGACTCCGCGGATCGGGCTGATCAGCGATATCCAGGCCGCCCTGTCCAGGCACTTCCCCACAACTGATGAATCCGAGCCACTGGCGGCCAGCGAAAGCCCCCGCGCCGGCAGCGAAGCCGACGAGATCGCACATCTGCGCGACATGGCCAGCGAAGCGCCCGTTATTCGCCGTGTCAACGAACTGATCTCGCGCGCCCTGGAGTCGCGCGCTTCCGACATCCATATCGAACCATTCGAGCACGAGGTTTCGGTCCGCTACCGGATTGACGGCGCCCTGCGTGCAATTGGGCTCCCACGCGGCGTTTCACCCGCGGCGATCATCTCCCGTGTCAAAGTGATGGCCAATCTCAACATCGCCGAACGCCGGCTGCCACAGGACGGTCGTATCAAGCTGCGCGTCGAAGGTCGCGAGGTGGATATGCGCATCTCTACAGTGCCCACCCTGCATGGTGAGAGCGTGGTACTGCGGCTGCTGGATCGTGGCGATGTGACCCTGGATTTCGCTGCGCTGGGGTTTGAGGGCGACACGCTGCAACGGTTCAAACAACTGCTTGCGCGCCCACACGGCATCGTGCTGGTCACGGGACCGACCGGTAGCGGAAAGACAACCACCCTGTACGCGGCATTGTCTGCACTGAACACGCCCGACAAGAAGATCCTGACCGTTGAGGATCCGGTTGAATACCAGCTGAATGGTATCAACCAGATCCCGGTTCGCCCTCAGATCGATCTCACCTTCGCGAATGCGCTACGTGCAATTTTGCGCCAGGACCCTGACACGATCATGATCGGCGAGATGCGCGATGTGGAAACCGCACGCATCGCAGTCCAGGCGGCGCTTACCGGGCACAAGGTATTTTCGACCCTGCACACAAACGATGCGGCCAGCAGCATTACCAGAATGCAGGACATGCAGGTGGATGACTACCTGCTGACCTCGACGATCGACGGTGTGCTGGCGCAGCGCCTGGTGCGCTGTCTGTGCCCGCATTGTCGCGTCCCATACCAGCCGTCGGAATCGCTTGTCCGGGATCTCGGGCTACATCGGTTCACGAAGGAGGAAGCGCCGACGCTGTATCGCGCGGGCGCTTGCAGCGAATGTGACAATTCCGGGTACCGTGGGCGCACGACCATTCTCGAGCTGATGGTGATGACGGAGCCGCTACGCCGAGCGGTGATTGCACGCAAGGATGCCGATACCCTGCACCGCATCGCACTGGACGAAGGCATGATCGGCATGCGCGCCGACGGTCTGCGTAAAGCCGTGGCCGGACAGACGACCATCGAGGAGATCGAGCGCGTGACCCAATCGGTAAGCGGAATCGACTGACATCATGCCGCTGTTTCAGTACAAAGCCGCGAGAGAGGATGGGCAGGTCGTCGAAGGCCGGATCGAGGCCCCGGACCGCGACAACGCTGCGCGCACGCTCCAGGGCCAGGGCAACATCCCGATCCAGATCGACGAAGCGGGCCAACAGCCCGCCCAGTTTCTTCGTCCTGCCAAGCGCACCGGATCGCGTCAGGTGGGCAATGCCGATATCGACCTCTTCACCCTGGAACTGGCCACCCTGCTCCGGGCCGGTCTGCCATTGGGGCAGGCACTGGACACCATGGCGGGATTGACTGAAAGCCCGGCCATGGCACAGATTGCGGACGCGGTGAATACCGCGGTGCGCGGGGGCAAACCATTGTCCACAGCCATTGAACAAGCCGACCCCGGGTTTGACCGCTTTTACTGCAATATGGTGCGGGCTGGTGAATCGAGCGGCGCACTGGATATCGCCCTGGACCGCTTGGCCGCTTTCCGCGCCAACCGCCGCGAAATGCGTCAGGCACTCACCTCCGCCCTGCTCTATCCTGCCATACTGCTGTCCCTGGCGCTGGTGGCGGTGGCCGTACTCTTGGCCTTCGTGGTACCTCAGTTTACGCAGCTGTTTGCCGAGGCCGGTCGCGAACTGCCATTGCTCACCCGCATCGTGGCCGGCGCGGGCGAACTGGTAACCGGCTGGTGGTGGCTGATGCTTCTGCTGCTGGGCGGGCTCATCTGGTGGCTGCGTCGCGACTGGAGAGACCCTGCAGGACGGGCGCGCTGGGACGCACGACTGCTGCGCATGCCCCTGGTCGGACCATTGATCCGCAAACTGCAGACCGCACGTTTCGCCCGCACGCTTTCCACCTTGCTGGCCAGTGGCGTGAATCTGCTTGCCGCCATGGAAATCGCCAAAGAGATCGTGGGAAACACGGTCATGGCCAAGGCATTGGACCATGTGGCGCGGCGTGTTCGCGAGGGAGAGGGTCTGGCGAGGCCCCTGGCCGAGGCCGCCGTGTTGCCAGCACTGGCCACACAGCTGATCAAGCTGGGTGAGACATCAGGCAAGCTCGAACATCTGCTTTCACAGATCGCCGACATCTACGAACGTGACGTTCAGACCATGCTCAAGCGTCTGCTGACGCTGGCCGAGCCAGCAATAATTATCACTATCGCGCTCCTGGTCACTGTGATAATACTTTCCGTCGTGTTGATGATCCTCGAATCCAACAACCTGGCCTTTTGACCGATCTCCGGAGTATTTGCATGCCGACATCCGCCCGCTCTTCCGGTTTCACCCTGATCGAACTCATCGTCGTCATAGCGCTGGTGGCTGTGCTTGCTGCAGTGGTTGCACCCAACCTGCTCGGTAAGGCCACAGAGGCCAATCGCAAATCGGCCGGTATCCAGTTGGAGAAGATCGCCAATGCGGTCGAGCTGTACCGGCTAGAGACAGGACGCTACCCGGAGGAACTTACCGACCTGGTGAAAAAACCCCAGGGTGTCGAACGCTGGAACGGCCCCTACATCCGCAAAATGTCGCAGCTCAAGGACCCCTGGGGCCACGAACTGCTCATGCGACGTCCCGGTGAAAACGGCCCGTTCGATATTGTCTCTTACGGCAGCGACGGCCAGCCGGGTGGCGAAGGCGACGACGCGGATATCAATAGCTGGGAATGAATGCCCTGGGCCCGGTTGCCGGCAGTTCGGCGAGGAAAACCGCGGCCGGGTTTACGCTCGTCGAACTGCTGATCGTATTCACCCTGCTGGTTACGCTGACAGCCGTGCTGGCACCCATCCTTATCCCGTCACCGAGCCGCATGCTGCGCGAATCCGCAAGCGAGGTCGCGACCACCTTGCGTGAGACCCGCCGCCAGGCGCGAGCCAATCAGGCACGCAGGCGCTTTCTGGTGGATACAGAGTCAGGAAAATTCGGTATCGAAGGATCTCCCCCCTGGCGTGCCCTCCCCGAGAATATGAACGTCCAGCTGACAACCGGCAAGTCGCTACTGACCGGAACCGCCAGTGGTGGCATCGATTTTTTCCCTGATGGCAGCTCAACCGGCGGACGCGTATCCCTGTCGATGGCCAACCGGGCGCTGCGGGTGGATATCGAATGGCTCACCGGGCGGATCCGGGTCGAGGAGGAGCCATGAGAAAGGCCCGCGGCTTCAGCCTGGTCGAGATCCTGGTTGCTCTCACGCTGTTTGCGGTGGTTGGCGGCACCATCCTGCAGCTCTTTCAAAGTGGCCTTCGCACGGCCCGGCTGGCGGACGCCCATACCCACGCGGTGTTCCTGGCCCGCAGCAAACTCACCGAACTGCAGGCGCACAGCCACCTTCAGGCGGGTACGCTATCCGGCACCTTCAGCGACGGCTATCGCTGGCAGGCGGTACTCGACCGGGTCGAGAGCCCGGATGCCGACACACCCCAGTGGCTGCAACCGCTCGACGTCATCCTGACCATCCGCTGGGGCGAATCCGGTGATGAACGGGAATTCAGCCTGCACAGCCTGCTCCTTACCCAGCAGGTGGACTCGTGATGAACGGTCAAAGGGGGTTCACACTGGTCGAGATGCTGGTCGCAATCAGTGTCGCCGCGCTGCTGGTCAGCCTGGTCTATGGCGCAGTCCGTGTAGGGCAGCGCAGTGCGCGTGCAATGGAGGTGCGGACGGAGGATACCGAGGCCATGCGCATCGGCTGGCAGTTTCTGCACGATGCCGTTTCGCGCGCACGCCCCGTGTCCGACCCCAGGGAGACCGAAAACCAGACTGGATTCTACGGTTCGGCGGACAAGCTCGAATTTGTCGCCGATATGCCTGCCTATGTCGGAATTGGCGGCTTGATCCGCATCCGTCTCGCCAGCACGGCAAAACACGAAGCAGACCAACTGCTGCTGACCCGTGAACGTTTCGACAAATCGCTCCCGGAAGCCTCCACCGATGGAATAGAAGAAGCCGTCCTCGTCGAAGACCTCGATAAGCTGCAGATCGCGTATTTCGGCCAGGTCGAGCGTACGGCAAGCCCGGCCTGGCACTCACGCTGGTCGAGCCCTGACACACTTCCCAATCTTGTCAGCATCTCGGTTGTCCCGGCCGAGGGCCGCGCCTGGCCGATATTGATCGCGAGGCCGTTGACCGGCACCACACCATTGGATGACAGCGAACTTCCCGATGACGCCGAGTCATTCAACGATCCGGAAGAGGTGCCTGATTGAACGCGCGCCGCAGAGGCTTTGCCTTGATCCTGGTGATCTGGTCCCTGGTCCTGCTGGCGAGTCTGGCGACAGGATTCTCCCATGCTGTCCGCCAAGAGACGCGTGTCGCGTCAGACTTGTCGGCCATCGCCCACGCCGAGGCCGCGGCAACGGGCGCACTGCATACCGCGGTACTCGCACTCAGCACGACCAGCCGCGAAGACCGTTGGCAGACGGACAATCAGCCACATGCCATCCCCTGGCCCGGGGCATCGGTGACAGTGCGCGTGCGGTCCGAAAGTGGGCGTATCGATATCAACCGGGCGCCACCTGAGTTGCTTGCAGGCCTGTTCGCGCAGCTTTTTCCGGATTCAGATCCTGATGCGCTTGCCGATGCCCTGATAGATTGGCGCGACAAAGATGAGCGACCCGGCGCGGCCGGGGCCGAACGAGAGGCCTATTCACAGGCTGGATACGCCTACGGCCCATCCAATAGCGCATTTTATTCGGTCAATGAACTGAGCCAGGTAATCGGTTTCAACAGCACAATGGTCGAAACGGCAAAGCCTTATCTGACGGTCCATTCGCGCCAACCGCGAATTAACGCCATAAGTGCCGATCTGGTAGTATTGGCCGCAGTGCCGGAAGTCGGCCAGGACTCTGCGCAGGCGTTTATTGAGCAACGCGAAATCGCCCTCGCCGGCGACGGCGACCTGGACTATTCGCTGCTGAGCAAAGGGAGGCGCTACTTGGATACAAGGCGCGACAACAGGTTGTATGCACTCGACCTTGAGGTTCGCCTTAACGACGGCTTGATGAGGCGTGAACATGCCGTGGTCAGGCTCAACCGGCGCCAGGGGTACACGCTCCTTGCACGTGAGACGCGCCCGATCAGCAAGACAGCGGAAGTCACAAGCCAATGACTGCTGCTGAATTTTTCAACTGGTGGCGTACCCAGCTGGGTGAGCTTGTGCCCGCCAAGCTGCGAAGTTCCTGGCACAGCAGAAAAACCGCCGTCGCCCTGAAGATCCATGGCAACCGGCTCGAATTGAGCGCTCCCCCCGCAGATTCGGTAACAGCGTTCGAGTTGCCGGCCGACGACCACGCACCCCGGCCGCAGGCATTGACCGAGTTCCTGTCCGGCCTGTCCGGCACCCCGAAACGCATTCGTCTCACGCTCACGTCGGAGGAATACCTGTCAAGCCGCCTGACCCTGCCGCGCGCAGCTCAGGCGCATCTTGCCGAAGCGGTTCGTTACCAGCTCCCGCAGCTGACACCTTTCAACGCAGATCAGCTGTATTACGCCTGCGGGGAGACCGCGGATTCACCTGCCGAAGGCCCGCTTTCGGTCTGGTTGATCGCCATGCCGCGCCAACACATCGACCGCGCGCTTGCGCTGATCGGCCAAAGCGTACCGAATGGGCCACTGCCGCTGAGAACCCCCCCGAGCCCCGGCGAAAACCTCGAACTGTCATGGAGCGTCACCGAGGCATCGACATTACCCCGTAATCGCCGGCAACTGGCATGGCTGGGCCTGATCGGATTGTGGGTGGGGGTGGCGGTCATCCACCTCTACAACTGGCAACAAGGGCAGGCAGAGCTCGACCAGATACTCGAAGAGGTACATGATCGCGCACGTGAGGTCGGCGATCTGCGGGACCGCCTGACAGACGTCACGGAGCAGCTTGCATGGGTTGCCGAACGCAAACAGTCGGCCGTATCTGCGCTGACACTGTTGAACACCCTCAGTGAGCAGCTGGACGACGGGACCTGGCTTCAGGGTCTTGACCTGCAGGGCCGCCGGCTAACACTGCGTGGCATCTCCTCATCACCCGCTACCGTGATCGAGACACTCGAGAAATCCACGCTGCTCAAGGAAGTCCGTTTCGATGCGGCGATCACGCGGGATGCCCGCGGGCAGGGCGATCGGTTCAACGTCAGCGCCAAACTCGAGCCTGCGCCCGAAGGGGGTGGCACGTGACCCTGCCTGTAGGTCTGCGCGGTCGCCTGGTGGCACTGGCACTATTGCTGATTCCGGTGATACTCGTCATGAAGTTCGTGTTCTGGCCGCTGCTGGAGTCTTACCTCTCCACAGCCGACAACCTTGAGATCACGCGTGACGAAATCACCCGGTACCAACGCCTGCTTAACCAGGCACCCGCCCTGCAGGCCGCGGTCACCCGGGTCGAACGCACCCGGCCCCTGGCGCCTTACCTTCTGACAGGGACGAACCGCGCCCTGGCTGCCGCCGGCCTGCAAAGGAATCTTCAGGACGCGGCAAAAACACATCAAGTAACCATCCTCAGCCTGCGAGTGCAGAATCCCGTCGACGATGGGCCACTGGAGCGCATCCTGGTCGAGGCACGCATGCGTGCAGGAACCAGGGAGTTGCGTGATTTCCTGTACTTCATTGAAACCACCACACCTTACCTGTTCGTGGAGGATCTCAGCATCAATGTCCGCCAGACAAGGCGGCGCATTCGTGCCTCCAGCGGTGAACTTGAGGTTCGTGTGACGCTGTATGGACTGAGAGCACCCGATGCGCCCGAAACGCTGGGGTCCGTGAATGGCTGATCGTACCAATCTGTTCATGATCGTCGCTTACCTCGCCGGGCTGGGCGCACTTGCCTATGCATGGCAGAACACCCCATCCCCACCACCACCGCCGTCCGAACAGGCGATTGAAGCGCTGCCGCCATTGGAACTCCCGCCAGTCGCGATCAACAGCATCGCCGTCTACGACGCAATCACCGAGCGTCCACTTTTCAACGCCGAAAGACGCCCCAATGAAGTTGGCGCTTCGTCGACCGAGGTAGCCAGCGTTGCCGAACCGGTCGACGAGATAGACGGCTACCGACTGGCCGCCGTTCTCAAGGGCTACGGCAGTTCGACCGCCCTGATCGAGGACCAATCCGGCAATACGCGGACGCTGCACCCGGGCGAGAAACTGGGGAAATGGGAATTGCAGGAGATACAGGATGATCGCGTGGTCCTGCTCTCGGATGCCCGCAAGGAAACCCTCCTGGTGCATCGATTCGACCCCGTGGTCATCAAAAAAAGCAGAAACCCCGTGCGCAGGCCCAGTGGCCGTCCTCTGGTGCGTCCTCCCAGGCGGCCACCGGTGGCTCTGGTGCCTCCCGGCCGCGAACTGCCAATTTCACCCAAGAAACCCAATCCGTAGTGCAAGGACCTCAAGCGATGTCGGAATCTGATAACAGCCGTACACGACCACCCAAGGCACCTGATCACGGCGTGCCAGCCTTTCGGGTCGGCACCTTCCTGGTCGCGCTTGCGCTTGGCATCACCCTGAGCGCCTGCGGCCCCAACCGGTTTGAGACCAGACCACCGGCCTGGGGCGACAGGTTGCAGGCCAAAAGGCAGCCGGTAGCGACCCCTGAAAACGCGGCATCTGAATCGACTCAGGGTGAGCTCACTTCCTCCGAGGATGGAATCGGTGAAGACCCGGAATTTTACCAACCCGGCGACGACGTCATGTTGCGCCCTCCCCCTCCGGGCATTGCGGATGGGCGCCGACAGTCTGACGGAGACATAAAACTCAACTTTCAGAACGCCAACCTGCTCGAGGTGGTCAAAGTCATCCTTGGCGACATGCTGAATGCCAACTACACGGTAGACCCTACAGTGCAGGGCTTGGTATCGATGCAGACCACGCGTGCCCTGCAGCAGGACGACCTGATACCGACGCTCGAACTTCTGCTGCGCCAAAACGGCGCTGCGCTGGTCCCGGTGGATGAAGGCACCTACCGCGTCGTGCCGCTTGCCACCGCCGTTACCGAGGTACGCGCACCGCAAATTGGCGACTCCAGCATGTCATTGCCCCCCGGCTTCAGCGTCCGGGTGATTCCGCTACGCTATGTGGCTGCTGATGAAATGGCGCAGATCCTCACCCCGATCGTGGCCCGCGACAACCAGTTGCTGCGTGTCGACAGCGCGCGAAATCTGCTGATTCTCGCTGGCGGTGCCGGTGACATGGATCGTCTGCTGGAGACGATAAACATATTCGATGTAGACCGAATGGCGGGCATGTCGGTCGCATTGTTCACCCCCGAATACGTGGAAGCCGAGACCCTCGCCGACGACCTGGAGGCGGTACTCGCGGATCCGGAGCACGGCTTGATGCCGGGCATGATCCATACCGTGGTCATTGAACGGCTGAACGGGCTCGTCGTGGTTACGCCACGGGCAGAGCATCTCGCCAAGGTGCGCAAATGGGTCAAGCGTCTCGACCGCAACACGGGTGATGCGAGTCCCCGCCTGTTCGTCTACCGGGTTCAGAACGGCAAAGCCACGGAGCTTGCGGACGTCCTGGATCAACTGTTCAACCCCGACGACGGTAAAGACACCCCCGAGGCGTCGCTGGCTCCGGGACTCGAAAAGACAACCATCGGCGAACCGGGCGCCGAAGTGACGACGCTGACCAAAGAGCGCCGTGACATCAATGATCCTTCGCCAAAGCGCAGCACCATGGCATCTTCGGCGACGCGGGACCCGACACAGGGCTTCGACATCAGCCACACCGATGACGTAAAGATCATTGCCGATGAGCCCAACAACTCCCTGCTCATCCTGGCTCGGGGGTCCGACTACCGCCAGATACTCGCGGCATTGAAGCGGCTCGACGTCAGCCCGATGCAGGTGCTGATCGAGGTCACGATTGCAGAGGTCACCCTGACCGACAACCTTATCTACGGAGTCGAATGGTTCTTCCGCAACGGCATAGGGTCGAGAGAGGGCGTCGGCACACTCGATCTCGGCGCCGCCGGCATCGCCCCCATACAACCGGGTTTCTCCTGGGCGCTTTTAAGTAGCAGTAACGTGGTGGAGTTCGTGATCAACACCCTCGCCACCGAGAGCAATCTCAGCATCATCTCCTCCCCTTCCCTGATGGTCCTGAACAACCAGGAGGCAAGCATCCAGGTCGGCCAGGAAGTACCGGTCTCGGTTCAACAGCAACAGTCCACGGTGGCCGATTCCAACATCATCAACAGTATCGAATACCGTGATACCGGCGTGCTGCTGAACGTAAAACCCCGCGTCAACGCCGGCGGTCTTGTAATCATGGATGTGGAACAGGAAGTAAGTAATATCCCCACGACCAACAATGCCGATCCCCTGACCCCGCGCATCACGCAACGCAGGATTACCAGCACCGTGGCGGTGAACAGCGGCGACACCATCATCCTGGGCGGCCTGATTGAGGACGGTCGCGACCGCTCGGAATCGGGCATCCCGTGGTTTCACAAGATTCCCGGGATCGGCGCACTGTTCGGAACCAAGGCAGACAATCAGGAACGCAAAGAGCTGATCGTATTGATCACCCCTCGGGCCATCTCGAACAGCACGGCCGCGCTGCAGGTCACCGAGGAGTATCGCCGGCGTCTTCAGAAGCTGATACCAGCCGCGGAACCAGACTCCACAGTTAACGCATCCGCAGAACAAGGCGTACAGTAGGCAGTATTTTGGCAAACGGGCGGCCGGCCAGGTCGCCCGCGTTGCTCGGCGGCCCTTGGCAATTATGTACGAACAGCATTTCGGACTGACAGAGCGCCCATTCTCGATCGCACCCGATCCGCGTTTTCTGTACATGAGTCCGCAGCATCGCGAAGCGCTTGCGCACCTTGTGTATGGCGTCGGCGCAGGTGGCGGCTTCGTCCAGTTGACCGGCGAGGTCGGTACAGGCAAAACGACCATCTGTCGTTGCCTGGTGGAACAGCTACCGAAGGACGTCGATGTCGCCTTGATACTCAATCCCCGCGTATCCGGTCTGGAACTGGTGGCCAGCCTGTGCGACGAATTGAAGATCCAATATCCAAAAGACACAGACAGCATCAAGGTGCTGACGGACGCACTCAACGCCTATCTGCTGGCAAGTCACGCCGCCGGCCGCCGAACCGTACTGATAATCGATGAGGCGCAGTGTTTGAGCGCAGAAGCGCTCGAGCAGGTCCGGTTGCTGACCAACCTGGAAACCACGCGAGAAAAACTGCTACAGATCGTGCTTGTCGGGCAACCCGAGCTGCGGGATTTCCTGGCGCGTGACGATCTGCGCCAGCTCGCACAGCGGATCATGGCCCGCTATCACCTGCTGCCGATCTCGCGCGACGAAACCGGTGCCTATATCCACCACCGTCTTTGGGTCTGTGGTTCCGATGGCGCTATCTTCAAAGAACAGGCGATCGACACGGTTCACAAGCTGTCACAGGGGATACCGCGGCTGATCAACATCCTGTGCGACCGGGCCATGCTGGGCGCCTTCGTCGAGGGCAAGCACGCCATCGATGCAGGTGTTGTCCGTAAAGCGGCGCGCGAGGTATTGCCCGAGCAACGTGTCGATGTGCCTGCGAAACGACGATGGCTCTGGGCAGTTGCGGTCGTGCTGTTGCTGGGACTGGGCCTTGGCAGTTTGTGGAAACTGGATCGATTGCCCCGATTCGATCTGGCGACGATGTCTCAACGGACTGAGCCGGCGCCTGCGACAATGACACCGGCCCCCACCGCGACTGTCGAGTCCGCAGCGGTCTCGACAGAGCCACAAGCCTCCGTGGCATCGGTCGAGCCAGCGACGCAAGCTGTGCTGCCGTCCGAACCGGTGACACCTGGTTCGCCCCCGGAACCGGCAACGCCGTCCGCTGAGCCCGAACCGGTGCCAGCGGTCTCGCACCCAGAACGGGTAACGTCGTCTGGCTCGCAACCCGAACCAGTGACGACGGCCTCCGGGCCCGAACTGGTGACACCCACCTCCGAACCCGAATCGGTGATACCTGTCCCCGAGCCAGAACCCGAACCGCCAAAGGAATATCCCCTGGCGAAAATGCTTAACAGTTCCGGTAACAGTGCATCCGCCAATGCCTGGGCCGGGCTGTATCGCCTCTGGGGTTACGACTCGGACGCGGCGACCGACGAGCAGGCCTGCGCGCAAGCACCGGCTGCCGGCCTTCGCTGCATGCAGTCGTCCGGCAGCTGGGGCATGCTGCAAAGGTTCGACCGGCCCGCGATCCTGTTGCTGGTCTCCAGTGAGGGGCGCATGGTACCCGTACTGTTACAGCACATGATGGAGGAGCAGGTCACCCTGGAAATCGACGGCCAGGTCCTCGAGGTGCCCAGGGGTGAACTGGAGAAGTACTGGTACGGGGTATTTCGCCTGCTTTGGAAGACGCCGCCATCCGGTGCCGTTGCGCTGCACCCAGGCAGCTGGGGTGCAGACGTGCGTTGGTTGCGCGAACGCCTCGAGCGGATCATCGGAGAATCAGCAGGAGCAGCAGACCCGCGAAAATACACTGAAGCCCTGAAGACCATGGTCAAATCGTTTCAACGTGAACAAGGCCTCGCCGCCGACGGGGTGGCCGGCGCGCGAACCTTTATCCTGTTGAATAATCTGGATGAACAAGTGGACATACCCAGGCTGAGAATGTCCCCGGTCGAGACTCAAGAGTAATCGCATGTCCTACATTCTCGAGGCGCTGAGAAAAGCGGAGAAGCAACGCGAAATCGGTCAGGTACCGGACATCAGCAGTGCTCACGAGGCGCCGCCGCACAGCCGACCTCAGCGCTGGCCATGGGCATTGGCCGTGATCCTGATCCTGAACGCAGTGATCATCGGCGTACTCTTCTGGCCGGCTGAGGAGACTGAACCGCCGGCGGTGAAAACCGCAGCGGCACCTCCGGGTCCGGTCACCCGGCCGCCAGACAGTTCCTCACCAGGCGCAGTCGAACATGAACCAGCGCCAACCTCCAAGCCCGAGGCGAACAGGGCGCAAGCGACAACTGACGCGAGTTCACAGAGACTGTCTCCAGACAAGACATATACCGCAACTCCGCCCCCCGTCCCGGCCACGCTGCAGCCCGCGAGCCCCCCTCCAAGTGCCGTTGCACACGAGCCAGCCCCGGCGCCCGAGCCTGAGGCGAAAACGGTGCAATCGACGACTGATGCGCACTCACCGCGGCCGTCGTCAGAGAAGACGAGCACCGAGGAAAAAGCACTCAAACCACTGCCGCTGCCCAAGATGCCGCTGCAGGCATCGCAACCGGCCGGACCGGCGAAGCACGCGACGGATTCGCTCACGTCGCCCGGGAGCCGGCCCAGCGTGGCGCCGAAACGCGAAAAATTGCCCGTCTGGCCATTGGTTGAGGATGATCTCTACCGTCAGATCAATGCCGAGCTGAAGGTCAAGGTACACGTCTACAACAAGAAGCCGGAAAAGCGTTTTGTCTATCTGAACAGGACCCTCTATCACGAAGGCGACCAGCTGTTGGAAGGGCCGCAGCTTGAAGAGATAACACAGGACGGCGTGATTCTTTCATTCCGCGGTGAGCGCTTCCGTGTTCCGGCGCGATAGAGTCAATTGAGGGACCAAGCCTACAAGTGCGGAGCGCCTTCCACCACAGACCTTTTCTGTTTGCGCGAAAATTGAACCGCGATCTGGCACTTTCATACAACCCGACTTGTCGAAAGCCCCCGCCTTTCGGCGAGGGCTTTTTCGCGCCTCAACCGAGGCGCTCCCTAGTCACCCATACCCAGGTGGTAGCGGCGCACCAGGCTTGCAGTGGACGAATCCACGCCGGGTGAACACGCGACCTCGCTGAAATCGGCCAGGATATGGCCAGCCAGTTGCTTGCCCAGTTCCACGCCCCACTGGTCGAAAGAGTCGACCCCCCACACCACGCCCTGCACGAACACCTTGTGTTCGTAGAGCGCGATCAGCGCGCCCAGCACCCGCGGCGTGATCTGTTCGACCACCAGCATGTTGCTCGGGCGGTTGCCCGGAAATACGCGGTGCGGGACCAGCTTGGCCACTGCCTCCGGTGCCATTCCCGCGGCCTGTAATTCGGCCTGGGCCTCCGCCTCCGTCCGTCCGCGCATCAGCGCCTGCGCCTGCGCCAGGCAGTTGGCTACCAGCTTGTCGTGATGCCCTTCGAGGGGATGGTGACTGCGCATGGGCAGGATAAAGTCGGTCGGAATCAGGCGCGTGCCCTGGTGGATCAGCTGAAAAAAGCTGTGCTGGGCATCGGTCCCGGGCTGCCCCCAGATCACCTGTCCGGTATCGTAATCCACCAGTACACCGTCACGCGTGACGCGCTTGCCGTTGCTCTCCATGTCGACCTGCTGCAGATAGGCAGGAAAATGCTCCAGCTGCTGGTCATAGGGGATCACCGCCTGGGTATCCGCGCCGCCGAAATTGTTGTACCAGATGCCCAGTAACGCCAGGATGATGGGCATATTCCGCTCCGGGGGCGCCTCGACGTAGTGCTCATCCATCTCGTGCGCGCCATTGAGCAGTTCTTCAAACTGTTCCATCCCGATCGCGAGCACGATCGGAAGACCTATCGCCGACCACAGTGAATAACGGCCACCCACCCACTCCCAGAACTCGAACATGTTCTCCGGGTCGATCCCGAACGCGGCGACGGCCTCACGATTGGTGGACACAGCGACGAAATGCCGGGCGATCGCGGCCTCGTCACCCAGCCCCTGGACGCACCAGGCACGCGCCGACTCGGCGTTCGCGATCGTCTCCTGGGTGGTGAAGGTCTTGGAGGCGATCACGAACAGAGTAGTCCGCGGGTCCAGAACATCGAGTGTCTGGGTCAACTGTGCACCATCGACATTGGAGACGAAATGCACGCGCAGACCCGGTGTCTGGTAGGAACGCAGTGCCTCGCACACCATCTTCGGCCCGAGACTGGAACCGCCGATGCCAAGGCTCACGACATCGGTGATCTTATCCCCGCCGTAGCCCTCCCAGCGGCCCTTGCGGACGTCATCAGAGAAGGTCCGCATACGCTCCAGGACAGCACGTATGCCGGGCATGACATCGCCGCCATCGACCTGGAAGTTGCGATAACCGAGGTTACGCAGGGCCATATGCATCACCGCCCTACCCTCGGTGTTATTGACCTTGTCACCGCGTATCAGGCTGTCGGACCAAAAAGTCAGGTCTGCGGCCCGCGCGAGCGCCATCAGGCGGTCGATGGTCTCTTCGGTAATCAGGTTTTTTGAATAATCCAGGTAGATCCCGCAGGTCTCGAGACTGAAGCGATCACTTCGTACCGGGTCTTCATCGAAAAGATCGCGCATATGCAATCCGGCAATCTCGGTCCAATGTTCCTTCAGGGAGTCCCATGCGGGGGTGCGGCTGATCAGTGTCATGACAATACTTCTAAAAAATTAATGGAATGCAGGCCGTATTTGTGCGGCAAAAATTCTGCGGATTTGCCAAAGTATACCAACGCCCTGCCGCCGATGAGCGGCTTCCCTTGGTAATGAACCGGCTTTTGAGCCAAGTGAGTCGAGACCAGTGAGCGATCCGTTTGTCGATGCCTGCGTAAAACACGACAAAGCCCTGCGCGCCAGGGTCAAACTGCTTGGCCAATTGCTCGGCGACGTGATCAGCAGCCAGTCCGGAGGGGACATATTGCGCTCTGTGGAACGCCTGCGTAAGGGATTTTTGCAGCTGCGCGACAACCCGGACCCGGTCCGCCTGGCGCGCCTGAAAAAGTTTATCGGCACGCTTTCGCCGGACGCGCTGAGACCGGTTATCCGCGCCTTCAGTATCTATTTCCAGCTCGTCAACAATGCCGAGGAGAGTTTTCAGCACCGCCAGCGCCGGCGGATCGCCGCCAATGGCGGGGTACTGTGGAAAGGCTCCTTCGATGCCTGCCTGCGCGACCTGCGCGGCATGGGCGTGGATCCGGATGAGCTGCAGGACCTGTTCGAGGAGATCCGCTATATGCCGGTCTTCACGGCGCACCCTACCGAGTCCAAGCGACGCTCGATCATGCTTCAGATGCGGCGCATGTTCGAGAGCAATGAGGCCCTGGATGCACCCTCCACGTCGGTCGATCACGCGGAGGTGCATACACGTAATCTACGCACCCATATCCAGGCCCTGTGGAAGACCGACGAGGTACGTCCGTCCCGGCCCGACGTCCGGCACGAGATACGTATGGGCATGTACCACTTCAAGGAATCGCTTTTCGATGCCATTCCGGTGGTTTATCGCCGCCTCGAAGGTGCGATAAGGCGCGCCTACCAAGACCACCCCGATTTTCGGGGCATCGATCTGCCGGCGATGCTGCGTTTCGGCAGCTGGATCGGTGGCGATCGTGACGGCAACCCCAACGTCACCGCCGAAACGACGCGTGAAGCGATTCTGACTCAGCACATCACCATCCTGAAGGCCTATACCGAACGGGTGGTCAAGTTGATCGGTATCCTGACCCAGTCACAGAACTTCTGCTCGCCCTCGCCCGCCTTTCTCGCCAGCCTGCGCGGCGACGACGAGTACCGCATGCGATTCGACAAGGACTGGCCGGCGCGTTTCCCCGAGGAACCCTACCGACGCAAGCTGTACATCATAGGACTGAGACTGCGCCAGACCGAGCAGCGCGCCACCACCTGGCTGGAGGGGCAAGGCGTGGATGCTGACGACCTGGGCTATGCCAGGGAGGAGGACTTCATCCATGACCTGCAGCTGATTTGTGACTCGCTGGTCAGCCACGGTGACGGTGATGCCGCCAACGCCGAGCTGCTCGATCTGATCCGCCTGACCCGGATTTTCGGTTTCTACCTCGCCCGCCTGGACATCCGCCAGGAGTCGACCGTGCACACGGAGGCGGTGACGGAGATCCTGAGCCAGCTGGGGATAGAGCAGAATTACGCCGCATTGGATGAGCAGCAGCGACTGCAGCTGCTGGGAAAACTGATCGAGGATCCACCACAACTCAACGACCGCTCCCCTCTCAGTGCAATGACACAGGAGGTCCTGCAGGTATTCGACACCGTCGAGGAGATGCAGCGCCTGGTCAGTCCGCTGGTCATCGGACGGTATGTCATCTCGATGGCCCATCAGGCATCGGACGTGATGCACTTGATGTTTCTTGCCAGCCTGACCGGACTGTGCGGGCGTCAGGGCGAGTCCTTCCTGTGTCGGATCGGCGTCTCACCGCTGTTCGAGACCATCCACGACCTTTCGCGCATCGAGCCCGTGATGTCGGAACTGCTGGACGACCAGGTATACCAGCGCCTTTTGCGCAAGCACGGCAGCCTGCAGGAAGTCATGCTGGGCTATTCAGACTCGGCCAAGGATGGCGGCATTGTCGCCTCCTCGTGGCTGTTGTATCGCGCGCAGCAGCGGGTCATCGCCATCGGCAACGAGCGCGGTGTGCGCATTCGACTGTTTCATGGCCGCGGCGGCACCATTGGCCGCGGTGGCGGTCCCACCCATGACGCCATCCGTGCGCAACCAGCCGGGACACTGCTGGGCCACATCAAGTTTACCGAACAGGGCGAGGTGCTTTCCTCCAAGTACAGTAACCGCGAGACGGCGATCTACGAGCTGAGCGTGGGCCTGACCGGCACCATCAGTGCCAGCACCGGCCTGATCCGCAAGGTCCAACCCGATGACGCCGCTTACCTGAAGGCCATGCAACGGCTTGCCGACAAAGGCGAGTCGGCCTACCGCAAGCTCACGGAACAGACGCCCGGCTTCCTGGACTATTTTTACGAGGCCACCCCGGTATCCG
>CAZCDY010000040.1:0-24396 GCA_964497145.1 uncultured Gammaproteobacteria bacterium
CAAAGGGCCGTGTTCGCCTGATCCCATAAAGCCACCGCGAAAACACGGGTCTGCGCAGATTTCCGACAACAGTTTCCCGCGCTCGGCGCGCCTGCTGCAGGCGTCGTCCTTCCGGCGCGTGTTCGCCCGCCCGACGCGTTCGGCGGATGCCTATTTCACGGTCCTGGCCGCGGTCTCGGAACAGCGCTCGGCGCGCCTCGGTCTGGCAATCTCGAAGAAGCAGGTTGCTCGGGCGGTCGATCGCAACCGTCTGAAACGCCGGATCCGTGAAAGTTTCCGTCAGCATCTTGAAGAACTTTGCGGGCTCGATCTGGTGGTCATGGCGCGCAGGTCGGCACTTGGTATCGATAATGCGCGTTTGCGTGGATCACTTGACAGCCATTGGCGCAAGTTGTCTGCAGAAACCGAACGGCTCCGCCGCGTCCAGATAACGACTACCGATACAGGCCCCGGTGCACCTGCGTCTGATACGGGTTAAACTGCCGCCCTTTCCGCTGTCACCCTGCCTGGAATTGACGTACTTCTATGGACAACGTTCGACTTATTCTTTTCATGGCCTTGGCCTTTCTCGGCATGCTGTTGTACCAATCCTGGCAGGAAGACTACGGTCCTGTGCAGCAAGCGGCGGCTGAAGATGAGACTTCAATGCCGGCCGTAAGCACGGGCGGTGACACACCACAGGCACCTCATCAGGCGGATATAGATAATGCCGCACCCAGTGTCCCGGGACTGGCAGCTACCGGCGAAAATTCCTCGACAGGCCTGATCAAGGTGCGTACCGATACGCTGGATCTGGTGATCGACAAGCGCGGTGGCACCATCGTCGATGCGCGACTCATGCAATATCCGGTCGCAGTCAACAAGCCCGACGAAAAATACCGCTTGCTGAGTCAGCGGCCATCCGATTTCTTTATTGTCCAATCGGGTCTGCTTGGTTCTCAGACCGAACGCACACCGACTCATGAAGCAGTATTTACCGCGGCTTCTGACAGCTTTGAAATGAAAGAAGGTGAAGACAGCCTGATCGTCGATCTCGAATGGCAGTCCGAAGACGGTGTAAAGGTGACCAAGCGTTACACTTTTAATCGCGGAACGCACATCGTTCATCTTGAGCACCAGGTCAACAATGATTCGGATACGGTCTGGTCGGGACGCGACTACCGCCAGCTGCAGCGCGGAGAACCGGTCGATACCGGTAGTGCCTTCATGTACACCTACACCGGCGGTGCGATATACAGCCAGGAAGACAAGTATCAGAAATACGATTTCGACGAGCTAGGAAGTGGACAGCTCGACCGGGATGTAAAGGACGGCTGGCTGTCGATGATCCAGCACTATTTCCTCGGTGCCGTGGTGCCGCCGCGAGGGGAGGAGCAACATTTTTACGGCAAGAAGCTGGCCAATGGGCGTGCCGTAATCGGTGGCTATGGCCCGGCCAAGACCATTGCCCCCGGTGCGAGCGACAGTTTTACCGGTACCCTGTTTCTCGGACCTAAACTGCAGGAAGAACTGGCCGAACTGGCGGAAGGACTGGATCTGACGGTGGATTACGGCTTTCTGGTGTTCATCGCCAAGCCGATGTACTGGATTCTGGACAAGATCCACGACTTTGTCGGCAACTGGGGCTGGACCATCATTATATTTACCATCCTTATCAAGCTGGTGTTCTTCAAATTGTCGGAGACCAGCTACCGCTCGATGGCAAATATGCGCAAGATGACCCCGCGTATCCAGGCCCTTAAGGACCGCTACGGCGACGACAAGCAGCGTATGCAGCAGGCCATGATGGAGCTGTATAAGACCGAGAAGATCAATCCGCTCGGCGGCTGTCTGCCCATGCTGGTTCAGATGCCCTTCTTCATCGCCCTTTACTGGGTATTGCTCGAGAGCGTCGAACTGAGGCAGGCGCCGTGGATCCTGTGGATCAACGATCTGTCCATCAAGGATCCTTATTTCGTGCTGCCTGTGATCATGGGTGTATCGATGTTCGTGCAGCAAAAACTCAATCCGCCACCGCCGGATCCGATGCAGGCCAAGATAATGATGGCCTTGCCGGTGGTATTTACGGCCATGTTCGCGTTCTTCCCGTCCGGCCTGGTTCTGTACTGGGTGGTCAACAATCTGCTTTCGATTGCGCAGCAGTGGGTGATTACCAGGCGCATCGAGCAAGGCGCCACGGCGTAAGACCGAGCCGTGGCCGATCCGGCTACCGACACAATAGCGGCGATAGCCACACCACCCGGTCGCGGTGGTGTTGGTATCGTCCGCGTCTCCGGCAAAGGCGTCGCAACCATTGCCGGTGGAATCCTCGGCGTTTTGCCAAAGCCAAGACACGCACATTTCACCAGCTTTCTCGACGACTCGGCAGCGCCGATCGATCAAGGGCTGGCGCTTTATTTCAAGGGGCCGGCTTCATTCACCGGCGAAGACGTACTGGAGCTCCAGGGTCACGGCGGACCTGTGGTGATGGATCTGCTGCTGAGGCGCGTGATAGAACTCGGCGCGCGCCTGGCCGAACCCGGAGAATTCTCGCGTCGGGCCTATCTCAATGACAAGCTGGATCTCGCCCAGGCCGAGGCGGTTGCCGATCTGATCGACAGCCAGACCAGTGCTGCCGCACGCTCGGCAATGCGTTCTTTGAGCGGCGAGTTTTCCGATCAGGTGCATGGGCTGGTGGCGGCGATCACGCAGCTGCGTATGTATGTCGAGGCAGCGATCGACTTCCCGGAGGAGGAGATAGATTTTCTGGCCGACAATCACGTTGCAAGCGAGTTGGCTGCATTGATCGAACGGGTTGCCAGACTCCGGCGGCGGGCACAGACGGGCAGACTCCTGCGCGATGGGATGACCCTGGTCATCGCCGGTCTGCCTAATGCCGGCAAGTCCAGTCTGATGAATGTCTTGACCGGCCAGGACAGTGCCATCGTCACCCACATACCGGGGACTACGCGCGATGTATTGCGCGAACGTGTGGAGCTGGACGGTCTGCCGCTGCATATCGTTGATACCGCCGGCCTGCGGGAAGCGGAAGACGCGGTCGAACTGGAAGGGGTGAGACGCGCGCGCGAAGAGATTGCCCGTGCGGATCTGGCATTGTGGGTATTCGACGCCGAGACGGATCCACAGGCCAGCGGTCTGACCGCGGCTGAGCTGCCCCCGCAACTGCCGCTGACGCGGATACGCAACAAGGCGGACCTCGTTTCCCTGCCCTGCGGTCTGCGGGATCATCAAGGCACGCCTGAGATAAGCCTTTCGGCCAAGACCGGAGAGGGCATCGACGCACTGCGAGAGCATCTGAAAAAACTGGTTTCCTATGAGGGGACCGGTGAAGGAGACTTCAGTGCACGGCGACGACATCTGGATGCGATATCACGTGCGCAAGGGCTGATCCTCGCCGGACAGGAAGCATTGTCGGAAGGTCAGGCGGGCGAACTTCTGGCGGAAGACCTGCGCCAGGCGCAGATGGCACTGTCGGAGATCACCGGCGAATTCAGTGCCGACGATCTGTTAGGCGAGATATTCAGCAGTTTCTGTATCGGTAAATAGCGAGCCCTCGGGGGTTATTCGTGCATTGCGGCGTGCCGTGCCGAATACCGCCTGTGTCGTTCGTGGTCGGCCAAGCATGAATCACTGGCACAGATCCGAGGCCGCTCGCGGCGGCGGCAGGGCACGTGCAGCTCAGGCGGTGATCGCCTGTTCACCGACCAGCTGGATCTGCAGCTGCTTCGCGGGCATCGGCCTGCTGTAAAGGTACCCCTGGCCATACTCGCAATGGTAGACAAGGAGGAAACCGGCCTGTTCACGGGTCTCGATACCTTCAGCCACCACCTCGAGGTCAAGCGCGTGGGCCATGGCGATGATCGCCCTTATCAGGGAAGAGTTCGCCTTGCTGCCCGGTACCTGACTGGTGAAACTGCGGTCGATCTTCAATACATCAAACGGGAAACGCTGCAGATAGTTCAATGCGGAATAGCCTGTACCGAAATCGTCGATCGACAGGCGTACCCCGATGCGATCGAGTTGGTCGATCAGGTCCGCGATCTCCTGGCGGTCATCGATCAGGATGGTCTCGGTGATCTCCAGTTCGAGTTGGCTTGGCACCAGGCCGGAATCGCGCAGTGCAAACAACACACATTCGAGCAATCGGCCCGGGCGGTTGAACTGCTTCGATGAAAGGTTGACTGCGACTCGGAGGCCGTGATCCGAATCGAATGTGCTCATGGTCCTGCAGGCCTCGATGAGCACCCATTCGCCGATGTCATGTATCAGGCCGGTTTCTTCCGCTACGGGGATGAATTTCTCCGGTGAGACATCGCCGAGCTCTGGGTTGGTCCAGCGCAGCAGGGCCTCCACACAGATGGTCTTGCCGGAGGTTATCTCGACGATAGGCTGGAACACGAGGTGGAACTCGTTTCGTTCCAGGGCATGTCGGAGGTTATTCTCAAGTCGCACGCCCTCGATCGCGGCAGCGTCCATCGATGGATCGTAATAACAATAACGATTGCGGCCGCGTTCCTTGGCCGCATACATAGCGATGTCTGCATTTTTCAGCAGTTTCTGTGGTTCCATCCCACCCTGGGGATAGCCTGCGATGCCGATACTGGCACCGATGAAGAACTCGTGATCGCCAATGTAAAAAGGAGATGCCAAAATCTTGAGCATCTGCTGCGCGCGCTTTTCCCAATCGGCCCGATCGGTTACTTCGGGACAGATGATGAGGAACTCGTCTCCACCCAGTCGGGAAACGGTGTCACTGTCTCGGACGCTGGATTCGAGGCGCTGCGCGGCCTCACGCAACAGTTCATCTCCCGCAGCGTGGCCCAGAGAGTCATTCACCTGCTTGAACCGATCCAGGTCCAGGAACATCGTGAGCACACCCTGGCCATCGCGTTTCGCCCGTTTGAGCGCCTGGGTCAGGCGATCCAGCGCGAGGTTACGATTCGGCAGGCCGGTGAGTTGGTCGTAGTTGGCCTGGTAGGCGAGTTTCTGTTCGGATTCCAGCCGCTTGTCGATCTCGCTCTGCAGGCGGTCATTTTGCTTGCGGAGGGTTGCACGCTGCTCTGACGTGGCCTCATATCGGGTGGTCAGCACCAGGTTGCGATTGTTGAGTTTCAACAGATAGGCCACACCGCCCACCAATGGCAGACCCATCAGGGCAAGCGCCGCCAGAAACAGGGGTGAGGTCAGGAAGCCCTGCGAATTCGCACTATGCGGCAGGTCCACGACACGTAGCTGGCTTCCCTCCACCGATGCCGTAAGCAGCCCCTTACCCGATTCCTGCACGGCTTTATATTGCGCTACCCAGTCGGCGGCGCCGGCCACGACGACCTTGTCCCGGGGGTCGAGCAGGGCCGTGCGGTGTCTGTTGGAAGCTGTACCGCCCAAGGCCAGCAGAGGCCGCAGCATTGTTATCGCGTCAACCTTTGCAGCCAGATAACCGGCCGGTTTTCCCTTGTGCAATACTGTGGAGGTGAAGGTGAGAATCGGGCCTTCCACACCGGCTCGTATGTCTATCTGCCCCGGCTTTCGGGTCTCATGTACCGCGTAGGTCTGTTGGGCATCGATGATGTTTGTGTCGCCTACCTCAAGCAGTACATGCCCGTTATTCTCGACGAAGGCTATGCGGCTGAATACCGGGTGACCATGTAACATCTTGCTTGTACGGGCGTGCTCGAAGGCTCGAGAGATGGCGTTCAGGCTTGCGCGCAGTCCGTAGCGCATCGACATGCCGAGATCGCGATTCGCGAGAAAGGTCCGGATCTGCTGGCTTTCGCTCAGTTCGTCGACAGATTCCTGCTGATTGTGCAGAAAATAGCCGATGGCGGTGGCCTGCTTTTCCACGCTCAATTGTTCCTGCTCGCGCAGCGACTCACGCAGACGCATCTGGCCGATGTAACCGACACTGATAAGCATGGCGAGGTAGAGGGCCATGACGGAACCCACGATGAGTATCGCGTTGCGGCTCCTGGGCTGACGCTTGCTGGCCATCGGGCGCGGCTAAAGTGCTTTATTTTCGGCGAAGAATTCTGCGAAGTAGTCGAATACAGCCGGATAGTATTTCTGCACCAGACGGTTGTAACTGCCATCGCTCTTGACACGTGCAAGATAATCGTTGAACGCCTGCCTCAGTTCGTCAGATTCGGGCGGAAAGGCCACGGCCATCCTCTGAGGGTCCGAGATCGGGCCCAGCACCTTGATCTGTCCAGGCCAACGTTCCAGAGCGATCAGCGCATCTGGCACATCGAGCAGGGTCGTCTCCGCATCATGGTTTAGCAGCGCAGGTATCATCTCGTTGAGTTTGCGTTCTTTTGGTGCAAGACGGATCTCGGCGCGCGTGGCCTCCAGCTGGTAGAGCCCCGGATCCAGACAGGTGTTTGCGAGTGCCAGTACGCTGACGCCATCGATGCGCGACTTGGTCTGCAGGATGTCATCACTGAGCCGGCCGCTGGGTGTTATAGGGCGGAGGTCGGATTCGGCGCGCGCGATCAGCCAGACACCGGAAGGAAAGGTGGCCTCGGAAAACTCAACCGCCTGTTGGCGCCAGCCCAATACGGTCATTCCGTTGGCGATCAGGTCGCCACGTACCTCGGTGCTGCCATAGCGTTCAGCATCGCCACCTTTGCGTCGCGCGTGTTGTCCTGTGAGGTCACCGAATACCCTGTCCCAGTTGCTGGGCACGAACTCATAGCGTACGCCGAGGTGCTCGGCGAAACCCCGGACCAGCTCCACATCCAGGCCATCGCCGCTGCCGGTGACGAAGTTTGCATAGGGTATGCCCAGGTGCCTGAGCACGCCCGCCTTTTTTACATCATTGAGGTCCCGGGCGTGCAGGCCCTGGGCCCCGAATATGATCCAGGCCGTCAGGAACACTGATAGCGCACGCATGACTCCGGTCAGCATGAATGAATCCTCGTTGCGCCTGCCGAGAGCGTCCAATGACCCGACAGGGTTTTGTCGTTCAGTTTGCCATGCGGAACATAGCGGCCGCTGCGGCGGTATTTTTAGCCGTCGTCGGCCGTTGCCAACGATTTAACGGCCGCCCTGAAGGCGGCCGGCACAGTCACTCAAGGCGTTGGCACGACCGCCTGCAGTGCCTTGATCACGCGGTCCACGTCCTTGAACGAGTGGAAAAGGTGGGTCGAGATCCGCAGCGGTGAAGAGAAGGCCCCCTGTCCGGCGTTCTGGGTGGGGTCGCTTCGCAGGGTATGCGGCACCGAGTTGTTGCGGACCACGATGTCGTACTCATCTTTCAACGTTGCCACCGCGGCACCCGAAGCCGCCTTCTGTGCCACGGAATCGTCCGCAGTCAGTTCTGCGTTGTAGTCGAAGCCAGGCGAGAACGGGTTGAACGAGGTCAGGCCGACCTGGGCCACCGGATCCGGATCCGTGGTGAACGGGAACGACAGCGAATCCGGGCCCCAGATATCGACTATGCGGGCGCGCAGATACTGTGCCAGCGACACGATGTATTCCTCGATGTCTTCGCGCCCCCAGTCGTCCCACATGGTGCAGGTCTCCGCAAGCGCGTTCTGCGACGGCCGACTCCCGTTCCCGATCAGCTGCAGCACCGCGGCGATGTTGTGTTCCGGATTGCGCACGCCATTTTTGAGTATCCCCGAGGCCCCGTAGATCAGGGTGTTGGTCGGGTAGTAGGTGGGTAGCTCGTTGGTATTGCTGTAACCCGGGATCAGGATATCAACGGTATCGTCCCAGTAAGCGGGTGGAATAAACGGCGCATAGTCGCTGGTCGGCCGCTGTACCAACTGGTCAGCGGGGTCGAAATTGTTGCGGATGTACAGGAAACCGGTCTGCCCTGGGCCGCACTGCCACTTGTGGCCCGCGCCGGAATAGAAATCGCAGCCCATGTC
Organism: uncultured Gammaproteobacteria bacterium; assembly: GCA_964497145.1. Classification (GTDB taxonomy): domain Bacteria; phylum Pseudomonadota; class Gammaproteobacteria; order Chromatiales; family Chromatiaceae; genus Thiosocius. Next base: position 7,869 of record CAZCDY010000040.1, read on the forward strand.
GTGCAGATTCAGCGCCAACATACCGGGCCCGTGGGCGCCGTCGACGATCGAGATGATACCGTTGTCTGCCGCCCACAGGCACAGCGCCTTCTCCGGCAGGCGCGCGCCGGTCAGGTAGACCGGCGAGGAGAACAAGACGGCCTTGGTTTTGTCTGTGCGCTGGGCCTCGAAGCGGGCCATTATCTCGTCGTCGGTGTAAACATCGTTGGTCGGCAGGTTGACGTATTTGACCTCCACGCCATAGCGGTCCACCAACATATTCAGCACCGAGATACCCGCATCCTCCTCCATGTTGGTGCTGATGATTTCATCGCCGGGTGCGAAAGGAATGCCCATCACCACGCGCCACAGCCCATCGGTGGTGTTGAAGCTCATCACCAGCTCATAGGGGTCGCAGCCGAATCCCGGTGCGATGGCATTGCGCATCTCCTGCTGACCGAAGAAGTACGCAGTCGGGTTGCGCGACAGGTCGAGATAATCCTCGTAGTAGCTGTCCACCACCCGGGTCGGTGAGGCCCCGGTCGTGCCGATGTTCATGTACAGCAGCTTGCGCTCGAAATCGAACGCTTTCGCGTACGGGCTCTTGCCTTTTTCTTTTTTACCTTTGCCTTTCTTGCCCGAGTGCGCGTGGGCACTGCCGATCAAGCCGGGCATCCCACCCGGTCCCATCGACAACCCACCCATCGCCAGTCCGGCCGTGCCGTAGCCGAACAGTTTGAGAAAATCGCGCCTTGCGGTGCTCACCCGCCCGGCCGCTTCATCGAGCGTCTCTTTGACCCGGGCCACGTCGTCGATGCCTTTGCCAATGGATTCTTTCGTCACAAGTCGTCTCCCCTTTGATTGTCGACCTGCCGTATGGCGGCTCGCGCCTATGTAACTTAAATACCGTGGCATCGGTGTGGGGGAGATGGTCGTGGGCGCTCGCGATCGGGTTTTCGATCCGGGCAGCGGCGTCAGGGCTTCAGTCTCAGCCGGTTGATACGTTTACGTAGGGCGGCAATCTGCTGCCGATGCTCTCCCTGACCGTAGCGCATCTGCACGTACATCCGGTTGATGGCCAACAACTGCTCCGACGCCTTCGGATAGGTCTGGGCAGCGACATCACAGATGGTATCGGGCCCTTGCCAGGGGGGTGCCTTGACGCCGGCGCGCTGGAGCTTGTGCAGGAGTTTCTGCCATAGCGCGGGCAGCGGGTCCTGCGCCTTGCCGCGCGGGATCTTTGCGACCAGGAAGACGAGGGTGATCGCCAGCGCGCATCCAATCAACAAGGCGATCGCCAGACCAAGCCCCTTTAACTCACGCAGCCCCAGCTTTTGCAGCAGGCTGCTCTGGCGTTCAGCGGTAAAACCAACCACCCACTGATGCCAGCCGAGGTCGACCGCATCGGCGATCCATGCGGCATTAAGCCACAGGGCGCGAGCAAGACCGCTGTCGTCAAGGCGGAAAATGACCCGATCACTGTCCTGAGACAATGCCGCATTGATTGGCCTTTCTATGCGTTCAGGTGCGACCGCTGCCGTCGGATCGATGCGCCACCAGCCGAGCTGCGGCAACCAGACCTCGGTCCAGGCATGGGCATCCGATTGCCTTACCACCCAGTGTTCGGCATGCGGGTTCTTTTCACCGCCCTGATAGCCGACAACCACGCGGCTTGGGATGCCGGCCAGACGCATCAGTAGGGCGAAGCTGCCGGCATAGTGCTCACAGAACCCGCGCCGCGTCTCGAACAGAAACTGATCGATCGCATCGCCCTGCAGCACGCCTGGCGACAGGGTATAGACAAAGGGTTGTTCCCGGTAATAGGCGAGTGCTTCCTGAACCAGTTGCAGCGGCTGGGCTGGGTCAGTGGTCGCCTGCCACTCTGCCACCAGTGTTCTGACCCTGGGTGAGATGCGTGGCGGCAACTGCAGGGCCATGCGACGTTCGTAATCACTCAGCGCCAGCATTCGATAGTCCGGGTCGGAAGATACAAGATAGCTGATACGTTTGTTCACCCGCTGATTGCTGACCAGCGCAAAATTGCCATTGAGACGAGTACCAGAGGGCCTGTCGGCGACCACATCCAGGCCAAACAACCAGTAAGAGCCGGTCGGCTCGAGGGTCATCTCGTAGTCGATAGCCGAGTCATTGCCGCTTATGGCCGGCAGCGAACGGACCGGCTGCACCCCGGGTGACCAGCGTTCGCCATCGGTATTCCACAACACCGGACCGCGCCAGTAACGTTGGCCTGGGTCGGGCGGCGGGTCGAAAAAGCGGACGTGGAAAGCGATAGCGTTGGAGCGGCTCAGAGAGCCAATGTTGCCGAGCGTCATCTCTTCGCTGATGCCGGTCACAGCACCCTGCGTGCTGATCCCCCAGAGGGGGCTTTGCAGCCGCGGAAACAACAGGAATACCACCAGGGCCAGGGGCAGTGCGCCGGCGAGCATCGCCAGGCTGTTGCGCAGTTGCAGGCGCAACGCGATATCGACCCGGTTGAGACCCACCTGGACAGAAATCAGGGCAAATATACCCAGAAACAGGTATGCGGCCAGTAACAGTGATTGGTCATAAAGAAACTGGGTAAGAACGAGAAAGTAACCCAGAAACACGGTGATATGGATGTCGCGACGGGCCCGCAACTCGAGCAGCTTGAGTCCGAGCATCACCACCAGTAACGCGGTCCCGGCAAGACGACCGTCGGAAACATTGGTCGTAAATATGACCAGTCCCAGCGCCGCGATCATCAGCAGGAACAGCAACCAGCGGCCCGGCATGACGTCGGGTCTTCGCTGGGCAATCAGACTCCACAGTACGGTCATGAAAAAGAAGGCCAGGATCAGCGGGTTGAGATTGGCTGCATGTGGCATCACCAGGGCACCCAGCAACAGCAACAGCGCCGTTAGCAGCTTGCGCGGGATCGGCAGGCCGCCCAGGGCATCACGCATCGTTCGATCCAAAAACCGCGAGGTGGCGCAGGCACTGATGCCGGTGCACCAGCCCCTGGCCCGGGTGAATCACACCCTCGGGAGTCCTCAGGCCATACGGCCGTCCACGACCGTCGGAGTCGATCACCGCACGTGCCAGGGCCGAGATCCGTGCCTCTTCATCATGGCCGGGTGCCTGCTTCCAGTCGATCCACAGCGGAGCGGAGGTCTGTCCGCTGAACATTCGGGTGTTGAGGCCTCTGTCGCGTGCGTAGCTCTTCCAGTCGATCTGTGAGGGTTGGTCGCCCGGTTGATAATTACGCAAACCCACGAAATCCTCACTGCCGCTGCCATATTCACCGCTGAGCGCGTCTTCACCCTCTGCGCCATCGGGCGTCCATGGCTCACCGGGTGCGGGATAGACCAATATTGGCTTGTCGCACTCGAGAAAGCACCAGGCGCGCAACAGTCCGACCGGATACCGGGTACTCACGACCAGGCGGTTCAGCCGGTGCAGGCCGCGCGGCAGCGCGGGCAGCACAAGTTGACGCCCCTGGCGACCGCTGCCCGCATGCAGGTCCAAAAGTTCCGGCTCACTGTCCTCGAACATGAGCTGGATCGCGGGCCGTTCATGTTCGCCTTTTTCCAGCTCGACCAAGAAGCGTCCCTGTTCGCCGGCGAATACCGGTGAGGCACCTTTACAGACCAGCCGCAGACCGCGCAGATTTCGCCAGGTCAGATAGATGGCGTTACTCCCGAGGCCGGCCAGCAGGAAAGTCAGCAGATGGGCCGGGTTGTTCGCATAGTTGACGGAACCCAGCAACATAAGGAACAGCAGGGCGCCGTAGATCAGGCCGTAGCGCGTAGGCAGGATATAGATACGCCGCGCGCCGATTTCGGCGCGGCCGGCGTCCGAGACCCTTTCAACCCGCATCCAGCCGGTCAGCGCCATGACTGAGCCAACGTCCCATGAGGGTGGAGACCAAGATGCCACGCGCAACGGTCGGAAGGCAGGCCGCCAAATAAGGTTTCGCGCGTTATCGGCATCCGGCTCAGGGAATCGCCACGCTTTCGATCAGGCCTTCGAGATGGGCGCCGTCATCGCCATCGAGACTGTTCAGACGGTGGCCGGCCACACTGGGCAGAACCGCCTGCACGTCTTCAGGAACCACTTGTGCGCGGCCGTCGATCATGGCCCAGGCGCGCGAGGCGCGCAGCAGTGCGAGACCGGCTCGAGGCGACAGGCCGAGTTCCCAGCGCGGCGACGATCGCGTGGCAGTGAGCAGGGCCTGGACGTAATCCAGCAAGGCCGGTGCGACATGTACCCGATCGACATGTGCCTGCCAGGCAAGCAAGGTGTGCATGTCTATGCGTGCGGAGACGTCCTTTAGCATGAGACGACGGTCTTCGCCGGCAAGCAGCTCGCGTTCCGCAGCCGAGTCCGGATAGCCGAGCCTGATGCGCATCAGAAAGCGGTCGAGCTGTGATTCCGGCAGACCGAAGGTACCGATCTGCGAACGCGGGTTCTGGGTGGCGACGACGAAGAAAGGCTCAGGCAGTTCGCGGGTCTCACCGTCTGCGGTCACCTGGCGCTCCTCCATCGCCTCGAGCAGGGCGCTCTGGGTCTTTGGTGTGGCACGGTTGATCTCGTCGGCCAACACCAGCTGGGAAAATATCGGTCCAGGGTGGAAGTGGAACCGGCCCTCTTCACGGTCGTAGATGGAGACTCCGAGGATGTCTGCGGGCAACATGTCGGCGGTGAACTGGATGCGCTGGAAATCAAGCCCCAGCAGGCGTGCCAGGACATGTGCCAGGGTCGTCTTGCCGACACCGGGTATGTCTTCTATCAGGAGATGGCCCCGCGCCAGCACACAGGTGAGAGCGAGCCGCAGGATTTCGTGTTTTCCCACGATAAGCCGACCCGCATCTTCGAGGATCTGGCGAAGGATCGCATCGTCACCGGGCGAGACTGCGGTATTCAATGCGGCTTTATGCATCAGCTGTGCGCTCTTCGGTTATTCGTATCCAGCAACTATCGGCTATCGGGCCGGATTCTCAAGCGACAAAAACTGTACGCCTGCAGCCTTTTCGCAGGCCGTCGGTGCCGCAACGCAGAAAGCTGCCTGGCCGCCGCCCTCTCCCCGGGGCTCGGGATTCATTCGACCAGCAGGGACCGGATCTGTTCCTCGATGCGGCGTGCGCGGGCGTCGCCCACATGTGTCTCGCCAACATGCACGTGCCGGATGGTGCCCTGTTTGTCGACCAGGTAGTAGGCCGGCCAGTAACGATTGTCCAGGGCACGCCAGTAGGCGAAATCGTTGTCCATCATCACCGGATGTTCGAGATCGAACTTGCGTATGCTGGCAGCCACCTGCGCCGGGTCGCGCTCGTGTTCGAACTCGGGGCTGTGAATGCCGATTACCTGAAACGGCTGTTCGGTGAAACGGGCCTCCAGATCCTTTAGCCAGGGGAAGGATCGGTAGCAGTTCCAGCAGTCGAAGGTCCAGACATCGACCAGAATCACCTTGCCGCGCAAGCGCTGTACCGACAGGGGTTCGCTGTTGAACCAGTCCGCGGGATCGGCGGTGGTGAAATCCGGCAGCGGGCGCTGGTCTGCGGCCTGGACACAGGCGCTGACCAGGAGGGCCAGCAAAAGGAAGAAGGAGCGGTCGTTTTGCATTCACAGTTCCTCGTGTCTTCTGAACAGGACCGCTGGCCGCCCGGAAAGATTGCGCCGGTGACGCGAGGGCCCGCTGAGTTTAGAATAAACGACCTTTTTTCAGAGGGTTAGTTCATGTTCCACGCAGATGCCTACGACGTGATCGTGGTCGGCGGCGGTCACGCCGGTACCGAGGCCGCGCTGGCGGCGGCGCGCATGGGCGTGCGCACCCTGCTGTTGTCGCACAGTATCGAGACGCTCGGATCCATGAGCTGCAATCCGGCGATCGGTGGCATCGGCAAGGGCCATCTGGTGCGCGAGGTCGATGCGCTGGGTGGTCTGATGGCGCACGCGGCCGACCTGGGCGGGATCCAGTTCCGTACCCTGAATTCACGCAAGGGTCCGGCGGTGCGCGCCACGCGCGCGCAGGCCGACCGCGTGCTGTACAAGGCGGCGGTGCGGCAGGGCCTGCAGTCCGAACCGAATCTGGACCTGTTTCAGCAGGCGGTCGACGACCTGATCATCGAGGGCGAGCGGGTGTCCGGTGTGGTGACCCAGATGGGCCTGCGCTTTCGTGCCCGTGCGGTGGTGCTGACCGTGGGTACCTTTCTCGGCGGCCGCATCCACATCGGCCTGGAGAACTATCAGGGCGGGCGCGCCGGCGACCCGCCCAGCAATGCGCTGTCACAGCGGCTGCGTGAGCTGCCGTTTCGGGTCGAGCGCCTCAAGACCGGCACACCGCCGCGTATCGACAGCCGCAGCATCGATTATGCATTGCTGGAGGAGCAGCCGGGCGATGTTCCCGAACCGGTGTTTTCGTTCATGGGCAGTCGTGATCAGCACCCGCGTCAGGTGCCCTGCCATATCACCCGAACCAATGAGCGCACGCACGAGGTGATCCGTGGCGGCATGTCGCGTTCACCGATGTATACGGGAGTGATCGAAGGTACCGGTCCACGCTACTGTCCCTCGATCGAGGACAAGGTCGTGCGTTTTGCCGACAAGGATTCGCACCAGATCTTTATCGAGCCCGAAGGTTTGACCAGCAACGAGGTCTATCCCAACGGCATCTCGACCTCGTTGCCGTTTGACGTGCAGTGGGCGCTGGTGCGCTCGATGCAGGGTTTCGAGAACGCACGGATCACCCGCCCTGGCTATGCCATCGAGTACGACTTCTTCGATCCACGCGATCTGCGTGCCTCGCTCGAGACCAGGTTTATTCAGGGCCTGTATTTTGCCGGCCAGATCAATGGCACCACGGGCTATGAAGAGGCCGCTGCACAGGGCCTGTTGGCGGGCCTGAATGCCGCACGCCGGGTGCAGCAGCGCGAAAGCTGGTCACCGCGCCGTGATGAGGCCTACCTCGGTGTACTGGTCGACGACCTCATCACCCGTGGGACCGCCGAGCCCTACCGCATGTTCACCTCGCGCGCCGAGTATCGCCTGCTGCTGCGCGAAGACAATGCCGACCTGCGCCTGACAGAGACCGGGCGCGAGCTGGGTCTGGTAGACGACGCGCGCTGGTCCGCTTTCGAGGCCAAGCGCGAGGCGATCACGCGCGAGCAGCAGCGTCTGCGCGATACCTGGCTGCGCCCGGGACAAATCGATGACCGGGTGGTGGAGGCGGCGGTCGGCGACCCGCTGCGCCGAGAGGCACGTGCACTCGACCTGATTGCGCGGCCGCAGGCGAGCTATGCCAGTGTCACCAGCCTGCCTGGTGTCGGCACCGGGACTCGGGATGCCGCCGTGCAGGAGCAGATCGAGATCCAGGCCAAATATGCCGGCTATATCGATCGTCAGAAAGACGAGATCCAACGCACCCGCAACAACGAGGCGCTGCGCCTGCCGCAGGATCTCGACTTCAGCCGTGTCAAAGGGCTGTCATCCGAGGTGCGTGAGAAACTCCACCGCCATCGCCCGGAGACGATCGGACAGGCCGGACGAATCCCTGGTGTAACGCCCGCCGCGGTATCCCTGTTGCTGATTCACATGAAGAAAAAGTCTGCCTGACCCTGATGCGGCAAAGGCGGCGCAGGAATTAAAGTATTGCTGCGTGGCGACCGATACAGAAGCTGACCATTGCCGGCGGAGTCAGAAAATGCGTCTTAACGAAGGCCCGTACTGCTTTGAGCAGTTACACATCGATGTGGCGCGCAATTCCACAGACGATTTCAATCCCTTTCACGACCCCAGGCGTTGGCAGCATATCCGCGACAACCCCTTCGGATCGACCATTGTGCTGGGGTTTCAGACCGAGTTTCTGGTCAGCGATCTGGTATCCAGACAGCGCAGATTGCATGGCGAGCTCGAGGACCCGGAAGAGCTCGGCCTCGGTTTCAGCAATTTCGAGTTCCGATTTGCCGGGGTATTGAAACCGGGGGACCGTTTCGACGTCGATGTGCGCAAGACCGTCGACAAGATCGCCAGCGGTGGCGGTCTGTCGAATAGGGTGGTCGTGCGCAAACAGAACCGCGACCTGGTCCTGATAGGTAGCCAGAGTGACACGGCCGAGCCACGTTTTTTGGCCGATACGGGACTCAATTTACTGCCGCCGACCGAGGAATTGGGCGATCGGCAGATGATTCCCGGCAGCCCCTATTTCCACAAACGAAAATTTCTCACCACCAGCAACGGGAAGAACTTTGTCCTGGCCGGACTCGGAACACAGCAGGACTATTTCGATGAAATCGACGAGTTCGTGCATTTCCCGCCGGTCTTCACCACCGCTTTGTTGTCCTGCGGGCTAATGGAAAAGGCCCGCTCGGAGGGATACGACTTCGAGGCCGATCCGGTGGTGTATACCAGCCACCAGATATCTGTCGATCGTCGCCTGCAGCGGGCCCTGCGCAGCAATGACCAGCTGCACCTGCTGATCGAAGGGCCGCTCGATGTTCCGGCGGCCGGCGGCCTGGGCAATGCCGGCCTGGAACAGCAGCTGTACCACGTGTTCGGTGTTCTCGACCGCTATGCCATCCTGTTTCGTGCCAGGGTGCAGATGGCCGCACTGCACACGATGCTGGCAGTCAGGGACTGAAGCGCCGCGGAGCCCACGGCAGCCCGTCAAGCAAACCGCGTCTCAAGACCGTGGGCAGGTTCGATCGGAACCAGTCTGGCCAGCAGGAGAGAGCCGGCTGCCATGACCGCACCCATAAGGAACACGGCCGCACGCGATTCCATCCAGACAAAGCCGAAGATGACGGGTATCACCACCGCCGCGATGTGGTTGATGGTGAACGAGACGCCAGCCGTGGATGCAATGTCTTTGGGGTCGGCGATTTTCTTGAAATAGCTTTCGATGGCGATCGCCATGGCGAAAAGCAGATGGTCCAGTACATACAGCAGCCCGGCCAGCCAGGCCACTTCGACAAAGGCATACGAGGCGAAGATAACGATCAGCCCTAAGTACTCGAGCGTCAGGGCCCGGCGCTCACCCCATCGGGCGACCAGCCTGCCCATGCGTGGTGCTGCCCAGGTGTTGATCAGGTGATTTAGGAGAAAAAGCAGCGCGATATCGGAAGCGCCGTAACCGAACTTCTGCACCATCAGAAAGCCCGCGAAAACAACAAAGATCTGCCGTCGCGCACCACTCATGAACGTGAGTGCGTAGTAGAGCCAGTAGCGTTTGCGCATCAACAGATGCTTGTGTTGAGGAACCTGGTGCGAGAACCGGGGAAAGGCCCGCCAGGCCCACAGGGCCACCAGGATGGTGGCACCGCCGGCAAGCAGGTAAAGCCACTCGTAAGCGATATGCCAGTATTCCAGCCCCAGCCAGATGCCTGCAAAAACGATGATCGCGGCATAAGAGCGTGCGGCCGACAGGCGTCCCAGGGTCACGGCTGTCTGTTCGGCCTCCACCCATTGCAGGGCAAGCGATTTCTGCAGGGTGAAAAAGTAGTGAAAACCCACCGACATCAGGATGGTCGTGAGATAAAAGGCATGTTCCTGCGGGAAGAACCCGGTCAGGGCCACGCCCAGGCCGAGCAGCGCGACCGACAGCAGGACAAAGGTCTGTTCCCGCAACAGCAGCAGGACGAACACGGTGGTGAAGGCGAGAAAACCCGGTACCTCGCGCAGGCTCTGCAAGATGCCGATCTCGACGCCACCGAACCCGGCCTGCTCTATCGCAAAATTGTTCAGCAGGGTCTGCCAGGTGGCGAAGGCGAGCGAAGCCGAGAAGCTCAGCAGCCACAGGAACCGTTCTGCCGGTTGCAGCTTGCTCAACGGTCAGGCCGCCTGGGCCTGTTTGCGTGCGGGTCTGGCGAGACAGCGTTCGAGCCAGGCATCCATGTTCGGATAATCCAGCAGCACAAGCCGCGCCGGTTTGCACCAGATGAGCACGGATGCCACGTTCAGGTCGGCGACCGTGAAACTGCCACCGAGCAGGTACTCAGGCCCCGACAGGGCGCGGTCGAGCACCGCAAACGGCGTCTTCAATACCCCGAGGTTGCGGCTCACTTTTTCCGGATCGCGCTTGTCGGTCGGCAGTACCCGACTGTGCATCAATAAGGTCAACAGCGGGGTCTCGACCTCGTTCATCACCCAGAAGGACCATTGCTGCGCCAACGCCTCGCCCTCGATGCTGTCCGGCCACAGACCGTTCTCAGCGCCGTACCGGTGTGCGAGATAGAGATTGATGGCCATCGATTCCCACAGCACCAGGTCACCGTCCACCAGCGCCGGAATGCGTCCATTGGGGTTCAACGCCAGGAAGTCCGGGTCATGCAGCTGGTCACCGCGGTAGTCCAGACGAATGTGTTCGTATTCGAGTCCGAGTTCATGCATCAGCCACAGCGGCCTGAACGCGCGCGACTGGGTGATGCCGTATAGTTTCAGCAATATCCGGGCCTTACAGGGATGCGGAAGGCTGATGATAGCAGGGCAATAACACCGCATCGGGTAGAATCATCGTATGCCTACACTGGTAGAAATCCACGTCGATTGGAGTCAGCAACTGGAGCAAGGACTGGCCAACCTGGGGCTGACACTCAGCACCGGGCAGTGCGAACTCTTGCTTGGCTACCTCGGCCTGCTGAGTAAATGGAATCGTGCCTACAACCTGACCGCGGTGCGTGAACCGTCGGCGATGGTGCACCGTCAACTGCTCGACAGCCTGTCCATCCTGCCCTGGGTGGACCAGGGGCCGGTGCTGGATGTGGGTACCGGTGCTGGCCTGCCCGGCATCCCGCTTGCGATCGCGCGTCCGGATCTGGCCTTCTCCCTGCTCGATACCAACGGCAAGAAAACGCGCTTTGTGAATCAGGTTGTCGGTGAACTCGGGCTGGCCAATATCGAGGTGATCAGGGGCCGCATCGAGCAGCTGGAGCGACCCGAGTACTATGCGCGGATAACCTCCCGGGCCTTTGCTCACCTTGCGGACATGGTGTCGGTAACACGGCGCCTGCTGGCACCCGGCGGTTATTGGTTGGCCATGAAGGGGGCCGACCCACAGGCAGAGTGTGCCGCCCTTGGTACAGAATTCGGTGTGGAGACGGTGGCACTGCGGGTGCCAGGCGAGCGCGGCCAGCGTCATCTGGTGATACTGGGCAGGGAAGCCTAAAACGTCCAGTATCCCAATCAACCTTTCTTTTTTGGTTCCGCACGGTCTGTCTGCGAGCGATCGCAGGCCCAGGGTACTCAGAGGCTGTCTTTTTAGCGCCGCGTGGTTATGATTGTCTGCCGGGCCGTCCGGTCGGCCACACTACACAGATCCAGGCATCACCATGGGACGAATAATTGCTGTCGCCAATCAAAAAGGCGGCGTGGGCAAGACCACCACGGCAATAAACACGGCGGCGGCCATGGCGGCCATGAAGCGCCAGGTATTGCTGATTGATCTCGATCCCCAGGGGAACGCAACCATGGGCAGCGGGATCGACAAGCACCGATTGGAAAGATCCACGCTGGACGCACTGATGGGCGAGATTGCCGTAGCCGACTGTGTTCAGCGTGCACCGGAGGCGGGTTACGACGTCCTGCCCTCCAACAGTGACCTGACCGCCGCCGAGGTGCGCCTGCTCGAGGCGCCGTTGCGCGAGAAACGGCTCGAGCTTGCGCTTGCGCCGGTACGCGATACCTATGAATACATCCTGATCGACTGCCCGCCTTCACTGAACATGCTGACCCTGAATGCCTTGGTGGCCGCGGACAGCGTCCTGGTTCCACTGCAGACCGAGTATTACGCCCTGGAGGGACTGTCCGCGCTGTTGTCCACGGTGCAGCAGATCAAGGATCACCGTAATCCGCGGCTGGAGATGGAAGGCATCGTCCGTACCATGCACGATCCGCGCAACAATCTCGATAATCAGGTGTCCGCCCAGTTGATCCAGCACTTTGGCGACAAGGTATTCCGGACAATGATTCCTCGCAATGTGCGCGTGGCAGAGGCGCCAAGTCACGGCCTGCCGGTCATGTTGTATGATAAATCTTCACGCGGTGCGATCAGTTACATGGCCCTGGCCAGTGAGATGACCCGCCGCCATATTCCTTCTACCTCAAACGCATCGGCCTGATCATGGTAAAGAAAAGAGGCCTCGGCCGAGGACTGGATGCCCTGCTGGGTGCGGCACAGCCGGTCGCTGAAGCGCCAACTACAGAAGCGCCTGCCCCGGTGGCAGCTGCCACCGTTCCTGCCCCCGGCCCCACCACCAGCCTGCCCGTCGACGTGATCAAGCGCGGCCGTTACCAGCCGCGCCGCAATTTTGATGAAGATAGGCTCCGCGAACTGGCCGATTCGATCTCCGCCCAGGGTATGGTGCAACCGATCGTGGTACGGCCGGTGGGCAGGAAGAAGTACGAGATCATCGCCGGCGAGCGCCGCTGGCGGGCCGCGCAGATGGCCGGTCTGGCCGATGTGCCGGTGGTGGTCAAAGAGGTCGATGACCAGTCTGCCATGGCAATGGCCCTGATCGAGAATATCCAGCGCGACGACCTCAATCCACTCGAAGAGGCGACTGCCCTGCACCGCCTGCTCAACGAGTTTGAACTGACCCATCAGCAGGTGGCCCAGGCGGTCGGCAAGTCGCGAACCACGGTCACCAACCTTATCCGATTGCTGGATCTCAATGCCGACGTGAAGCAATTGTTGGAAGATGGCGCTCTGGAAATGGGGCATGCGCGGGCGCTGCTGGCACTCGAAGGCGGCCTCCAGACCGAAGCGGCCAACCAGGTTGCGGCCAAGGGTCTGTCTGTGCGTGAGACCGAGGCCCTGGTGCGCCGGCTCAATCAGCCCAAGCCGACGCAGCCAGCCAAGCAGGAAGAGCCCGACCCGGATGTTCGCCGATTGTTGTCGGACCTGACCGACAAGCTGGGTGCCAAGGTTGCGCTGCAGCAGGGAACCGGCGGCAAAGGGCGCCTGGTGATCAGCTACAACAGCCTGGATGAGCTAGAAGGCATACTTGACCACATCCAATGATGCGGCGCACAATATCAAGCTGAGCACGAGGAAAGGTAAGGGTTACCCTTTAGGTTTTCTATCGGACGATCGTTTGACCTTATAGGGCCGAATTTTTATACTTCGCACGCTCTGGGTGGCTCGGCCAACAGCGTGGGAATGCAGATGATGCACAACCTTGATGCTCGCCGGGCCAAACGGATACTGATCGCGCAGGCGGTTGCCACCCTGGTCGTTACTGTGGTCGGGCTGATTTTTGGTCCGCGGGAAGGGCTTTTTGCCTTCATCGGGGGTGCGACGGCTGCCGGCGCCAATGCCCTTTTCGCTTATTGGGTGTTTGGGCGCTACCGCGCGGACGAACCGGGAAAGCTGGTCGGCCAGTTTTACGGCGCAGAGTTATTGAAGCTGGCGTTTGTCGTCATGGCTTTTGCGGCGGTGATCAAGCTGCTTGATCCGCTAAGCCCGCTGGCCCTGTTTGGGGCCTTTTTCGCGGTACAGGTTTTACCCCCGTTGCTGGCGAATCGCATCGCCGGTTAAACGCTACAGAGAAAAGAAACGATGGCTAGCTCTGAAACCCTGACTTCCGGTGAATACATCAAGCACCATCTGACCAACCTTACCTTTGGTCAGTTCCCCGACGGTCACTGGGGCGTAGCGCACAGCGCTGAGCAGGCCAAAGAGATGGGTTTTTGGGCGATTCATCTCGATTCGATGTTCTGGTCACTGGTCCTGGCTGCCGTGTTCAGTTACTTTTTCTACAAAGCCGCACAGATGGCCACTGCCGGGGTGCCGGCCGGGTTGCAGAACTTCGTCGAACTCATGATGGACTTCGTCAACGAGAACGTGCGTGGTTCCTTCTCGGGCAAGAACGACCTGGTCGCACCGCTCGCGATGACCGTTTTCATCTGGGTCTTCCTGATGAACGTGATGGACCTGGTACCTGTCGATGTCATCCCTTTTATCGCTGGCGCGCTGGGAATCCACTTTATGAAAGTGGTGCCGAGCACGGATCCGAATATTACCTTCGCCCTGGCGTTGGGCGTGTTCATGCTGATCATCTATTACAGCATTAAGATCAAGGGTGTTGGCGGCTTTGTCGGCGAACTCACCGGCATGCCGTTCGAGACCAAGAATCTGCTGCTCAAGCCGATCTTCATGGTGATCAATCTCATCCTCGAAGGCGTCAACCTGATTGCAAAGCCGGTTTCGCTTTCGCTGCGTCTGTTTGGAAACATGTACGCGGGTGAGATGATCTTCATCCTTATCGCTGTCATGTACAGCGGCGGTTGGGCCCTGGGCCTCTTTGGCGGTGTCCTCCAGCTTGGCTGGGCGATCTTCCATATCCTGATCATCACGCTGCAGGCGTTCATATTCATGACCCTTACCATCGTGTATCTGGACATGGCGCACGCGGAACATCACTGATTCACTTAATTTCTTTTAACTACCTGATTGAACTAACGGGAGACAATCATGGAACAAGCTCTGCTGGTCATCGCGTCTGCGATCATGATGGGTCTGGGTGCCGTCGGCGCCGCCATCGGTATCGGCGTCCTGGGTGGCCGCTTCCTCGAGGGTGCTGCGCGCCAGCCGGAACTCATCCCCATGCTGCGCACCCAGTTCTTCATCGTCATGGGTCTAACCGACGCCGTGCCGATGATCGCTGTGGGTCTGGGCATGTACATTCTTTTCGCGCTCGCCGGTTGATCCGACAGACACGAACTGTATTAACTCGTCTTAACGAGGTTTCGGGATGAATATCAACCTGACACTCATTGCCCAGCTGCTGTCCTTCGCGGTGTTCGTTTGGTTTAACGCCAAGTTCGTATGGCCACCGCTGGTCAAGGCGATGGACGAGCGTAAAGCCAAGATTGCCGAAGGCCTGGCTGCCGCAGAACGCGGACAGCATGAGCAGGAACTTGCCGAGAAGCGTGCCAAGGATTACCTGCACAAAGCGAAGCAGCAGGCTGCGGAAATCAAAGCCAACGCCGAAAAACAGGCAGCCATGATCATTGAAGAGGCCCACGACAAAGCCAGGGAAGAGGGCGATCGTCAACTGGCCGCGGCTCGGGCCGAGATCGAGCAGGAAACCAATAAGGCCCGTGAGGTCCTGCGTTCCAAGGTGGCCCAACTGGCTGTCCTGGGGGCGGAAAAGATCCTGCGCAAAGAGATCGACGCGGAAGCGCACAAAGACATCGTCGAAGCTGTCGCCAACCAGATCTAAGGCAGGCCCATCATGGCTGGAGACGCTACAACCATCGCCCGACCCTACGCCGAAGCCGTCTATGCGCGGGCGGTCGAGACCAACAAGTTGGACCTGTGGTCAGATATCCTCGACCTGCTGGTGACGGCGGTGCAGGATCCTGCGCTGTCCAACCTTATAGCAAGTCCGAAGCTCGACAAGGATCAGATGACCGAGCTAATGCTGGATCTCGGTGGTGGCCGCTTGAGTGAAGAGGGCCAGAATCTGGTCCGCGTGCTGGTCGAAAACGGGCGCCTGTCTGTACTGCCCGAAATTGCCAGTCTCTACGAAGTGCGCAAGGCAGAGCACCAGGGCTCGCTGGACGTAGAGGTCCGATCCGCCTTCGGCCTAAAGCCGGCACAGGTGCAGCAAATTGCCGACGCGCTCAAACGCAAGCTCGGCCGCGAGATCAATATCACCAGTGAGGAAGCCCCCGAATTGATCGGTGGTTTTCGCCTGCGCGCCGGTGACATGGTCATCGACGGTTCTGTCTCCGGACAGCTCGGCAAGCTGGCTAACGAATTAGGAATCTAATTGGGTAAGCAACCATGCAACTGAATCCGTCCGAGATCAGCGACCTGATCAAAGCCAAGATCGAAAAATTCGATCTGACTTCCGAAGCTCACAACGAAGGCACCGTGGTTTCCGTAACCGACGGTATCGTTCGCATCCACGGTCTGGCCGAAGCCATGTCCTATGAGATGCTGGAATTTCCCGGCAACACCTACGGTCTGGCGCTCAACCTCGAGCGTGATTCGGTCGGTGCGGTTGTGCTGGGTGATTACAAGCACATCACCGAGGGTGATTCGGTCAAGTGTACCGGGCGTGTTCTTCAGGTGCCGATCGGCCCCGAGCTGCTCGGACGCGTTGTTGATTCACTTGGTAATCCGATGGACGGCAAGGGTCCAATCAACGCCAAGCTCTCGGCGCCGATCGAGGAGATCGCGCCTGGCGTTATCGAGCGTAAATCGGTTGACCAGCCGGTGCAGACCGGTATCAAGGCCATTGACTCCATGGTGCCGATCGGCCGTGGCCAGCGCGAGTTGATCATCGGTGACCGTCAGACGGGTAAGACGGCGATCGCGGTGGACGCGATCATCAACCAGAAAGGCACCGGGATTAAGTGTATCTACGTCGCCATCGGCCAGAAGAACTCCTCGATTGCAGTCCTGGTTCGCAAACTCGAAGAGCATGGCGCCATGGACCACACCATCATCGTCGCCGCTCCGGCCGCCGATGCTGCTGCCATGCAGTACATCGCGCCCTACTCCGGCACGACCATGGGTGAGTATTTCCGCGACCGTGGCGAAGATGCGCTGATTATTTATGACGAT
>CAZCDY010000040.1:24406-26827 GCA_964497145.1 uncultured Gammaproteobacteria bacterium
CCTGACCAAACAGGCCTGGGCCTATCGTCAGGTGTCGCTGCTGCTGCGCCGTCCGCCGGGTCGTGAAGCCTATCCGGGAGACGTCTTCTACCTGCACTCGCGTCTGCTGGAACGTGCCTCACGCGTCAACGCGGAGTACGTCGAGAAATTCACCAACGGCGAAGTGAAAGGCAAAACCGGTTCCCTGACCGCACTGCCTATCATCGAGACCCAGGCGGGTGACGTCTCGGCCTTCGTACCAACCAACGTCATCTCGATCACCGACGGTCAGATCTTCCTCGAGTCCGACCTGTTTTCGGCAGGTCTGCGCCCGGCGATCAACGCTGGTCTCTCGGTATCCCGAGTCGGCGGATCGGCCCAGACCAAGATCATCAAAAAACTCGGTGGTGGCGTTCGACTGGCACTCGCCCAGTACCGCGAGCTGGCTGCGTTCTCGCAGTTCGCATCTGATCTTGATGAGGCCACCCGCAAGCAGCTCGAACGTGGAACGCGTGTCACTGAGCTGATGAAACAGCCGCAGTACTCGCCGCTGTCGACCTGCGACATGGGCATATCGCTGTTCGCTGCCAACGAGGGTTATCTCGACGACGTGGATGTGACCAAAGTGGTTGCTTTCGAAGCGGCCCTGCACAGCTACATGAGTGCCAACCAGCCGGATCTGGTCGCCAAGGTGAATGCCGAGGCAGACTGGAATGACGAGCTTGAACAGGCATTCCATGAGGCCCTGAAAGATTTTAAAGCGAATCACACCTGGTAAGTAGAGACGAACCCCAAAGATCCCGTAGGCCACCAAGATGAAAGCTTCGGGTTCTTTGTGTGCTGAGTGGTTAAACAACCGAGTCACGAAGGTTAAACATGGCTGGCGCTAAAGAGATCCGTACGAAGATTGCCTCCGTCAAGAGCACTCAGAAGATCACGAGTGCGATGCAGATGGTTGCGGCGGCAAAGATGCGTAGAGCACAGGACCGCATGCAACAGACCAGGCCCTATGCCGAGAAGATGCATGAGGTCATCGGCCATGTAGCGCATGCGAATCCGGAGTACAAGCATCCGTTCATGCACGCCAGGGAAGTCAAGCGTGTAGGACTGATCATCGTGTCTTCGGACCGCGGTCTCTGTGGCGGTCTGAACAGCAACCTGTTCCGCAGCCTGGTCAAAGAGATCCGGACTTTGCGCGATTCCGGCAAAGAGGTTGAGTACTGCACCATCGGTACCAAGGCGCTCGGGTTTTTCCGTCGCGTCGGTGGCAAGGTGGTGGCGCAAGCGACGCAGCTGGGTGATGCCCCGCACATCGACGATCTGGTCGGTACCGTGAAGGTCATGCTGGACGATTTCATCGCCGGCAACATCGACGAGATCCACATCGCCTTCAACCGTTTCGTAAATACCATGACGCAGGAGCCCACGTTTATGCAGCTGGTGCCCCTGGCCGAAGGTGGTGATGGAAAAAAGCTCTCGCACCACTGGGACTATATCTACGAGCCTGATGCGAAAGAAGTTCTGGACGGACTGCTGACACGATACATCGAAGCACTGGTGTATCAGTCGGTGGTTGAAAACGCCGCATGTGAGCAGTCGGCGCGAATGGTTGCCATGAAGTCTGCAACCGACAATGCCGGCGACATCATCGACGAACTGCAGCTTATCTACAACAAGGCCCGCCAGGCCGCCATCACCCAGGAGATCTCCGAGATCGTGGGCGGCGCCGCAGCCGTGTCGTAAGTACTTTCGGGAAGAAGCCAGATAGGTGCTTCCTGACGATTTTAGACATTTTAATGAATGTGATGCTGCCCCAGCAGCCAAGAGGAAAAGCCAATGAGCACGGGTAATGTCGTGGAGATTATCGGCGCCGTTGTGGACGTTCAGTTCCCACGCGGTGAAATGCCGAACATATACGAGGCATTGAAGATCGAATCAGCCGGCATCACGCTGGAGGTGCAGCAGCAACTGGGTGACGGTATTGCACGTTGCATAGCAATGGGATCCACCGACGGGCTGAAGCGTGGCCTGGAAGTCACCAACACCGGCGCCGCAATTCAGGTGCCCGTCGGTCAGGCCACCCTCGGTCGGATCATGGACGTACTGGGTAACCCGATCGATAATGCCGGTGATATCGCTACCGAAGAGCGGATGCCGATCCACCGCGAAGCCCCCAAACTCGAAGATCAGGCCACGACCACAGAGATCCTGGAAACCGGGATCAAGGTCATCGATCTGATCATGCCAATCGCCAAGGGCGGAAAGATCGGCCTGTTCGGCGGCGCCGGTGTGGGCAAGACCGTAACCCTGATGGAGCTGATCCGTAATATCGCCGTCGCCCACTCCGGCTTCTCGGTATTCGCCGGTGTCGGTGAGCGTACCCGTGAAGGTAACGACTTTTACCACGAGATGACGGAAGGTGGTGTAATCGACAAGGTGGCC
>CAZCDY010000041.1:0-20514 GCA_964497145.1 uncultured Gammaproteobacteria bacterium
AGCGCGCAAATTGCGCCTGTCGGTATTATCTCGGCCGGTGCGCCGGCGGCGTCCGCGCAGCCGACGAAAAAACGAGTAAATACAGCAGTTTATCGATTGTTCTTAAGTGCTGCCTGTGTTTGCTTTGCGCTCGTGATCCAGGTGGGGTTCGCGCCTCCAATATCAAACGATTGACTTTATGAAAAGCATGTAACCTGCTGTAAATCAACATTAATACCGGCTTGGGTGTTGGGTATCCGCTGCTACGCTCAAGCGATTCCAGGCTGCAGGACCGTTGCGTCGTTGCTGTGACCCGCACCGAAGCTCATGCCCCGGTGAAAGTGCCCGTCCGTTCAGCCGAGCGGCTCCAGCAGTTCCTGCAGGTCGGCCTGGCTGAGGCCCGTGCCCTGCTCATCCTGGCCATCGCGGTACAGGCCGTTGGCGAGTTTGGCCTTGCGTGCCTGCAGCGCCAGGATCTTTTCCTCGACGGTCCGCTCGGTGACCAGCTTGTAGACGAACACGGTGTTGCTCTGGCCGATGCGGTGGGCGCGGTCGGTCGCCTGGTTCTCGACCGCCGGGTTCCACCAGGGGTCGTAGTGGATCACGGTGTCGGCCTCGGTCAGGTTGAGACCCACCCCGCCGGCCTTCAGGCTGATCAGGAACAGGGGCACCGCACCGCTGCGAAACTGTTCGATCACCTGCTCGCGTTTGCGGGTCTGCCCGGTCAGCTTGGCGTAGGTGATATCCAGGTGCTTGAGTTCGGCCTCGATCAGGCTGAGCATCGAGGTGAACTGCGAGAACAGCAGGATGCGCCGTCCCTCGGCGAGCAGTTCCGGCAGCATTTCCAGCAGCAGTTCGAGCTTGGCCGATCGTCGCAGCTTGTGCGCCTGCTCGAGCTTGACCAGGCGCGGGTCGCAGCAGATCTGGCGCAACTTGAGCAAGGCATCGAGGATGGTGATGTGGCTGCGTGCCAGGCCCTTGCGGCTGAGTGTCTCGCGTACCTTCTTGTCCATGGACGCGCGCACGCTCTCGTACAGGCCGGCCTGGGCATCGTCGAGGGCGACGGTGCGCACGATCTCGACCTTGTCCGGCAATTCGCTCGCAACCGCCTGCTTGGTGCGTCTCAGCAGGAAGGGGGCGATGCGACGCTGCAGAGCAAGGCGCCTTGCCTGATCACCGTGTTCCTCGATCGGTACCCGGAACCGTCGGCGGAAGTCCTGCATGTCGCCGAGGTAGCCGGGGGCGAGGAAATGGAACAGGGACCAGAGCTCGCCTAGGTGGTTTTCCATCGGTGTGCCGGTCAGGCACAGACGATGTCGCGCGTCGATTCTGCGTACGATCTGCGCGGCCTTGGCGCGCGGATTCTTGATGGTCTGCGCCTCGTCGAGGATCAGGCAGTGGAAGGCGTGTGAACATAGTACCTGGTGGTCACGCGCAAGCAGCGGGTAGGTGGTCAGCACCAGATCATGGCTGTCGATTACATCGAAGAGTGCCTTGCGCTGCGGACCATGCAGGGTCAGTACGCGCAACGCCGGAGTGAATCGCTCCGCCTCATGTCGCCAGTTCGCCATCAGGCTGGTCGGGGCAATGATCAGCGCCGGACGGTCGAGGCGGCCAGCGTGTTTCTCGATCAGCAGATGGGCCAGGGCCTGTACTGTCTTGCCAAGACCCATGTCGTCGGCGAGCACGCCGCCGAAGCCGGTCTCGCGCAGAAACTGCAGCCAGGCCATGCCCTGCAGCTGGTAGGGACGCAGCACGGTCTGCAGCCCCGAAGGCGGCGATACCGGCGGGATCCCTTCCAGGCCGGCGAGGCGTTGCGCGAGCTCGCGCAGGGCCTCGCCGCCACGCCATACGATGCCTTCGTCCAGCCCCTGCAGACGCACCGCATCGATGCGGCCCAGCTGCAGGGACTCGGCGTCGGGGGCGGCCCGGTCAAACAGGTCAAACAGGGTGACGAGCAGCGGCTTGATGCGCGCGGCCGGCAGTTCCAGCCACTGTGCCTCGGCGATCTCCAGCATCAACAGCTGCTCATCGGGCAGGTCTTCGGGGCGGTCGATGCGCTCGGCCAGCTGGGCCAGCAGCGGCACCAGGTCGATACGCCTGCCCTCGATCTCGACACCGATGCTGAGGTCGAACCAGTTCCCGCGTTCCTCGATGTCGACCGCGACGTCGTCTGCGCGGACGAAGCGCAGTGCGAATGCATCGTCCTGTTCGATCAGCCAGCCATCGGCGCGCAGGGCCGGCAGCTCGTGATCGAGAAACTCCTGCCACAGGCGAGCCGAATCACCGCTGTGTTCTGCGGGCAGAAACAACGCAGGCTGTGATGGTTTGCTGAGGTGCCAGGGCTCGAAACCGAATGCGAGCAGACGGTGCAGGGCTGAGACCTCGCTGTCGGTAGCGCGCACGATGCGTGTCACGCCGTCGGCATCGCTCAGTTGACTGACCGGATCGAACGGCAGTCCCACCCGCCGGCCGGCGTAGTCGAATTGAAGCTTCAGCAGATGCACCGGCCGCGCTTTTTGCGCATCATCGCCGCGGTCGGCGGTCAGGCGCAAAACCGGTGTCGGGCTGAGATCAACGAGCTCCTGCACGGTGCGCGCGGCGGGTAACGGCAGCCCCATCTCAGGGAACGTCTGCAGCAGCCTGTCGCTGACCTCTTCGGCGAGTGCCGGGGCCAGCGGCGGGGCCTCGAGCAGCGCCTCGAGGGTGCGGTGATCGAGACCGGCGTCCGGCTGCAGAGGACCGACCGTGGCGCTTTGAGGGTCGATATAGGCGGGCGGATCGACGATCAACGGGATGGCGCCAGCAGGCTCGGTATCCAGGCGCAGCTGGAGACGGTCGCCTTCCGTGTGCCAGGCGGCATGCAGCCGGCGCGGCTCACCTGGCTGGAGTGCCTGGCCGTTGATGTTGTGCCAATAGGTACGTCCGGTCGCGAGCATGCGTACCAGGGCCATGGCGCCGAGATCACCGCGCAGCTCGAGCGCAGCATAACCCTGCATACTGGCCAGCAGACGGACGATGGCGTTGTCGACCGGCTGGGCGACTTTCTGCAGACGGGCCCCACGTGTCTCATAGACTGGCAGGGTGTGCGGCTTGCCGTAACCCTTGCCGTTCTTCAATACCCTGGCGATTACAAGGCGGACCTCGACCTGCTGTGGCTTTTGTGTCGCCGGCGCCAGCACATAGAGCAGGGTCTGTTCGCCAAGCTCCGGTGGCCATTGTTCGGGCTTGCGGGCATCGGCCAGACGGTTCAGCCAGTAATCGACCTGGCGCTGCTGGCGTGCTAGCGGTTGTGCCTGCCCATCGTCCCGCAGGGCGATCAGGACTGCGGCCACGTGCTTGCAGTTATAGCCGACCGGGCAGGTGCACTCGCCCTCGATTTCGACGACATCCATGAATTCACTGACATGGATCTCCTGCTCGTAGATCGCGTTGCCACGCACGCGGCTGTCGATTTGCCAGTCGGTTTCCTTTTCCTGCAGGTCGATATCCAGCACGCGTTGGCTGCGCGCATAGTCGAGGCCGCGGGCGAAGGCGCGGTCACCGCAGGCGGCGCGGATATCTGCTTTGGTATGGGAGAGGGGCATGGCGCGCGTGAGCGGAATCAAAGCGCGGATTGTAACATCGGGCTTCGGCTACCCGATTGTCCCGGCCAGGGTTTCGCACCCAAATCCGGCCGCCCACTGGCGACCAGGGCGACCGATTTTGACCCGGCGCAGACCGCAGGCTGGGAAAAGCGCTTATCCTTTCGAGCTAACCAAACACCAAGGTCAGGCGCTCAGACTATCAGGGGAGATTGATTTCATGGCTTACGGCACCGAGGACATTCGCAACATCGCGCTGGTGGGGCACGCCACATCTGGCAAGACAACCCTGGTCGAGGCGCTGCTGGAGGCCGCAGGGGTCATCCAGGCTGCCGGCGACGTGGCCAGGGGCAATACCGTCTGCGACTTCGATCCGCTGGAAAAGGAAAAGGGTCACTCGCTGGATACCGCCTTGGTGTCTTTCGACTGGGGCGGCTGTCACATCAATCTGCTCGATACACCGGGGGCGCCGGATTATCTGGGCAAGGCGGTGGTTGCACTGCCGGCGGTCGAGACCGCGGCAGTAGTGGTGAATGCCCGCTCGGGTATCGAATCGGTCACCCGCCGCATGATGGAGCGGGCTACCGAGCGTGGCCTCTGCCGCCTGATCATCGTCAACCGCATCGATGCGGAGGATGTCGATCTGGTGTCGCTGCTGGACGAATTGCAGCATGCCTTCGGCAAGGAGTGTCTGCCGCTCAACCTGCCGGCCGACAATGCCGGCAAGGTCGTTGACTGCTTTTTCAATCCCTCAGGTGACAGCGATTTTTCCAGCGTCGCCAAGGCACATCAGGCCTTGATCGACCAGGTCGTCGAGGTGGATGAGGATCTGATGTCACTGTACCTTGAGCAGGGCGAGGAGCTGGCGCCCGAACAACTGCATGCGCCATTCGAGCAGGCATTGCGTGAAGGCCACCTGATCCCTGTCTGTTTCGTCTCCGCAAGTACCGGTGCCGGGGTCGCCGAACTGCTGGACGTGATCGCCAAACTCGCGCCGAACCCCACCGAGGGTAATCCGCCAAAGTGCCTGATCGGGGAGGGTAAGGATGCCAAGCCGTACGAGGTGACTCCGGATGCCGGGAAACACGTGGTCGGGCATGTCTTCAAGGTGCTTTTCGACCCCTTCGTCGGCAAGCTCGCATTGTTCCGAATCCACCAGGGCACCATCACAAGAGACAGCCAGCTGTATGTCGGCGACGGTCGCAAGCCGTTCAAGGTAGGCCATCTGTTCACCCTTTTCGGCAAGGATCACCCGCGGGTGGACGACGGCATACCCGGCGATATCCGGGCGGTGGCCAAGATCGACGAGATACACCCGGACGCCATCCTGCACGACTCGCATGACGAGGATTTTCTGCACATGCAGCCCTCGCGCTTCCCGCTGCCGGTGGCAGGCCTGGCGATAAGCGTTCGCCAGACCAAGGACGAGCAGCGGTTGGCGGATGCGCTGCACAAACTCCTTGAGGAGGATCCCTGTCTGGAGCTGGAAGCGAATCAGACGACACGCGAGACCGTGCTGCGCGGGTTGTCCGATCTGCATCTGCGTACGGCACTGGAACAGCTGCAGGCCCGCTACCGGATCGAACTGGATACCAGCAAGCCCAGTGTGGCGTACCGCGAGACCATTACCGGCCGGGCAGAGGCACAGTACCGCCACAAGAAGCAGACCGGTGGTGCAGGGCAGTTCGGCGAGGTCGTGCTGCAGGTCGAGCCGCTCCCGCGTGGTGCCGGTTTCGAGTTTGCCTCGGCCGTGGTTGGCGGTGTCATCCCGGGCACCCTGATACCTGCCGTGGAAAAGGGTGTGCGTGAGGCCATGGCGGCCGGTGCCATTGCCGGCTACCCGCTGGTGGATATCAAGGTGGTGGTGACCGACGGCAAGCACCACCCGGTCGACTCGAAGGAGGTTGCGTTCGTCATGGCCGGCAAAAAGGCCATGATTGCCGCCGTCAGCAAGGCCCGCCCCGTGCTCATGGAGCCCATCGTCAATCTCGAGGTGCAGGTGCCGCAGGACGCCATGGGCAACATCACCGGAGACCTGGCGGGCCGGCGGGCCAAGGTGTTGGGCACCGAGGCACTGTCACACGGTCGTATCGCGGTGAAGGCCCAGGCACCATTGGCCGAACTGGACAACTACCCGGAACGCCTCAAGGCGATGACCGGAGGCAGTGCCAGTTATACGCTGGAACTCGCCGAATACGAACGCGTGCCGGATGTCCTGCAACGCGAACTGTGCGGGAACTTCAAGCAGAGTGTCGAGGAAGACTGAACGGGGTGATGCTGTCCGGACCTTTCGCCCGATTGGGTGAAGGGTCGCCGAATCATCTTCAATCGCGCGTTGTCCGCAGCGGCATCCGGTGAAACAAGTCGTGCCCGGTCACGTTCCCCTGCAGGCGTGCAATGATTTCGAACGCAACTAGGGTACGGCACCTGCCGTGAAAGACGGAGAGGTGCTGGTCAGCGAACTCGACAAGCAGTTTCTGCGTGGCATGTTCACACCCGGTCACCAGGCGATGAGCGATGAGCCCAGGTCCGTGGGTGGCAAGAACCTCGGTCCCTCACCCTACGACCTGCTGTTGATGACGCTGCGCAGGTATGCCAACCACAAGAAACTGGACCTGCGGGATATCGAGGTACGGCTGCGCCACCGGGGCAGGCGGGATGGCCGCAACACGGTGCACATCGCAGATCTCATAACGCGCGGAAACCACGTACTATCCTGCCTCTGCTTATGACCAGTATTCTCATCATCGGCTATGTCTGGCCGGAGCCTGATTCGTCCGCTGCGGGCAGCCGCATGATGCAGCTGATCCGGGTGTTCCTGGCGCAGGGCTGGTCGGTGACCTTTGCCAGTGCCGCGGCGGCGAGCAGCCACATGGCCGACATCGAGGCCTTGGGTGTCGACAGGGCGGATATTGAACTCAACAGCGGCAGCTTCGATGAGTTCGTCGCGCAACTCAGACCCGATATGGTGCTGTTCGATCGATTCATGATCGAAGAGCAGTTCGGCTGGCGGGTGGCACAGCAGTGTCCGCAGGCGCTGCACATTCTGGATACCGAGGACCTTCACTGCCTGCGTGCGGCAAGGCACGAGGCACTGAAGGCCGGGCGTGAGGTCACGGCACAGGAACTCAACAGCGAGTTGGCCATGCGTGAGGTCGCGGCCATCCTGCGCTGCGACCTGTCACTGATCATTTCGGAATTCGAGATCGACCTGCTGCGCCGGCACTACGGTGTTTCCGCCAATCTGCTTTGGCACCTGCCTTTCATGCTGCCGCCGGTCTCGCAAGAAGATCTCACCGCATACGGAGACCGCCAAGGCTATGTCAGCATTGGTAACTTTCGCCATGCACCCAACTGGGATGCCGTGCTGTATCTCAAAAACACCCTCTGGCCGCTGATACGCAAGCGGCTACCGGGTGCACACCTGGACGTCTACGGCGCCTATCCGCCACCCAAGGCGACCCAACTGAACAATGCTGGTCAGGGTTTTCATGTGAAAGGCTGGGCTGACGATGCGCATGGTGTCATGCGACAGGCGCGCGTGTGTCTCGCCCCGCTGCGGTTTGGTGCCGGTCTAAAGGGCAAGCTGGCAGATGCAATGTCTTGCGGCACCCCCAATGTCACCACCAGCATAGGGGCTGAAGCCATGCATGCGGCGCTGCCATGGAGCGGAATCATTGCCGACGACCCGGAGACCTTCTCCAGGTCGGCAGTGGCCTTGTATGGCTCAGAGCCACAATGGCGCAAGGCACAAGAAAATGGCGTCCGTATCATCAATACCCTGTATGACAAGGCCAGGCTTGGTGAGGGGCTGCTGGTAAGGATTGCCGATCTCCAGGCGAATCTGGCGAGCCACCGCCTGGACAACTTTGCCGGCGCCATGCTGCGTCATCACACCCTGCAGAGTACCCGTTACATGGCGCAGTGGATCGAGGCCAAGAGCCGCCGCAAACGGGACGATGTCTGATCCTGCCATCTGTCTCGACCGGTATCAGTCCTGATACGCCACATTCACTGACGGGAAAGCGGTGGTGTGCGATAGAAACACCTTTTTGAACGCTGGCCGTGCCAGTGGCAGCAACTTGGGGTAACCTGATTTCAGTGCTGTTCGTGCCGGGCCTCGTTGAGAAACCTGCCCGTATTGTTATCGCGCAAGATGTGAGAAGGAAAAAATCATGCTGGTTACGTTTTCCTGTCCGGCCTATGCGGACATCACGATGTTCGGCGATGTGGCGGTGCGACTCATCAAGATGATGGGGCACAGCGGTACGGTGCCAAGTGCGCTGCTTGCCAAAGATGTCCAGGCGGCACTGGAACGGTTGGAAGTCGCGGTAGACGCAGAGCGGCACTCGCCGGAGCCGCAAGAGCCGGCACAGGGGGAGGACGAGGAACCTCCGGTCAGTCTTCCGCACCGCGCCTTGCCCCTGATCGAATTGCTCAAGGCTGCAGCAAAGGCCGAATGCAACGTAATGTGGGACAGCAACCGATAATCGAACCCAGGGGTCGGGCGACACCGGCTTGACCCGTTATGGGGGGCGCATCGGCATCAGGGGAATGCCTTGTCCGGAGTGTGGATAAATAACGGCTCGTCAGGAATTCCTGGCGATCAGAGGGGCGTGATCGCCCGCATGTTTTTTCGCCTGCTTGGCCGCCTTCTTTTCCTTGGGTGTCAGCAAAGGCTGTTTCTTTGATTCCTTGTTGGATCGCTCGTGTTTGGACATCTCGCTTTACTCCCGGTCACGTTGAAAGAAACATCTGAGGCGGGGACAGCTGGTGGCCCACGTTAAGTGCCGGACGTCGTCAATATCCGACTGATCCAGTCGCCTATCCTCACGCTACGCGCTCTGGGTTGAATAGCAAGGGGTATTTTCGGTTTCAGAAGAAGCGCATCGCGACTGCGAGCTGGCAGCGCGGCAGTCGGTCCGGCGCCCAGCCGCGTATGGCGCCGGTTGGTCATTGAGCGGGCTATACTTTCACTAGGGAACTTCCAGGTTTTTGAGCGCAGTCAGTGGGCCTGTTGGGTGGCTTTGCTCGGAAGACCCGGGCCGGGCGCCTGCGCGAACCGGTGAGGGCAGGTGCCTGCACACAGGGTGTTGTAGCGGCCCATGAATCCAGATCGTCTGAACGGGTACTCAAACCCGCGGGCGGGAGGACAGAGACAGTGAAGCTTCGAGTCCTGTATCACGCCGTTCTTTTGCTGCTGGTGTGGCTGGGGACAGGCGTTGCGGCGGCCGGAGACAGGGCGCTGGTGCTCGATATCAGTGGATCCATAGGTCCTGCCACCTCTGATTACGTGCAGACAGGTTTCGCGTACGCACGGGAGCAGGGTTCACCCCTGATCATTTTGCGCCTGGATACTCCCGGGGGTCTGGATGCCGCCATGCGCGATATCGTCAAGGAGATCCTCGCCTCACCGATCCCCGTGGTTGCTTATGTGGCGCCCAGCGGCGCCCGTGCCGCCAGCGCCGGCACCTATATCCTTCAGGCGTGCCACCTCGCCGCCATGGCGCCGGCGACCACGCTGGGTTCCGCAACCCCGGTACAGCTCGGTGGGCTGCCCGGTATGCCGGACAAGGACGAAGACGCCGGGCCGGCGGACACGCAGGGGGAGTCCCCGGGTGTCGATGGCCCGGAGCAGCCGAAAGTGGTGCAGGACGATCGGACGCCGTCACCCGGCAGCGCCATGGAGCGCAAGCTGATCAACGATGCGGCCGCCTACATGCGTGGACTGGCGAAGCTGCGTGGGCGCAATGTCGACTGGGCCGAGCGCGCGGTGCGTTCGGCGGACAATCTGGCAGCGGTCGAGGCACTCGAGCAGCAGGTTATCGACCTGATCGCGAACGACGTGCCGGATCTCCTGGCCCAGTTGAACGGTCGCGCCGTAGCGGTGTTGGGCGAAGAAATGTCATTGGATACGGCCGGGCTCACCGCCGACGTGTTGGAGCCGAGCTGGCGCACACAACTGCTGCATATCGTGACCGACCCGAACGTGGCCTATGTACTGCTGCTGGTCGGTATTTATGGCCTCATCTATGAGTTGGCAAATCCCGGGGCCCTGGTCCCGGGTGTGACCGGTGCCATCGCACTGATACTGGCGCTTTATGCGTTTCAGGCACTGCCCGTCAACTTTGCGGGACTGGCGCTGTTGGCGCTCGGCATCGGTTTCATGACGCTGGAGGCCTTTGTCCCGAGCTTTGGCGTGCTGGGTATCGGCGGGGCGATCGCGTTCGTCGCAGGTTCGGTCATGTTGTTTCGCGACGACGCCGGGCAGGTCGCTGTGGCGCTGCCGGTCGTGGCCACCTTTGCTGTCCTGAGTGCGGGCCTGTTCATCGGTGTGATCGGTTACGCCATCAAAACCAGGCGTCGTCCCGTGGTCAGCGGTGCCGAGGAAATGGTAGGGGCCATCGGTGAGGCGCTCGAGGATTTCGATGCAAGTGGCCGGATTCTTGTTCACAGTGAGAGCTGGATCGCGCAGACCGATCAACCGGTACGCAGGGGTGAGCGTGTGCGCGTCGTGGCTATGGATGGTTTGACCCTGAAAGTTAAGGAGGCTGACGATGATTAGTCCTGCAACCATGGTGCCGCTGGTCGTGTTGCTGTTTGTTTTCGGGTTGCTGATATCGGCGCTGAAGATCCTGCGCGAGTACGAACGCGGCGTTGTTTTCTTTCTCGGCCGCTTCCAGCGGGTAAAGGGACCGGGTCTGATCATTATCATCCCGATCATTCAGCAGATGGTCAGGGTCGATCTGCGTACCGTGGTGATGGACGTGCCGACGCAGGATGTGATCTCGCGCGATAATGTCTCGGTCAAGGTGAATGCCGTGGTGTATTTTCGCGTGGTCGATCCGGAGCGGGCGATCATCCAGGTCGAGGATTTCCATGTCGCCACCAGCCAGCTGGCACAAACGACCTTGCGCTCGGTGCTGGGGGCGCACGAACTGGATGAGATGCTTACCGGTCGGGAGCAGCTCAACAAGGATATCCAGGAGATCCTCGACAAGCAGACCGATGCCTGGGGGATCAAGGTGTCCAATGTCGAGATCAAGCACGTCGACCTCGACGAGTCGATGATACGTGCGATCGCAAAGCAGGCCGAGGCCGAGCGCGAGCGACGGGCCAAGGTGATCCATGCCGAGGGTGAGATGCAGGCATCCGAAAAACTGCGTGCGGCGGCCGACGTATTGATGAAGAGTCCCGCGAGCATGCAGTTGCGCTATCTGCAGACGCTGAACGAAGTGGGCGCTAGCCCCAGTTCGACCGTGGTGTTTCCCTTCCCGCTGGAGTTTGCGCACTTTGCAGGAGGGCGGGGTACCAAGGATTCGGAGTGATTTGTTGCCCAAACCACGCCGGTTGAGCTGATACGGGGATCGCAAGGTCCGGACTATTTTCGTTGCCATCGATTGCCGCTATATTTATCGGGCTAATGCGCCTGACTATTCAATCAAAACTGTTTTCGAGCCACTTCGCAGCCATCATTCTGGTCTCCGGAAGCGTGGGCACGTATTTCTACGACAGCGCCGTCGAGAATCTCATCGAGGCGCTGCGCTCTCGGTTGCAAAACAGCGCGGCCCTGGTCAGCCAGGGGCTGAATGTGCAGAGCCTGGATCAGCTTCGCTCGGCGGAAGACAAGGACACTCCGGTTTACCGAAAGAGCGTCGGTGCCTTGCGCGACTTCGTCAAGGCCAATCCGGACATTGCGTTTATCTACGTGATGCGCCGGGAACAGGACCAGGCAATCTTCGTGCTCGATTCCGACGCTGATGACCCCGCGTTGCCGGGGGAGGTCTACCCACACCAGATACCGGCGCTGATGGAAGGATTTATCCGCCCCTCGGTCGACAGAGAAATCACGCAAGACAGGTGGGGTAGCTTCCTTTCGGGATACTCGCCACTGGCGGCTGGGAATGGTGCGTATCTTGTCGGTATCGACATGCATGCCGATGAAGTGCAGTCAAAGCTCAAGGAGATACGCCTTGCAGGCCTGCTTTCCCTGGTTTCGTCCATACTGCTGGCAGCCGTCTTCAGTCGCCTGCTTAGCAATAATTTCACCCGGCGCATCAGCAATCTGACAGAGCGCCTGTCGACGATCGTCCCGGATCAAGACGTCGGCGTATCAATGTCGACCGGAGACGAGCTGAATCAGCTGTCTGAGGCATTCGACCAGATGTCTGTCCGTCTCAAAAACAGTCGGCAACAACTGGAGGCAAACCAGGCCGCGCTGCAGGAGGCGCGTGACGAACTCGAACAGCGGGTCAGCGAAAGGACCTCCGAGCTCGTCCACAGCAACGAAAAACTCCTGGAAGAGATCGACGAGCGCAAACGCATGGAGCAGCAGCTCGAATCGATCACTCGCACCGATTACCTTACCGGAATCCTCACTCGACGTGCGATCACCCAGCAGTTGGAACTAGCCATTGCGGAACTCTCAAGCAAGGGGGACAGCTTCTGTACCATCCTTGTCGACCTCGATCATTTCAAGGGCATTAATGATCGATTCGGTCATGATGTGGGGGACCAAACGCTCAAGCACGCCGTTGAGCGCATGATTCATGGGGTCAGAGACACTGACCTGATCGGACGTTGGGGAGGTGAGGAATTTCTCATCGTATCTCCTCGCACCGGACTCGATGAGGCGACGCATCTCGCGCAGCGCCTGTGCAACAGTCTGGCGGACAGCCGGTTGCGGGTGGGCGACTCTGCAGTCGACGTTACCGGGAGTTTCGGTGTCACCCGATTCGTATTCGGAGAGGACCTGGACAGCTGCCTCAAGCGAACCGACGACGCTCTCTATGCCGCCAAGGCACAGGGGCGTAATCGAGTCGTTACGATTCCAG
Organism: uncultured Gammaproteobacteria bacterium; assembly: GCA_964497145.1. Classification (GTDB taxonomy): domain Bacteria; phylum Pseudomonadota; class Gammaproteobacteria; order Chromatiales; family Chromatiaceae; genus Thiosocius. The sequence continues at coordinate 12,398 of CAZCDY010000041.1, forward strand.
GCGCTTGAATTACAACGGCTGAGGCCTGACAGCCAGCGTCAGAAGTGGTTGCGGCTCAGGCGCACCGTCTCCCGCTAGCGGGCCTTGATGTCTCGGCATTGAATGCGCGTGCTATCGAACCCCAGCAGGCAACGTGATCATCGACGGGGGGCGTTGCCGCCGAAGCGGGATTCTGTTGTGGGTGCATCCGGGAATAATCTATCCAGCTTTTCTCTGCTTTTTGCGCTTGTAGCCGATGCCGACCAACCCGAGTCCAGTTAGGGCGAGAGTTAGCGGTTCAGGAATATCAGCAGCGAGAACGTTGACGACCAACCCCGTTGGATTGGGGGTGTCCGACGTATTGGCAACTCCGAAAACCAAGGTATTCTGCCCATCGACAAACCAGATAGGGTCATTCAAAACAATCGTGTCGAGCGCGGTGAACCCTGAGAAATATCCTATATATTTGCCATTGATGCTGATATTGGCTGCATTGTCCGACGCCACTTGGAACTCGATATAAACGGAAGACAAGTCTGCGCCGGTCAAGTCAAACGTAGTCGAATAGAAATAATCCGGAAATGCATACGGGCTGATTGGTGTTTCGCAGTAGCGGCAGGCCAGATTGTCGTTACCCCGGCCGGTGGGGTTTATCCATTGATAGCTAGCACCGGCGGTCAACCATGTACTGGGGTTGTCAGTTGTCACATACGCAGTGTCATAAGCGGTATTCTCGGCCGCATGGAACAAGGTGTAATGCGGATCGATTTCACCTGCAGTGAGGAGATTTCCTTCATCGTCGACCCCGGTACTGTACAAGCCTATGGCAGCTATCCCGGATGTTGAAAAAAACAAGAATGACAATATGAGCAGCGTTCTCAATCTTAACCAGAAATTCGATTTATTAGGCATGATGTCAACCAGCTTCTTTATAACCATTTCGCTACATGAGTGATTTAGCAAATTTTGCGCCACAGCGATGCAGCCAAATAAAATCAGAGACTTAGATAAAAGGAAAATCCTACTGTCGTAGTCGGAATGTAAGTTATCCTGACATTGATAAAGATGAGGTCGGGGTTAAGGCGAATCGCAGATCACGATTGTCAGCGTTGTGTGGCATTGGCTGTTTTGGTTGACCACGCGAAGGAAAAACTTGCCGACAAGGTGCACAACATCACGTTTGTGCGCTTGAATCTGCCGTCCGCCATCCACATCGGAAGGTCAGGAAGTGGCCGAACTGAGACGAAGCGGTTTATGGCTGGCTGAACGATGCTCAATGCTCGACTGAAAGCTGACTCGCGTCGAGCGTCGGTTCAGATGCGTTGATCTACCTCAATACCCTTTTTTTCCTAACTGCAATGATGTGGCTATAAAAAGGTGCTACTGGCGAACAGCCGAGTGGCCGGAGCTGTTTGGCTCGTTCGAACAACCAGGTTTATTTGGAGAAAATTGTGGGAAATATCCCTCTAGAACCGGTATTGGCCCTTGCCGCAGGCGTTGTGATCCTGGTCTATCCGAAGACCCTGAACTACGTCGTCGCCGCTTATTTGATCGCGACCGGCGGATCCAGACTGCTGAAGAAACCGCTCTAGCGTCTGCGCGAATTCGGGCACCGGGATGACGGTCCGGGGCCCTACCCATCGGATTCCCCGGTCGTTTCGTTACGCCTGCGCGGCTCGGCGCGCCTGGACCGCTTCGCGGCGGCGAGCGGGGGAAAAAGCATGCGGGCAACCAGCCATCGCTCATTGGCAAGAAGTGAACTGCGAGCAATGGGATGGCTGCCCTAACTGCGGAAATATTTCGCAGATGCGAATGCGCCGTGGATCTAGCCTCCGCGGTCATCCTCATCGGTGGCTGCGAAAGGCACGTGCAGGTTGGGATGGTTGATCGGGACATCAAGGTAAGCCTTGCGGGTTTCCTCCGTCGAGAAAAAGATGGTCAGGTTGCCATCCACCAGCGATGGATGATTTTTGGTGTCCTTGATGTGTTCGCCGGTCATGGGGTCGGTGGTGTCGACACGAAACTCCGGTTCGTGCAATCGCTGACTCTGCAGCCGGTCGCGCGGCAACGCGTCCGTCGCCACCCAGTTGGCATACTCAAATTTGATGGTGGATGGTTTGCGGGAAAACGAAGTCTTTAACATGATGATTCACTCCTGATCATCGCCCGCCGCTTGTAAGAAGGCGCGTTATGCGCCGTTCCCTGCAGATGCTCTATCGGATTTCCAAACAGCTTGGGGATGGATACCCGATGTGGCGATGATAGAAAAATCACGGTAGGCCTTTACCTGACAGATAGCTCATCAGAATAACTGATCAAGACGAACGCCCTCGGCACGACAGTGGCAGGACAATCGGCCCCAAAGGCGCCGTGGCGCGGCATCTGCCAGGTTAAAGCACTAATAAACTCCCCGGTATTCTGCGGACCAATACCTGCGGAAGCTGTGGGGGATATCGCTCGCTACCACTCGACAGATGGTGCTTATCGGTCTCGTTCCTGCGGTTGCTTAAGCTTGGCGTGATGCTCCCGGGGCCGGCAGGTCAACCTAAAGCGTTAGGGTATTGCGTTTATCTGGCGCATGATGAGAGCCGACGAAGCGACAATTTTGGCGCCCGGACCCTTGCTCTTTGACATCGGTCTGCTGAAGTTCCCCGAGGGTTTGCGTGCAAGATGCACATCCTTTCCTGTTAACGCCCGGAGTGCGCACCGATGAAGTTGGTCTTTCCAAACCCAAGCCGCAGTTTCGACGAGAGCGGAAACCGCGTCCGATTCTGGGGCTATGATCGCGCGATCGAGGTTTCTTTTTTTGTGGAGGCGGCGGCCCTCAAGCGGCTCTGTCCGGGCGTGGGTTCGCCCGAGACTGGATACCTGGAGGCGTTCGATGAGGCGCGGAGCCGGATTCATGAGGTCGCAGGCGAAGTCTACGAACGAGGCGGCAACGGCAAGGGAGCTTATGCCTACGTTTTGGGCGCGGTGGACTTTTGAAGCAATGGCATCTTCCGGTCGGAAAGGCACAGACAACAGATCAGCAGACACAATCGCTCGCGCCAACAGCGGCATACCCAGATCGGCTCCATGCATGACCTTGTTGATAGGGCCGGTTGTTCGCCAGACGCTTTCGTAACGCATCGGACGACGTGACCACGTGGTCCCTCGGCTAACACCCGGTCAGCTTGTGACCTCGCCGCGAAGCCTTGCCGCCGTCTGCTTGCAGCACTCTCGGTATGTGGTCGGGGTGTTCGTACCTGCCATCTGACCTGTCGGTGTATGCAAGATCGCATTCGGCCGTTAGCCGAATGTCATGGAGAACACTATGGGATCAGCTTGGAAGATGGGTGAGTCGAATCTGTTCAGGCATTTGAGTGGAATCGCAAGGCGCCTGGTAAGTCCGCAGTCTGGCAAATGCAGCGCACGGGGGTCTTCTTTCAACGACGAGCCGCCACTGCGGGCAGAGTTGTTCAGCAGCGATCAGATGGAGCAGCACGGCAAGCGCCTTGCATCCACTCACCACCAGCTGCCGGGGCGAGTGCCTGACCGGCTGCTCGCGAGGCTGGCGGCGAACGCGCACGTGCTGACGCAGACCTGCGACCAGTTGACCAAGGCAGTGCTTGCCAGGCATCGCATTACGCCTGCCGGGGAATGGTTGCTCGACAACTACTATCTTGTCGAAGAACAGATCCGTACAGCGAGGCGACATCTACCCAAGGGGTACAGCCGGGAACTGCCGGGGCTGTCGGACGGCGTTTCGGTCGGCTTGCCGCGCGTTTATGACATCGCCCTGGAGACTATCGCCCACGGCGACGGACAGGTCGACCCTGACAGTCTTAGCCGCTTCGTCGCCGCCTACCAGACAGTCACCCCGCTCCGACTGGGTGAGCTATGGGCCATTCCGATCATGCTGCGTCTCGCGCTGATCGAGAATCTGCGTCGCGTTGCGTCCCGTATCTCCGCCGGCAGCACCGATCGTGATCTGGCTGTCACCTGGGCGGAAAAGTTGGTGGAAACCGCCCGCCAGGATCCGAAGAGCCTGATCCTGGTGATCGCTGACATGGCGCGATCGCATCCTCCCATGACCACGCCGTTCGTATCGGAACTGACGCGCCGCCTGCAGGGGCAGGGACCAGCCCTTGCCTTTCCCCTGACCTGGATCGAACAGCGCCTGGCCGAGTCGGGTCTGAGTATCGAACAGCTGGTGCGGTCGGGTAACCGGGAGCAGGCTGCCGACCAGGTCTCCATCAGCAACAGCATCGACAGTCTGCGCCTGCTCGGAAAGATGGATTGGCGCGAATTCGTCGAGAGTATGAGCCTGGTCGAAAGGACCCTGAGCACGGATCCGGGCCGGGCCTACGCCGCGATGGATTTTGCCAGCCGCGATCGCTACCGCCATGTCGTCGAGGAGGTCGCGAAGGCCAGTGGGATGTCCGAGGAGGGGGTGGCGAGCCACGCCATCGCATTGGCGACAGCCAGTGCGGCGAGGCACGGCGCCGACGATAGAAAGTCGCACGTGGGCTACTACCTGGTCGATTGTGGCCTGGCCGAGTTGGAAAAGGTCTCCCAGGCGCGCCTGCCACTGTTGGCGGCGGTGCGGCGTGCGGCCAGCCGATCTCCGTTGTTGTTGTATCTCGGTGCAATCACGTTGATCACCGTATTCCTGGCCACAGGCTTGCTGGCAGGTGTGCGGATGGAGGGTGCCGCTGATTGGGCACTTCTGCCGCTGGGTGTCATTGGGCTTCTGGTCACCAGCCAACTCGCCGTGGCGCTGGTGAACGGCCTGGTGACGCTACTGGCATCACCTCATCCATTGCCACGCATGGACTTTTCCACGGGTATACCTGTGGAATCGCGGACACTGGTGGTGGTCCCGAGCATGCTCATCGGGCCGTGCGACGTCGAGAGCCTGATGGAAGCACTGGAAGTCAGGTTTCTGGCCAACCGCGATACCAACCTGCACTTTGGGCTGTTGACCGACTTTGCCGACGCGACCGAGGAAGTACTGGACAGTGATGCCGGGCTGCTGGCGTTGGCCCGGGAACGGATCGAGGCGCTTAATGCGCAATACGCCGGCGGCGACAATGACCGCTTTTTCCTGTTCCATCGCCCGCGCCGCTGGAACCCGCACGACCGGATCTGGATGGGGTACGAGCGCAAACGCGGCAAGCTCGCGGACCTGAACCTGTTGTTGCGCGAGGGAAGGCAAGACGGCTTTTCTCTTGTCGTCGGCGCGACCGCCTTGTTGGCCGGTGTGAAATACGTGATCACCCTGGACACGGATACGCAGTTGCCGCGCGACGCTGCGCGCCAGTTTGTCGCGACCATGGCGCACCCGCTGAATCGCCCGGTCTACGACGCGGCGCTGCAGCGAGTCCGCGTGGGCTACGGTATCCTGCAGCCGCGTGTCAGCGTGATCCTGCCCGGCAGCAGTCAGTCGCGCTATGCGCGCCTGCACGGTGGTGAGCCGGGCATCGATCCCTATACGCGCGCTGTTTCCGACGTCTACCAGGACGCTTTCCAGGAAGGCTCGTTCATCGGCAAGGGCATCTATGATGTCGATGCATTCGAGCGGTCTTTGAAGGGACGTTTTCCCGACAACCGGATCCTCAGTCACGACCTTCTGGAAGGCTGCTATGCGCGCGCCGGACTTTTGAGCGACGTGCAGTTGTACGAGGAATACCCTGCCCGTTACGGCGCCGACGTCAAGCGGCGCTATCGCTGGATCCGTGGTGATTGGCAACTCGCCGGGTGGCTATTGCCGCGGGCCCCCGGTCCCGGTGGGCGTCGCCTGGACAACCCGCTCTCTGCGCTGTCGCGTTGGAAACTGTTCGACAATCTGCGCCGCAGCCTCGTGCCAGCTGCGTTGACCTTGCTGTTGCTGCTGGGCTGGACGGTGTTCTCATCGCCCTGGCTATGGACCCTGGTGGTGCTCGGCGTCTTGCTGGTTCCCCCGCTGCTGGCCACCCTGCCGGATGTGTTGAACAAACCGGGCGACATGCGGCCGGGCCAGCATTTTGCCGCGGTGGCCAGTGCCGCCGGTCAGCGCGCCATCCAGGCAGTGTTTTTCCTGGTGACGCTGCCACATGAAGCGTTCTACAGCATGGACGCGATACTACGCACGCTTGCTCGCCTGCTGGTGACGCATAAACGCCTGCTGGAATGGACCCCGTCCGACGCCCAGGGACGGGCTAGTGTCGCGGTAGGCAGGGAGCCGGGAGCGACCGACGCCCAGGGCGTGCACCGCAGCAACGACCTCGAAGCCTCGTTCCGCGACATGGGATTTGCCCCCGCGCTGGCTATTGGCACGGCCATCTTTCTGCTGGCGAGCAATCCGGCCGCGCTTATCGTGGCGGGGCCGTTTCTCGCCCTGTGGCTTGCGTCGCCTGCCATCACCTGGTGGATCAGTCTGCCGCTGGCCGATCGCGAAGCACGGTTGACCCCCGCGCAGACCCGTTTCCTTGCGAGGATCGCGCGCAAGACCTGGGCGTTTTTCGAGACCTTCGTTGGCCCGGAAGACCACTGGTTACCGCCGGACAACTACCAGGAGGACCGCGATGCCGTGCTGGCCCATCGCACCTCACCGACCAACATGGGGCTGGCATTGCTCGCCAATCTGTCCGCCTACGACTTCGGCTACATCCCGGCCGGGCTGCTGGTCGAGCGCACGGTCCATACCTTTGAGACGATGGCAGGGCTGGAGCGTCACCGGGGTCACTTCTATAACTGGTACGACACGCAAACGCTGCAGCCGCTGCACCCCATTTACGTCTCGACGGTCGACAGCGGCAACCTGGCGGGCCATCTGTTGACCCTGCGCCCGGGCCTGGCGGAGCTGCTTGACCGCCCAATCCTTGAGCCACGCTGGCTGGATGGCCTGCGCGACACCCTGGAGATCCTGGCGGAGGAGACAGCCGATGTGGCCCCGGCCAGGCTGATTGAGTTCCGCGACGCGCTTGAGGCAGGGTGCAAAGTGCGACCGGCGTCGCCTGATGGCCTCGACATCCTGCCCACGATCGATTCGATCCCGACTCTACGCGCGCTGGCCGGGTTGGATGTAGTGCTATCCACTGCGCTCGCAGGTCTAAGCGAAGCGGATACAACGCCGGCGCAGGCGGCGTGGCTGGCCGAGCTGCGCCGGCTGATCGCGCTCGGCAGCGAACGCGCTCAGGCCCGAATCATGGCCATCGAAGGCCTGGTCGTCCAGGCCGGCCAGTTCGCGGAAATGGAGTATGGCTTCCTGTATGACAGGCAATCACGCCTGCTCTCTATCGGTTACAACGTCGACGAGCGACGCCGCGACGCAAGTTACTACGACCTGCTGGCCTCGGAGGCCCGCTTGAGCGTGTTTGTCGCCATTGCACAGGGGCAGCTGCCGCAGGAGAGCTGGTTTGCGTTGGGACGTTTGCTGACCAGTGCCGGCGGTCAGCCGATTCTGCTTTCCTGGAGCGGCTCGATGTTCGAGTATCTGATGCCGCAACTGGTGATGCCGACCTATGAGCACACACTGCTTGATCAGACCGCCAAGGCAGCGGTGGCGCGTCAGATCCAGTACGGCCAGCAGCGCGACGTGCCTTGGGGGATGTCCGAGTCCGGTTACAACACGGTGGATGTACACCTGAACTATCAGTATCGCGCGTTCGGTGTGCCCGGCCTGGGACTGAAACGCGGCCTGGTCGATGACATGGTGGTTGCGCCCTATGCCTCGGCACTCGCCCTGATGGTGACGCCGGAGGCGGCCTGTCTCAACCTGCAACGCCTTTCTGCCGCCGGGGCGGAAGGGCAGTTCGGCTTTCACGAAGCGATCGACTATACGCCGGCACGCCAGCGTCGCGGCGAATCGCATGCACTGTTGCGCTCCTACATGGCCCATCACCAGGGCATGAGCCTGCTTGCCCTGGCCTGGCTGCTGCTCGACCGACCAATGCAGAAGCGTTTTGCGTCCGACCCGCTTTTGCAGGCGACGCTGCTTTTGCTGCAGGAGCGGATTCCGAGGTCCTCTGCCTTGTATGTCCACAGTGCTGAAGTCAGCGCCATCGAGTCAGGTGCGCACAGCCCGCAGATGCCGATACGCGTGCTCAGCAGTCCCGATACGCCGGTCCCCGAGGTGCAGCTGCTGTCCAATGGCCGCTATCACGTGATGCTCACCA
>CAZCDY010000041.1:20524-21202 GCA_964497145.1 uncultured Gammaproteobacteria bacterium
TTACAGCCGCTGGAATGATCTGGCCGTGACGCGCTGGCGCGAAGACGGTACCCGGGATTCCTGGGGTACCTTCTGCTACCTGCGCGATGTATCCACCGAGGGCGAGAGCAGCGCGGCCTGGAACACCGCATATCAGCCCACTTTGCAGCGCGGGGAGGGTTATGAAGCAATCTTCTCGGAAGGTCGTGCGGAATATCGTCGCCGCGATGGCGATTACGATACCCATACCGAGATCGTCGTGTCGCCGGAAGACGACATCGAATTGCGCCGCGTGCGCATCACCAATCGCGCCGCTGCAAGCCGCACGATCGAGGTCACGAGTTATGCGGAAGTGGTGCTTGCGCCCGCTGCGGCAGACGCGCTGCACCCGGCGTTCAGTAATCTGTTCGTGCAAACCGAGATTGTCGAAACGCAGCGGGCGATCCTGTGCACGCGCCGCCCCCGCTCGCGCGACGAGCCGGTCCCCTGGATGTTTCACCTGATGTCTGTGCACGACGCGCAGGTCGGTGAGTTTGCCTACGAGACCGACCGTGAGCGTTTCATCGGCCGGGGCCGCAGCGTCGCGGCGCCGCGGGCGATGGATGCCGGCGCGACGCTGTCCGCCATCCTCGAGCCCTGCGACGAGGTGGCCGGCGACCTCTACGACGTGCGCCCGTTGCCCGACGGTCGCGTCCTGCT
>CAZCDY010000041.1:21212-24632 GCA_964497145.1 uncultured Gammaproteobacteria bacterium
CGGGCGATGGATGCCGGCGCGACGCTGTCCGCTAGCCAGGGTTCGGTGCTGGATCCGGTGGCGGCTATCCGCGCTCAGATCACGCTTGAGCCGGATCAGTCGGTCAGCGTGGACCTCGTCTATGGTGTCGGCGACAGCCGCGAAGCGGTGCTGGGCCTGATCGAAAAGTATCGGGATCAGCGCCTCGCCGACCGTGTCTTCGAGTTGGCCTGGACCCATGCGCAAGTGGTACTGCGCCAGATCAATGCAACGGAAGCAGACGCGCAACTTTATGGGCGTCTGGCCAACTCGGTGATTTTCGCCAATGCCGCCCTGCGCGCCGAAACCAGTGTTCTCATGCGTAACCGGCGCGGACAATCCGGGCTATGGGGCTATGCCATATCCGGTGACCTGCCCATCGTCCTGTTACGCATTGGTGACCTGGTCAACATCGAACTGGTGCGCCAGCTCATTCAGGCCCATGCCTATTGGCGCCTGAAGGGGTTGGCGGTGGACCTGGTGATCTGGAACGAGGACCGTGCCGGATACCGGCAGGTGCTTCAGGACCAGATCCTGGGGCTGGTCGCCGTGGGCATGGAGGCCCAGGTAATAGACCGTCCTGGCGGCATCTTCGTGCGGTCGGCAGAGCAGATCTCCGAGGAAGACCGAACGCTGTTCCAGACCGTCGCCCGCGTCGTCATCAGCGATAGCCGGGGGACCCTGGCGGAACAGATCGACCGCGCCGGGCCACCGCGCGCGCGCGTGCCGCGCCTGGTTCCCGTTCAGCCCCGCCAGGCAGAAGTGCCCGCAGACTTCGAACTGCCACCGCGAGATCTGATCCTGTCCAATGGGATCGGCGGCTTCACCCCGGACGGGCGCGAGTATGTCATCACCACAACGCCAGGCCAGACCACGCCCGCACCCTGGGTGAACGTCCTGGCCAATTCCCAGTTCGGCAGCGTTATCTCGGAAAGCGGCCAGGCCTACACCTGGGGCGAGAACGCCCACGAGTTCCGGCTCACTCCCTGGCACAACGACCCGATTTCCGATGCCAGTGGAGAGGCCTTTTATCTGCGTGATGAGGAGAGCGGCCAGTTCTGGTCGCCCACGCCTTTACCCAGGCGCGGCGAGGCGCCATACGTCAGCCGGCACGGCTTTGGTTACAGCGTGTTTGAACATGCCGAAGGTGGCATCCAATCCGAGTTGTGGGTCTATGTGGCGCCGGATGCGGCGGTCAAATTTTCCGTGCTCAAGGTGCGCAACACATCCGGTCGGCCGCGCCGGCTTTCCGCGACGGGCTATGTGGAATGGGTGCTGGGTGATCTGAGGCCGAAATCGGCCATGCATGTGACCAGCGAAGCCGACCCCTACAGCGGTGCGATCTATGCGCGTAACCGCTACAACACGGAGTTTCCCGACCGGGTCGCCTTCTTCGACGTCGATGATGCGAATCGGACCGTCAGCTGCGACCGCGCCGAATTCATTGGCCGCAACGGCAGCCTGGAGCATCCGGCGGCAATGCTGCATACCCACCTGTCAGGGCGTCTGGGCAGCGGTCTGGACCCCTGTGCGGCGATCCAGGTGGGCTTTGATCTGGCGGATGGGCAACAACGCGAGATCACGTTCCGGCTCGGCCTGGGCGGTGTGCCGGGCGGCGAAGATGCCCATCAACTGGTGCATCGACTGCGTGGTGTCGACGCCGCCCGGCGGGCCCTGGAAGCCGTCTGGCATTACTGGAACCACACCCTCGGCGCGGTGCAGGTGGAGACCCCCGACCAGTCTCTTAATGTATTGGCAAATGGCTGGCTGCTTTACCAGACTTTGGCCTGCCGGCTTTGGGCGCGCAGCGGCTATTACCAGTCGGGTGGCGCTTTCGGTTTCCGCGACCAGTTGCAGGATGCCATGGCGCTGGTGCACTGCGAGCCGCGCCTGCTGCGCGCCCAACTGCTGTTGTGCGCAGGCCGCCAGTTCCCGGAAGGGGATGTCCAGCACTGGTGGCACCCGCCCTCCGGGCGGGGCGTACGTACGCATTGTTCCGATGACTACCTGTGGTTGCCACTGGCAGCCTGTCGCTATGTGCTCAGCACCGGGGACACCGGGGTACTGGATGAACCCCTGGCCTTCCTGGACGGGCGCCCGCTCGATCCAGAGGACGAATCCTACTACGACCTGCCGGGTAGATCCGAGACCACGGCGACGCTGTACCAGCACTGTGTGCGGGCCATCCGACACGGGCTTGTGTTTGGCGAACATGGCCTGCCGCTGATCGGCTCCGGGGATTGGAACGACGGCATGAACCGGGTGGGCATCGGGGGCAAGGGCGAAAGTGTGTGGCTGGGTTTCTTCCTGTGCGAGGTGTTGCGCCAGTTCGCAGTCCTTGCCCGCCGGCAAGGTGATGAAGACTTCGCCGAATCCTGCGTGGCAGAAGGCAAGCGCCTGGGCGAAAGTCTGGAAGAGCACGGCTGGGATGGCGCCTGGTATCGTCGTGCATGGTTCGATGACGGCACACCGCTGGGTGCCGCGGGCAACAGCGAATGCCGGATCGATTCGATTTCACAAAGCTGGGCCGTATTGTCCGGGGCTGGCGATTACAGTCGCGTGTGCATGGCGATGGATGCGGTGGATGAACACCTGGTGCGCCGTGATCATGCCCTCATCCAGTTGCTCGATCCCCCTTTCAACCAATCGGACATGGACCCCGGCTACATCAAGGGCTACGTGCCGGGCGTGCGCGAGAATGGCGGCCAGTACACCCATGGCGCCATCTGGGCGGCCATGGCGTTCGCGGCCCTGGGTGACAACAGGCGGGCCTGGAAACTGACAACCATGATCAACCCGGCCAACCATTCCAAATCACAAGAAGCAAGCGCCACCTACAAGGTGGAACCCTATGTGATGGCAGCCGATGTCTACGCGGTCGCGCCTCATACAGGGCGCGGCGGCTGGACCTGGTACACGGGCTCGGCCGGCTGGATGTACCGGCTGATCCTCGAGTCTCTGCTTGGCCTGAAGCTGGAGACGGACAGGCTGCATATTGCTCCCTGTTTGCCGGCGCATTGGGACGGGTTGAAAATACACTATCGTTACCGGGAGACGGTCTATCACATCGCCATCGCGCAAACCCAGGTGGGCGAGGGTGGAAATTGCGGCGTGGTCAGCGTAATGGTCGATGGGGTTGAGCAGGACGGTCAGGCGATTGCCCTGGTCGACGATCGCCGGGAACATGCGGTCGTGGTGGCAATGTGTGGCTACGGGACTGCAGGCACGCAAGGCTGAGCCTGTAAGCACGAAAGGGGGCTTGCCCCGGCGGATAACAAGACGAGGATAGGGTTCTACCCCGTTTCCACGGACAGTTTAAAAACGACTGCGGACTTCGCCCGATGCTACAGGCATCCCGGGCCTATGATTGGACTTCCCCCGAATGTTGCCGAAGGCGCAGAT
>CAZCDY010000041.1:24707-26588 GCA_964497145.1 uncultured Gammaproteobacteria bacterium
GAGTAGGTACCTCTTCGCGCAATCGCGTCTCCCAGTCATCACCGGCACGCAGGGAAAGCACGTCCAGAAAGACGTCAAGGTCGGGGCAGACGGCCCGCATGCCTTGAAGCCTGGCGAGAACCTCTGCCCGCTCCGTGCTGGCGTATGACGCGAAGGCCTTGTGGATGCGCGCGAACTTGCGATCGTACTCGTCGCGTAGAACGCCCTCCGCGCCCTGCAGTTGGGCCACGAAGGTGATCTTGCCAAACGGTACCCCGTCAATGCTCAAATGCACGGTTCCGATGAGTTCTGATGTCGCAATATCAGCGGGTATCGCCACCGCAAAAGAGGCATTGGCCGGCCGGCCCCGCCAGCAGATCATGTCGCTGGGGTCCGCGATTTCAACCCCCGGCATCGACAGCTTGAGGGTGATGACGGCTTCGTGCCACACGGGTAGACCGGCCTTGCGGCCGATAACCTGGTCCCGGTTTACCTGCGCGGCCTGTGCCTTCACGTTTTCAAAGTCACCGGCGCCATACGCCCAGACATCGATGATCTGCCGATGCCCCGGGACGAGGGTCTGCGGCCCGAACACTGCAAAATCGACGGTATCGATGCGTTTCGGCCGAGGCGGTGTGGCGTCAGGTGGAGACGGGCGTTCCGGAAACAAATCGACTTGCACGTTGTCGTTCGAAAGCGGGTCGTTAAGCGGCCTATGATCTGCCGGTACACGACCTTTGCCGGTTCGCAGCGCTTCGGCTGTTCCGTGCTGCAGCGGTTCAGCAGGCGGCAATTCCGGCATCTGCCATGAGTCCTCCGGCGACCAGGCGTCCATGCTCTCGGGCGACGGCAGTGTTCCCTCGTCGAGTTCGAAAGGTGAGGGCGCCAGATCGGACGTCTGCTCTACCTCGAAAACCTCTTCGGTCGTTGTGTTTGGCCGGCTGTCGGTCAATGGTGTGCCGGATATTTCCACCTCCAGCAAACAGCCCCCGATGTTGATGCGGTCACCCTGGTGCAACACGGCGGTCTGATCGCGGCCGATGGGGGTGTCGCTGCTGTTCAGATAGATGCCGTTGGCGCTTTTGTCGCGGATGTGGAAGCTGCCTTCGGCATAGAAAATCTCGGCGTGCAGGCTTGATAACCAAGCATCCGTGCCCGGTAGCATCCAGTCACTGTCTGTCGACCGGCCGATCGTGCCGCCAGACTGATCAAAGACAACGGAAATTTCGTCCGGAAAAAATCCAGCAGTTGTCAGCGGTAAAACCTTCAATCGTATATACATCGCAGGTAGCCCTCAGACCGCAGTCACGTGCCGGTATTCGGTTGATCCTAGATGAATGAAAGTAGTTTCGCATATCCGTGCTGCTTCTGATTCATAGCCTCAACTCGACCGGTAGAGATCCTCTGCTCTGTCGCGTCCTGGAGGCCGACGTGTCGGATGCGAAACGCAATGCCAGAGGGCGGCTAGAAGCGGTCCGATCGGTTCTGCGCAATCAAGGTTTTCGTCAGCTTCTTTTACATCGAAGCAGAAAGTTTGGATTCCGACACTGCTAATTAATTGATAATTATAGAAAAACTTGGATACGGTTTTTGCTGCTCTGGTACTTGCAACAGAAAAGACAATCCTGAAGGAGACTTTCGGAATGCGTGAATTCAACAGCTTGGCCGCCAGATTGTTCATCACTGAGTGACTTGGGCGGAACCGTGGAAATCGTGGCTGGGCTCACGGGTAGTTATTCGGAATCCTTGTGTGCAAACGTTTTGCGTAAATTTCGACTCTGCTCTTTACACAGGCCCATGCGTCATGATCCCTGTGGATTCATCGGGTCGTTGCAGCACTTTGATATTCGATCAGGAAGAGACGCAGTTCGGCGGGATGACGGGGGGTTAACCTCAATGGCA
>CAZCDY010000042.1:0-9407 GCA_964497145.1 uncultured Gammaproteobacteria bacterium
CTGAGCATCCTTTTTCTGATTCTGTTCACCGTACTACCGTCGACACTGCTTCTGAAGCTGAATATCGACAATTCGCCAACGGTTTATTTTCCTGACGATGAGCCTGCTGTCATTTTGGACAAGGAACTCAAGTCACGATTCCCTAGCGACCAAGTGTTCGTTCTGGTGTTTAAAGGTGTCGCACTTTTCTCGGATGGTTTCCTAAAAACATACGATCAATTGGGCAACAAAATCGGGAAAATGCCCATGATCGACGACGTGGTCTCGATTACTACACAGGATCACATTGCAGGCAGTAAGGACAGCTTCACTGTGGAGCGACTCATTGACACCAATGAACTCGCGAAAACTCGCCCGACAGAACGGCTTGAAAGAGTAGCGAACGATCGCTTCAGCAAAGACGTACTGGTCTCGCAAGATGGCTCAGCCCTAGCCATGATAGTTATACCTGGAGAAAGTGGGAATAGCATCGAACGATTGCAACTAGAGGAAGACTTGCTCTCGGCTGTCAATGATGCCCAGCTTGAAGGTTATCTCGTCGCAGTTGCCGGGTGGTTGCCCGTTGATGTTGCGGAACTGCGATCAATGTTGAGCGACAACTCAATCTTCATACCTGCGACTGTTGCTACAGGGCTACTGTTGGTCTGGTGGCTGTTCAGAAGGTGGCTCGCTGTCATACTTGCCGGAGTCGCAATTAGCGTGGTTGTGGATTCCACCGTTGCTATTTACGTTTTGCTGGACCAACCGTTTACGCTTGTATCAAGCATAATTTCGCCCATGCTTTCAGCTCTCACTGTCGCAGCGCTCGTGCATCTATTCAATGCGCTATACCAAGCCTCTCTTCGAGGCTATAAGGAGAAAGAGAGGGTCGAGAGAGCTTTAAGGGAAGTAAGGCGTCCTGCACTTTATGCAGCATTAACAACTGCAGCTGGCTTAGCTTCACTCGGAACCAGCCCCATCGTACCTATAAAGTCTTTCGGCCTTATTTCCGCCTGCGGAGTCGGATTCATATACCTCGTTGTTTATAAGATTCTTCCGAATGTTTTCATGCGCTGGGACCGGAAACCATGGCCTCGCGTCCGAGGCGGCCTGAGCACTCTGGATTTTTTTGTTAAGGCACTATCCCACATAGGGATCAGACAGCCAGCTCTCGTAGTATTGACAACACTGGGCATCCTGATTATCGGAATACCGCAACTGTGGCAAGTGCGTGTCGAAACAAACTTTCAACAATACTTTTCACCTGACCACAAAGTTAGAAGCGATACTCGCTATGTCGATGAAAATTTCGTAGGCACTATGCCACTCGAAATAACTTTCAATGCTGCCAGTCGAGACGGCTTGCTAGATTACGAGAAGCTTTCAGCCATCCGCAACTTCCAACGCTGGGTAAGCACCCTGCCACAAGTTGATAGAACGTTTTCTATCGTTGATTTCATAGAAGAGATGCATTGGGCCTTTAATGCGGAAAATGACGAGTATAGAAGCGTCCCAACTGACACCCAGCTTATTAGCCAATATCTGCTCGTGTACGATGGAGTAGATCTCTATGATTTCGTAGACCGAGACTTTCAACACTCGCATGTAGCCCTGAACTTAAACAGTCATAGTGCGAATGAAATTGCCAAAGTGATGGATCAAGTTCGCGAGTATCTTGATGCAAATTCCGTAGACGGACTGGAGTGGAACATTGCCGGTGCCGGAAGACTATTTGCAGACATGGAAGATCTTCTGGTGGCCGGCCAAGTCTACAGCTTATGGGGAGCCCTACTGCTGATATTTTTTTTCATGCTTTTCCTCTGGCGCTCACCGTGGAGTGCGGCTCTCTGCATGATTCCCAACCTCTCACCAATCCTCATCATTTTCGTAATCATGGGAGTCTTTGGGATTTGGCTTGACATGGCCACAGCAATGATTGCTAGCGTTGCGATTGGAATTGCCGTGGATGATACCATCCACGTCTACCATGGATTTCGGCACCGTTTTGACTCAGGGGTGGCGCCGGTTACCGCTCTCGTTCGTACTTACCATGAAGCTGGCCGAGCCGTCGTCGTAACAACGATCATCCTAAGCGCCCAGTTCCTCATCCTTGTCTGGTCGGATTTTGTTCCCACGCGCAATTTCGGGCTCCTGACTACAGTCGGGCTGGTAACTGCGTTGCTTTTCGATCTACTGCTCTTGCCTGCACTGCTCATCATCATCTATGGCAGAAATAGCCCGGTGGCGGCCTGGCTCGGCCGTTTCTCGGGCGGACGAAAGAAAAATGAATCAGACGAACTCGAAGACACCGAACCGGGCCTGGACCGAAGCTATTGGACTTCGGAGCGGAAAATTGCCCTGGTCAAAGAGATCATGAGTGGCAGAGCCTCCGCGGCGGCAGCGGCGCGCGAATATGCACTGCCAGAGGCAGAAGTGGAAAAATGGATGGTGGCCGCCGAGACGGGGATGAGTGACGCACTCAGTGGTATTACTGGCGGCACTGCAGCTGATCGTGAGAAATTTCGCGTACTCGCCAAGGCCTACAAAAAAGTCAAAGCGGAAAACCGTGCGTTGAAAGCGAGCCAGGGGAAATGATACTAGTGACCTTGCCGCCGGTCGTTTCCAGCTAGCGGCGCTCGAGGGCCACGAAACTGTAAGCATGCGGATTACGTTCGTCGGCACCGTGTCGCTCGCGCGAGACCTCTCGCCAATCGGTCTCCTCGTAATCGGGGAAGGCCGTGTCTCCATCGAAGTGGTCATGCACGATCGTCAGGTACATGCGTGAGGCCAGAGGTAAGGTCTGTGCATAAAGATTGGCCCCGCCGACCACCATCATTTCCTCTGCGTCACCGGCAAAGTCGAGGGCCTGCTCGATGGAATGTGCCACGAAACCGCCCTCGGCGACATAGTCGCTATCGCGCGTAACAACGACATGGGTGCGATACGGCAGCAGGCCTGGCAGCGACTCCCAGGTGCGCCTTCCCATTATGATGGGCTTGCCCATGGTGAGGCGTTTGAAATGCGCCAAGTCCGCCGGCATGCGCCATGGGAGTTGGTTGTCACGCCCGATCACACGATTCTCGGACAGCGCAGCGATGATCGAAAGATTGGGCAAGGGCTTCATCGGGCGATTCTATCAGTCGCCGGCCCTTGCCACATGAGACCGGCCGTCTACTCTTCTTCCTCTTCGGCAAAAAGTTCTTCTTCAGCTTCGATCATCATCTCCAGGATGGCCTCGACCTGATCCGGAGCCTCTTCCGACATGGCAAGCAGTTCCCGGCCATCAATTTTCAATTCACCACTCATGACAACCACCTCAAACTCTACGATTCAGTAGTTGCTAATATACTTGATATGCAGGCGCTCGTGAAACAGGATCAGGGCACAGCTTGACCTGGGTCAAAACAAATTGCTGCGATGCACAATAGCGGCCCGAATCAGCCAACTCCCTTCTGCCCCGGGGCCGGGGAAGATCCATCGATCAGACCGCGATAGGAGCCTTGATGTGAGGATGATGTTCGTAACCGCTGAGGGTGAAATCCTCGTAGCGGAACGCAAACAGATCCTTGACGCCTGGATTCAGTTCAATCGTCGGCAGATCGTAAGGCTGTCGCATGAGCTGCTCGTCTGCCTGCTCGACGTGATTGCTGTAGAGATGCGCATCTCCGAGGGTGTGGATAAAATCACCCGGCTCCAGATCGCAGACTTGCGCGACCATCATGGTCAGCAGCGCGTAACTAGCAATATTGAAGGGTACACCGAGAAAGATGTCCGCACTGCGCTGATACAACTGGCAGGACAGGCGTCCGTTACAGACGTAGAACTGGAAGAAGGCATGGCACGGCGCCAGCGCCATCCGTCCCGCTGCCACGTTGGCCTGGGGTGTGATCGTTTCATCCGGCAGGTCGGCAGGGTTCCAGGCCGAGACGATGATCCGCCGCGAATCGGGATTGCTCCGGATCTGCGCCGTTACCTGGTTGACCTGATCAATATGGCGACCATCCGGAGCCGGCCAGGATCGCCATTGATAGCCGTACACAGGCCCCAGATCACCCTGTTCGTCCGCCCATTCATCCCAGATCCGCACGCCGTTGTCCTTCAGGTAACGGGTATTGGTGTCTCCGGCAAGGAACCACAAAAGCTCATGAATCACTGACTTGAGGTGGACCTTCTTGGTCGTCACCAAAGGGAACCCCTCCCCCAGGTTGAAACGCATCTGGTGACCAAACAGCGACCGGGTCCCGGTACCCGTGCGGTCACCCTTGATATCACCGGAATGGCGAACGCGATGAAGCAGGTCCAGATATTGTTTCATGCCTTGGTTTGCTTACGGTATGCGAGGAACAGAATTATGACGCCAGAGAGCATCATTGGCGCCGACAGCAGTTGCCCCATGGTAACCCATCCGAACGCCATATATCCCAGGTGCGCATCCGGCATCCGCAAGAATTCGACCAGGAAGCGGAACAGGCCGTAGCCCAGCAGAAAGAGGCCCGAGACCGCCATGGTCGGACGTGGCCTGGCACTGAAGAACCAGAGCAGGAGGAACAGCACCAGACCTTCGAGCGCCGCCTCGTAGAGCTGAGTTGGATGCAGCGGCGGTGTCAACACGCTGGAGGGCGGCAGCAGCAACTTGTCCCAGCACAGCGAGGGATGATTTATACAGGACAGCTGCATCGCCCAGGGCACATTGCCGGGCGCACCCCAGAGCTCTGCATTGACGAAGTTGCCTATGCGGCCGGACAGCAGCCCCAGCGGTACCAACGGGGCGATGAAGTCGGTCAACGCAAAAAAACCCTTGCCAAGGCGCCGACCGTACCACCACATGGCGGCGAGAACCCCGAGGAACCCACCGTGGAAAGACATGCCGCCTTCCCACACCCTGAGGATCTGCAGCGGATCAGCCAGCCAGCCGTCAAAGTCGTAGAAAACCGTGTAACCAAGGCGGCCGCCCAGGATCACGCCCAGCGCGCCATAAAAAAGCAGATCGTCCATCTGCTGAGGCGATATCACGGCACCGGGCTGGCGCGCCCGCACGCGGCCCAGCCACCAGGCGGCCGCAAAGCCCGCCAGGTACATCAGGCCATACCAGCGGATCGCCAATGGGCCGATCTGCAATGCGACTGGGTCGAATTCGGGGAAGATCATGGCGCGCGAGTTTATCAGCTATCGGCGTACGGACGCCCCAATTTTACATTCTGGCGTGGACAGCCTGCAGTCGTGAAAGTAGGCTTGCTAACTACGTCTGGAGCCCCACATGCGCGCGCTACTCAAGCTGTCTTTCCTGCTGATGCTGGTCAGCGTCCTGACAGTTTTGGGCGCGTCCTGGTTCGCACTCTCAGACCATGCCCTGGTGGTGAGCCAGGCGCGCCTTTCACATCATGACATCGCGCGTGCCCGGAATGTGCTGCGACAAAACGATCCACGCAACATGCCTCCCGGAACGCAGCGCGTTATCGAGATCAAGCCGCAGGATCTGAATCTCGCCGCCAACTACCTGTTACAACAACTGATCCGCGGCAGCGCCAGGCTGACGCTGGCGACCGATAGCCTGCAGGTGCAGGCCTCTTTACACATTCCACGCCTGCCTTGGCGTAACGTGCTCAATATCGACGCTAGAATCGAGACCAGCGACAATCGCCCCAAGATCACCGAACTCAGGCTGGGAAACCTGCCTGTGCCGGGGGCTTTAGCCACATTGGCGGCGGAGCGACTGCTGGATCACGCGTACAGCAGAGCGCAGCTCGATCGGACCTCTGGCCCGATCAAACAATTGCAGCTGCGCCCGGACCACTTACGCCTGACCTATCGGTGGCATCCGGAGCTGATTGACCAGGCCCGCAACACCCTGCTGAAAGGCAGCGACCTTGAAGCCTTGCGGACCTATCATGACCTTCTTGTCGATCTGCAGTCGCGCGGCATCGGCACCCGAGGCTCACTGCCTGCACTGCTGCAACCGATGTTTGCAACCGCCCTCGAACGTTCCCGCACCGCGGATCCGATCGAAGAAAATACTGCGCTGCTGACCGTGCTCGGGACCTGGGCCGGAGGCCAGGACATCAGCAAGTTGGTGCCTGACGCACCGCGCCGGCCAGGCGCGTTCAAGCTAAAAATTGAACGCCGCAAGGATTTCGGTCAGCACTTTCTCACCTCGGCCGCACTGGCGGCGCGCGGCGACAGTGCGCTGTCCGACGCCGTCGGCCTGTTTAAAGAGATCTCCGACACGGATCACGGTTCCGGATTCAGCTTTACCGACATTGCAGCAGATCGCGCCGGCACCCGTTTCGGCGAGCTAGCCACCCGCTCGGCAGCGGATGCCCGCCTTGTCCAGCAGCGCCTCGCCGCAGGTGTTGATGAAACCGACATCATGCCACCCGCACGCGACCTGCCTGAACACATGCGCGCCGGCGTGTTTAAACAGCGATTCCGCTATGTTGGCAGTCCGGAATATCAAGAAATCATGGACGAGATAGACAGACGCATAAGCACCTGCAGTCTCTATGCCGAATGAACCGTTGCCTGTCGTGCCTGAAGCCCCCAACGCAACCAATCTGCCCTAAATTCCTGACTTGCTGTCGTTGCTCAAGTTTCGCCGCAAAGCGCCGTTAGCTTTTCCACAACACACTTCTGCAATTATTTGGCGAGAGTTGGCTATGAGGCTCGTAGGCATGAATGGAACGAAGGTAATCCCGCATCATCTGCGTACGCTCGGAGAGCGTCTGCGCTATCGGCGCCGGCAGATGGGCTGGACCCAGGAACAACTGGCGGTACAAGCCGGCACGAATCAGGCAGTCATTCAGAAAATCGAGAATGGAAAAAGCCTGCGTCCGCGCAAGATCGATGAGATCGCATCTGTGCTTGACGTCAACCCGGCATGGCTCATGTTCGGTGACGAGAAGGCCACGCCGCTGACAGACGAGGCACGTGAGGTCGCCGAGATCTGGATGACCCTGACTGAGGGTGAGCGCGATCGCATGCGCAGCGAGATCAGGCTGCTTGCCGGCCGTCGTATGTCATCCTGAGAACCACCTCACAGCGTGGGCAGCACACGCAGGTAGAAGGCCTTGAGATAGGCTGTTTCGGGAATCGCGGGGTGGATGGGATGATCGGGACTCTGTTGGCCTTGTTGCAACAACTGAAGACTACGATCGCCATGCCGGGCCGATTGCTGCACGGTCCGCAAAAGTTGATCCCCCTGCATGTGAAAAGAACAGGACGCCGTCACTAGGATACCATCCCGCTCGAGCAGTCCAAGCGCGGCCTCGTTCAGGCGTCGATAGGCAAGCGTCCCTTCCTTGAGATCCTTCTTCCGTTTGATGAATGCCGGCGGATCCAGCACCACGATATCGAAGTGCTCACGCTCCGCACGCAGATCGCGCAACAGCTGAAACGCATCGCCGCGCACCGCTTTCACCTTGTCACCAACCTGGTTCATAGATGCATTGTGCTCCAGCTGCTGCAGCGCCTGCGCCGAGACATCCACTGCAGTCACTGAGGTAGCTCCCGCCTTGGCCGCACGGACCGACCAGGCACCCACATAGCTGCACACGTCGAGTACACGCTTGCCTTCGATGTAGCGCATGAACTGGTCACGATTGGCCGTCTGGTCGTAGAACCAACCCGTCTTCTGCCCCTCACTGAGCGAGACCTCGAAACGGCAGCCGCCCTCTTCGACCAGGACCCTTTCCGGAACCTCGCCGTAGGCCAGCTCGACATAGCGCGTCAACCCCTCAAGCTCACGGACACCACCGTCATTGCGCATCATGATGCCGGCAGGCTTCAAGACCTTGATCAGGGCCTCCACCAGGGCTTCTTTCAGCAACTCCATGCCGGCCGTGGTGATCTGCACAACGAGGTAATCACCGTAACGGTCGACCACCACGCCCGGGGTACCGTCCGCCTCACCAAACAACAGTCGGTAATAAGGCTTGGCGTATAGACGCTCACGCAGTGCAAGCGCAACCTTTATGCGATGAACCAGGAGAGAGCCATCCAGGGCGATACCGCGGCTGCGCGTTACCAGGCGCGCACAGATCAGCGAGTTCGGATTGACATAGCCCAGGCCCAGCCACTTGCCCTGGGCATTCTCGATATCGACCACCTGGCCGGGCTGAAAACTCTTCAGCGGTGTCGCCTCGGCATCGACCTCGTTGGAATAGATCCACAGATGCCCGGCGCGCAGACGCCGTTCGTGATTCTTACCCAGTCGCAGCAGTTCGGTCATGACTTACCCTCACAAGCGGGCCGCAAGGGTAGCAGAAAGACCCACGAAAAATATCAGCCGCCGCTCGACACGAAGGTATTGCACGCAGACATCGTGCCCTTCTCGAGGCCGGTCTTGAACCAGCGCACACGCTCCGCCGAGCTGCCGTGGGTAAAGGACTCCGGCGTTACATAGCCACGCGACTGTTTCTGCAGACGATCGTCGCCGATCGCGCTGGCCGCGTTGAGGCCCTCTTCGATATCTCCCCGCTCCAGCAGCTGCCGACTGCGGCTTGCATTGTTCCCCCAGATGCCGGCAAAACAATCGGCCTGCAGCTCCTGCTTCACAGACAGCTGGTTCTTGCCTTCCTCGCTGAGACCCTGCTTGGCCTTCTGCACCTCGGCAGAGATCCCGAGCAGGGTCTGCACATGGTGCCCGATCTCGTGGGCGATCACATAGGCCTGGGCAAAATCGCCCGGGGCATCGTGGCGGCTCGCGAGATCGTCGAAAAAACCGAGATCCAGGTAGACCTTCTGGTCGCCCGGGCAATAGAAGGGGCCCATGGCCGCCTGCCCCAGTCCGCAGGCCGAGTTGACGGCACCGCGGTACAGGACTAGACGAGGTTCTTTGTATGTCTTGCCCTGCTCCTCGAACAGGCCGTGCCAGGTCTCCTCGGTGTCTGCCAGGACAACCGACACGAACTCGACCAACTCCTGCTCCTGTGCCGTCTGCTCGACCTTGCCCTGTGGGGCTGCATTCTGGGTGGTCTGCACCCCGGTGCCGGTCAGTCCCCCGAGCAACCCACCCAGGTCACCGCCACCCAAATAGGTGAACGCAACCAACGCCAGCACCGCCACGATGGTGCCTTTGACACCGAGAAAGCGCAGCACCACCGGCAACAGGCGAAGCAGGCCTCCGCCGCCACCTCCGCTGAATCCACCGGCCGACGAACTGCGACGGTCCTCGATATTGCTGCTCTGTCTTCTGCCCTTCCAGCGCATCTTTAATCGCTCCCGACTCTCTGTTCCGCGGGCCCACAGGGGCAACCCACGCATTGCCCGGCGAGTTTAGCGCATCCCCCGGGGAGATACGGCCAGACAGGGACCCCGGCGTTCAGCGACGCCGTTCCGGAGGCCGGGCTTTCAGGTTAAAGTGCGGCTAAATTGCGGAGGTAGAGATGGCCGACAACGACATTCTGCTGGGCGGGACCGGCGCAAGCCAGGTG
>CAZCDY010000042.1:9417-26246 GCA_964497145.1 uncultured Gammaproteobacteria bacterium
GGCTGCTGACGGACGATGTGGACTTCGAGCTGCGCAAGGTCGAGATCGTCTCCTTCGACCTGGCGGACCTGGGTCCCGGCCAGGTGCTGCTGAACGCCGGCATGGCAAACCGGCATGGCTTGATCACCGGCGCTACCGGCACCGGCAAGACAGTGACCCTGCAGGTGCTGGCCGAGTCGTTTTCACGTCTCGGTGTCCCGGTTTTTACCGCCGACGTCAAAGGTGATCTCTCGGGGCTGGCCGGAGCCGGCAAACCGCATCCGAAGATTGACGAACGCCTGCAGCACATCGGCATCGAGGACCATGATTTCGAGGCCAGTCCAACTGTGTTCTGGGACGTTTACGGGGAGAAAGGGCACCCTGTACGCACGACCGTATCCGAGATGGGTCCCACGCTGCTGGGCAATCTGTTGGAACTCAACGAGACCCAGGAAGGAGTCATGCAGGTGGCCTTCAGTGTCGCCGACGACCAGGGACTGCTGCTGCTTGACCTGAAAGACCTGCGCTCGATGCTCAACTGGGTGGCCGACAACGCCGCCGAACTCGGGCGCAGCTACGGGCGTGTTTCGAGGGCCAGCGTCACCGCCATCCTGCGTCGCCTGCTGGTACTCGAGGAGGCCGGCGGCGAGATATTTTTCGGTGAACCCGCCATCCGTGTCGAACACCTGATGCAGAGCGATTTCTCCGGCCGAGGCGTAATCAGCATCCTCGATGCGACCACCCTCTACCATTCGCCTCGGATCTACGCGACCTTCCTGCTGTGGCTGCTGTCTGAGCTGATGGAGCAGCTGCCTGAGCGCGGCGATGCAGATCTCCCGCGCCTGGTGTTCTTCTTCGACGAGGCCCATCTGCTGTTCAGCAGCGCGCCCAAAGCCCTGCTGGAAAAAATCACCCAGGTGGTGCGCCTGATCCGCTCCAAGGGTGTCGGGGTGTTCTTCATCACTCAGTATCCAAACGACGTACCCAACGAGGTCATCGGCCAGCTGGGCAACCGCATCCAGCATGCGTTGCGTGCCTTCACGCCACGTGATCGCAAGGCACTGAAAGCCGCGGCGGAGACCTTCCGCGAAAACCCGGCGTTCGATACCGAGGAGGTGATCGGCCAGCTGGGCGTGGGCGAGGCCCTGATCTCGACGCTGAATGCCAAGGGTGTTCCCTCAGTGGTCGAGCGGACATTGATGTCACCGCCACGCTCGAAATTCGGCCCCGTTGATGCAGAAAAGCGCGCACAGCTGATCAGTCGCTCGCCCCTGAAGAGTACCTACGAGCAGACGATCGACCGAGAATCTGCCTACGAGATGCTGCAGAAACGCGAGGCGGAACTCGCCGAGCAGCGCAAGCTCGCCGCAGAGGAAGAGGCCCACATCAAGGCGGAACTGAAACGCCGCAAGGAGGAAGAGAAAAAAAGCACAGCCTCGCGTGGCGGCGGCCGCAGCCGTCAGAGTGTTGGCGAGACACTGGCCAAGTCGATCGCTCGCACCATTGGCTCGTCCCTGGGCCGCCAGATCATTCGTGGGATCCTGGGTTCGATCAGCGGCCGACGCTGACGGCGGGCTGCAGCCCGCCCAAGCATATCGAGGACGCGTCGCTTTATTGGGAGAATGCCGAGCAGCTTGGTGTCTGGTCGGAGAACTCCTGGGTACATTTGCGCACCCTGCCCGTTCGGGTATCGACCACCCAGACAGCATTTTCGGATCCCACCACCCCCTCATAACGCCCAGGGTCGCCTGCCGCCTGCTTTTCCGGCGCACTGTGCACCGGCGCAAAGACAAGCGCCAGGGCCAGCCCCATCGTCATCAGTACCCGGGTTTTCATATCTCTACCCCGCTCTACCTTGGTTGATTCCCTGCCACCCGCTCCACGCGCGGGCAGATGCGCACCAGCCCCATTCTCGCAGCATTTCTGCCAACTGGCGGCAAACAGCTTGCCATTGGACGCTCAAACAACAAGGGCCTTGCACTCCGGCGCGACGATCCACTCCCGCTGCACCAGGTCACCCAGCCAGGGCAACCCGGAGAAACGGGGCTGAGATGCCACCGTTGCGGCGACGAACTCAGAAAAATCGGCACCAAGCCGATTGCGGTCACCCTGCCCCGAGGCCGCATGCTCAGATACGTTCATGATCCTCACTCCTTCAGTGGCTTTTTACTTGTGAGGCGCCCGCAGATGCGAGCGCGCGGACCTAGTGACGCATGCCGGCGTGCCCTTACTGCATGGGTGAGGTATTGATCCCATGCCCGAGGGTCCGCTTTTATGCGGCGCCGCTAACAGGACCGGACGGCAGTCCTGTATGCTTCAATACAGGTCAGAACGCCGCAGCCCTTCCTCCCTCGGAGCACGGCGAAATACCCCTTACAATGGCTATTTGTTCTTTCCCTGCAACGGTTTAAGGTCATCCGAATCCGTCACCCCTGGAATCGAAAATGACCGCCAGACGTCTGCAGGACGCCACCAGCCCTTACCTCCAGCAGCACGCCGGCAACCCTGTCGACTGGTGGCCCTGGTGTGAAGAGGCCCTGCAGCTGGCGCGCAGCGAGGCCAAGCCTATCCTGCTGTCGATCGGCTACTCTGCCTGTCACTGGTGCCATGTGATGGCGCATGAATCGTTCGAAGACCCGGCCACCGCCGAGGTGATGAACAGGCTGTTCATCAACATCAAGGTCGATCGCGAGGAGCGCCCCGATCTCGACCGGATCTACCAGACCGCGCATCAACTGCTTGCACGCCGCCCGGGTGGCTGGCCTCTGACCGTCTTTCTCACCCCCGAAGATCGCAGCCCTTTTTTCGCCGGCACCTATTTTCCACCACAGCCGCGCCATGGCCTGCCCGCCTTCCGAGAACTCCTGAGCCAGATCGAAAGCGCGTACCGCGAGCAGGGCGAGGCGATAAAGGCGCAGAACGCCTCGTTGCACAGTGCCCTGCTGCAACTGGAAGCTCACACCGCCGGCGGGGAACCGGACGGCAAACCCTTGACCGACGCGAGCCGTCAGTTGGCCGCTCAGTTCGATGCCAAGTACGGGGGCTTCGGCGGGGCCCCGAAATTCCCGCACCCGGGCACCCTGCGCTTTCTGCTGCGCGAGGGTCACCGGCGTAACGACGAAACCGCCCGCCACATGGCCCTGCACACCCTGGAAGAGATGGCCAAGGGCGGGATCAACGACCAGCTCGGCGGTGGCTTCTGCCGCTATTCGGTGGACGAGCAATGGATGATCCCGCATTTCGAAAAAATGCTGTACGACAACGGCCAGCTGCTGACACTTTATGCCGAGGCCTGGGCGACAAGCGCCCATCGCCCGCTGTTCAAACACGTCTGTGAACGCACGGCCGAGTGGCTGATGCGCGAAATGCAGTCGCCGCTGGGCGGCTACTACGCCAGCCTGGACGCGGATAGCGAGGGTGAGGAGGGCCGCTTCTACGTCTGGACCCCGGCCGAGGTCGTGGCCCTGCTGGACCCGCATGAATACAAGGTGTTTGCGCCGCGCTTTGGCCTCGACCGTGCGGCCAACTTCGAGGGCCGTTGGCACCTGCACTGCTACAAGGAAACCGCGCAGCTGCGGGAGGCTACCGGCCTGGAGACCCGAGAGATTCGCCGCCTGCTGCTGAGCGCGTGCAACAAGCTGCTGGCAAACCGTGAAACGCGTGTACGCCCCGGCCGCGATGAGAAAATCCTGACCAGCTGGAATGCGCTGACGATCAAAGGCATGGCCATGGCCGGCCGCCTGCTCGGGCGCGCGGACTGGATCGATTCGGCCGAGCGTGCGCTGCAATACCTGATCGGGCACCACTGGTGCGACGGGCGTCTGCTGGCGACCAGCCGGGAGGGTAAGGCTCAGCTCAACGCCTACCTGGATGATTACGCCTATCTGATCGACGCGATACTCGAACTGCTGCAGGCACGCTGGACCGACGAATACCTCCTTTTCGCCTGCGAACTCGCGGATCGGCTGCTCGACCATTTCGAAGATGCGCGCAATGGCGGCTTTTTCTTTACCTCGGATGACCACGAAAATCTGGTCTACCGGCCCAAACCCCTGGGAGACGACGCCATGCCGAGCGGCAACGCCGTCGCCGTCGAGACGCTGCAAACGCTTGCCCAGCTGACCGCCAAACCAGGCCTGCATCAGGCCGCGGATCGAGCACTGCAGGTCGCATGGTCCGCGATCGAGCGCTCACCCTATGCGCACGTCGGCCTGCTGGAAGGCCTGCAGCGCTATCTCGAGCCGCCAGAGCAACTGGTGATCCGTGGCACCCCGCCCGAGCTTGACGCGTGGCGACAGGCGGCCTGCGCCAGCTATGTGCCTGGCAGGACAGTGTTTGCCGTACCGCTCGAGACCGGACAGTTGCCGCAGGGACTGGCCGACAAAACCGGCAGGAAAGGTCGGACCCTGGCATACCGTTGCCGCGGCACCCGGTGTGAACCACCGATCGAGTCGATCGATCTGTTGTAAGTGCCTTTGGTCGGCGCACGGTGTGGCGTCGACCCACCCTGAAAATCACGAAAATGAAGGAATACCTGTGTACCTGGTGCGTCTAACCCCACATGAGCGATAAAAACGGCAGTCTGTTCGGTAAATTCGGCCGCCAGCGCAAGCTGCGCGACCAGATATGCGCCGAGCGGGAACGCCTCTACCGGATCGCCTGGTCCTGGTGTCATGACAGCTACCAGGCAGACGATCTGGTGCAAGAGACCCAGGCACGTGCGCTGGCAAAACTCGACAGCCTGCGTGAAGAGAATCGGCTGCAGGTCTGGCTGACCCAGATCCTGGCCAATCTCTACCGTGACCAGTTCCGGCGGGTCCAGCCGGAGACCGGCCTCGAGGCGGATACCCTGCCGGCCTCCGGAGGCCCGGAAGACAGCACCGACCGCGGGCAGCTGATCGCGCGCACCCGCAGAGCGATCGAGAGCCTGAAGGATGACCAGCGCCAGGTACTGACCCTGGTCGACATAGCCGAATTCAGTTACGCCGACACCGCCGCCATCCTGAGCGTCCCGGTGGGCACCGTGATGAGCAGGCTGTCGCGTGCACGCCAGCGCATGCGTGAGATTCTTGAACAGCAAGGCATAGGACGTGCCGAAGTGATACCGCTGAGGAGACCGAAGTGAGATCAGAAGACGACCTTGAACTGAACGCCTTCATCGATGGCGAATTGAGTGCGGATCAGCAGGCAGAGCTGCTGGAATTGATGCGCAGTGACCCCGAACTGGCGCGCCAGGCGTGTGAACTCAGCCAACTGAAGGCACATCTGCGCCTTGCCTATGCCGACCCGCCCCGACCCGAAAGGCCGGGCGCGGCCAAGGCTAGGGCCTCGTGGCAGGCTATCGCGGCGGGTTTCTTGTTGCTGGCCTTCGGACTTGTCAGCGGTTGGGCCCTGCATGCCAATGCACCCGGCCTGGGAATGGCAAGTGAGCGCTTCGTGGTGCTCGACCCGGAGGGCCGCGGCCAGACCGCGGCTGTCGCAGACGACGCCGACACCCGCATCGTGTTCCATCTGACTGATCCCGACATGACCGTAGCCGCTGAACTGCTCGACGAAGTCGAGGGGATGCTGGCGGCCTATCAGTCCGACGGGCGGCCCTTGCGCGTCGAGATAGTGGGCCATAGCGAGGGCCTGGGCCTGTTGCGCGATCGCCTTTCGCAGCACAAGGAGCGCATCCATCGTCTGTCCAGGGAGTATTCGAATCTCACCTTTGTCGCGTGCCAGAACACCATCGACCGCCTGAAGGTCGAGCAGGGGATAGAGGTGAAACTGATACCGGATGCCGAGGTCATCGACTCCGGCGTAAGTCATGTCGTGAAACGACAAAAGCAGGGCTGGTCCTATATACGGGTCTAGCCGTACAACCACCAAAAACTGCCGCAGAGCAGAAATGAAGGAGTAGAGAGATGAAAAGATTGATGAGTATGTTTTTGGCAGGCTTGGTTGGCCTGATGGCATGGACCGGTGCTGCGACTGGAGCACCGGAAACCACCAAACAGAAGGTTGTCTACCACGTTAATGGCGACAACCCGAAACAGCAGGCCGGCGCCCTGCGCAATATCCAGAACCACATCAATGCGGTGGGTGCGGAGAATCTCGACCTGCGCGTGGTCATGCATGGCAACGGGGTTTCCATGGTCCTGTTGCCAGAGGCGCTGGGTAATGTCAAAGGATTCAAGGCCGCCAATGCCACTCCCCAGATGCAGGCGAATATTGATGGACTCAAGCAGCAGGGCGTTGCTTTCAAAGTCTGTGCGAACACCCTGAATGGCCGCAAAGTATCACGCGAAGATCAGCTGTACATGGTGGAGGAAGCGGATATCGTGCCCAGCGGTGTAGCCGAACTGGCCATCCTGCAGGGGCAGGGATTTTCCTACATCAAGCCCTGAACCTCGTGCCTGCCCCTTTCCCAGGGCAGGCAGAATACCCTCCGAGGTAACCTATTGAGCCCGCTTCAGCGGGCTTTCTTTTCGGCCGCCTTTCCCGGAAGACCTGGATTCGCGAAATAATCGGTCCCTGCTGACGGTCTATTCGGTGATGGCAACACTACGCACAGATTTCGACACCCTGGTAAATGCGCTCTCGCCCGAGCTCTATCGTTATGCCATGGGCCTGTGTCACAACCCGGCTACAGCCGAAGACCTGGTGCAGGAAACCTTCCTCCGCGGCTGGCGCTCACGCAACGACCTGCGCGACATGAAGGCCGCGCGCGCCTGGCTTTACACCATTTTGCGCAACGAACATGCAAGGCTCTACGAACGACAGAGGCCCGAGGCGAGGGACCCGGCCGAATTGCCGGACCTGCCTGTGCGCGGCTACGACACCAGCGCCGAGGCCTTCGTGATGCGCCGCGCACTGACGCGCCTCGATGCCGATTACAGAGACCCCCTGATGCTGCAGGTGGTGGGCGGCTTCAGCTGCAAAGAGATTGGCCAGATGCTGGACCTGAACACGAATACCGTTCTGACCCGCCTTTTTCGCGCCCGCAAGGCCCTGCGCGATCAACTCTCGGATCAGCCGCAGTTGGAGGCAAACCAATGAACTGCCTGGATTTCCGTCGTCAATTACTCACCGATCCGTTCTGCAAAGAGGTCGAGCTGCTTGCGCACGAGGCGGAATGCCCGACATGCGCGCCATTCGCCCGCGATGTCCGCGCACAGGAAATCCGGTTGCGCCAGGCCCTGCAGGATATCTCTCCGCCGGAGGGCATGGCGGAACGCATCCAGCTGGCGGCGCGTTTCGATCAGCGTTCCACGGTTCAGCGACGCTGGTGGTACAGCGCCGCCGCCGCGGTGCTGATGACCATCGGCGTCAGCATGGCGTCGCTTTTCAGCACCTCGCTCGACCGCAGCAATGTCGCGCTGGCGCAATCCGTGATCAACCACATCGAAGACGAGTCACACCACCTGCGCGAGGCGCAGCCGGTCTCTGTCGGGCGCATGAACCGGGTCTTCGAGCGCTTCGGTGCCAAGCTGGTCGGGACCGCACCGGTGTACACCTTGTGATGCCGGGGCAGGCGGGACCGATCACGGTCTTCTTCATGCCAGGAGAGATGGCTGCCACAAGCCTCACGATAAGCTCGACGCGCTTCAACGGACAGATTCTGCCGACCAGCTGGGGCAGCATCGCAGTCGTTGGCGAGGCGGGTGAGTCGCTGGACGGGCTGGGCGAGCGCCTGGCAGCGGCGGTGCGGTGGCCGCAACCAAATACTGCGAAATCAGATCTCTTCGGTCGAGGATCGCTCGTCGCTGTGCGCTTCACCCAGCCACAGGACAGTTGAGCGGCATTGCCGGCAACGCAGGAGCTGGCTGCCTTTGAAAAGGCGCATCCAGAGGCTGCGATGGTAGCGGGTCAAGTCGCTGCCACCACATGAGCGACAAATTCTTTTACGTGTAATCCAGGCCATTGCCCGCCCCTGCCAACCTGGCCCTGCAGCCACCATCCAATGGGCTACGGGCACGTTATCTTCCCGGCCGGCCAACACCCGGCATCGGCATACGAATTGATCGTCCCTGCGTTTTGGTTTCGTCACCCCGGGCAAAACCTGCAATTCAGGATTCTTTTTCCCAGACGTCCGCCGCCTCGTCGTCGCTCGAACGCACCTCCACCCAGCGTGACAGGCCGTCGGCGGTCTGCTCGCGCTTCCAGAACGGCGCGCGTGTTTTCAGATAGTCGATTATGAACTCGCAGGCCCTGAAGGCCTCTCCGCGGTGGGCACTGGCGACGGCGACCAGGACGATCGGGTCCTGCGGCCGGACCTCACCCACCCGGTGGACCAGGCGCACCGCCTCCAGTTGCCAGCGTGCCCCCGCCTCCGCGACGATGTCGGCCAGTGCCTTCTCGGTCATACCCGGATAGTGTTCCAGGGTCATGCAGGCGACCGCGTCACCCTGATTCAGGTCCCGCATCAGGCCGATAAAGCTGACGACGCCACCGACAGCGGAATTGCCGGCATACACCGGGGCGGTCTCGGCCAGCGCATCCAGCGCGGTCGCCTGAATACGTATCTCTACGTCCATACATTCACCCCGGCCATCGACTCAACCGCCCGTAACCGGCGGGAAAAAACCCACCTCGTCACCCGCCCGCAGGGCCTGGTCGGCCGCTGCCATCTCCTGATTGACCGCCGTCAGCACGCGCTGCTCATCGGCGAACACATCGCCCCAGGCATCGCCCCTGGCCGCCAGCTGGGCACGCAAGCCGGCCACGGTGCCCGGGAATTCCTCCAGGGTCTCTTCCGCTATGCCCAGGCGTTCGCGCAGACTTGCAAAATACAGAATCCGAATCATGCCAAAAGCTCGTTAAAGGGTAGAAAGGCAATCTCGTCGCCACGCTTGAGCACCCGGCCTTCGGGGATGACCGCCAGCCCATTGGCCCAGGTCACGGAACTCAGCACGCCCGATGAGCGGCTGGGATGGACACTGATACGTCCGACGCCTGCCGCGTCGAATTCAAGGCGTGCACGATGAAATTCGCGTCGCTTGTCGGGCCGCGGCCAATCGAAATCCGCCTTCGCCTGCATGGCCCCGCCACGCCAGTCGTCGCGGCCCTGCATGCACAGTATGAAGGGGCGCACGAACAGCACGAAAGTGACGAAAAGCGACACCGGATTGCCCGGGGAACCGATGAACGGAGTCCCGTCGACGTGGCCAAAGGCGACCGGTTTGCCGGGGCGTATAGCAATCTTCCACATGTCCAGCGAACCCAATGCCTCGACGGCCGGCTTGACGTGATCCTCCTCACCGACCGAGACACCACCCGAGGCGAATACCAGATCGGCCTCCTGTGCGCCGCGTCTCAGGGCGTCCTTGGTCGCCTCTAGGGTGTCTTCCACGATACCGAGGTCCACCACCTCACATCCGAGCGCCTGCAGCAGGGCGCGCGCGGTAAACAGGTTGGAATTGTAGATCTTGCCCGGAGACAGGGGCTCGCCGGGCATCACCAGTTCATCGCCACTGGCGAACAGGGCCACGCGCGGCTTGCGGCAGACCGTCAGTTTAGCCACACCGACCGACGCCGCCAGGCCCAGGTGCTGCGGCAGCAGACGCGTGCCCGCGGCCACCACCTCCTCACCCGCACCGATATCCTCGCCGCGCCGCCGGATATTGCTGCCGACCGGAACCGCGGCATCGATACGCACAGCACCGTCAGCGGCCACGCAGACCTCCTGCATCAACACCGCGTCCGCCCCCGGGGGGATCGGCGCACCGGTGAAGATCCTTGCGGCCGTTCCGGCCTCCAGCGGCGCAGGCGATGCCCCCGCCGGTACCCGCTGCGAGACAGGCAGCTCGACGTCTCCGGCGGCGCAGTCGGCAGCACGTACCGCATAACCGTCCATGGCACTGTAATCCCAGCCCGGCACATCGATGGTGCTCACCACCGCCTCCGCCAGCACTTGCCCGAGCGCCTCGCGCAGATCGACGCTGCGCCGGTCTGCCAGCGGCACCGCGGCAGCCACCAGCTGCCGCACCGCATCCTCATAGGGAATCAGTCCATCCAGCGTGGGTGTGCAGCTCGGTTGCGACAAAACTGATCTCCTTTATTTCGCCTAAACGCGCCCTAAATCGAAAACCCGAAGGTCTCTTTGAACCGGGCATCGAAATCGGCCCGGCTCATGCCATGGTTCTGGGTACCTGCGTGCTCGATCTTGATCGATCCCATAAGGGAGGCAATACGCCCGGTCACATCCCAGTCCAGTCCGTTCTGCAGACCGTAAAGCAGACCACCGCGGTAGGCATCACCACAACCGGTCGGATCGACCAGCTGCTGAGCCGGCGCCAGCGGGATCTCGATGACCCCACCGCCAGCATAGATGATGGATCCCTCGCCGCCACGGGTTACGATCACGGCCTCGACCTCGCGCGCCAGCTGTTCGGGTGACTTCCCGGTACGCTCCTGCATCAGCTTGGCCTCGTAGTCGTTGAACGCCAGCCAGGTGGCCTGGGAGGCAAAACGATTGAGATCATCGCCATCAAACATCGGCATGCCCTGACCGGGGTCGAAGACGAACGGAATGCCGGCCTCGGCAAACTGTTGTGCATGATCGATCATGCCCTGACGGCCGTCCGGCGAGACCATACCGATGGTCACACCGTGGACCTCGCCGATATGGATCTCGTGAGCAAAATTCATGGCCCCAGGGTGGAAGGCCGTGATCTGGTTGTCGTCCTGATCGGTGGTGATGTAGGCCTGTGCGGTATAGGCATGAGGAATCTCACGCAGTGCATCACGCCGAATGCCATATTCATCCATCCACGCCGCATAGGGCGCGAAATCGGCACCGACCGTGGCCATGGGCACCCCGTCGCCTTCCAGCATGCCCAGGTTGAACGCAATATTACCGGCACAACCGCCGAAATTGCGGCGCATCTCGGGCACCAGAAAGGACACGTTCAGGATGTGAACCTGCTCAGGCAGAATATGGTTCTTGAACTGGTCCTGGAACACCATGATGGTATCGAAGGCCATGGAACCGCAAATCAGTGCTGACATCAAAATACCCTTGTAATTCTTGGTATTAACGCGACTATGACCCGTTCGTCGGGCTAGAATCGCGCGGCGAGTGCGCAAACGGAGACGAGATGTTACCGTATGGGCGCTTTATCTGGCCAAGGCGCTGAGCCAAATGGTCCCCGGCTGTGGTACAAATGAACGCCGGTAAAGATCGAATAATAGAAAGATTTGGAGGATTCCCATGCTGATGAAGAAAATTGCCCTTGCCGTGCTGGTTGGCGGTATGACGATTGCCGGTTCTGCTTTAGCAGCAGACAAGGCCGGCGCAGAAGCCGCTATCGCGGCTGCCAAGGCCTCGCAAAAAGCCGCTGGCGCCGTTGGTGGCGAATGGCGTGATACCGGCAAGATGATCAAGAAGGCCGAGGAGGCCGCTGCTGCCGGCAACTATGGCGAAGCCGAGAAGCTGGCAAAAAAGGCCGAGGCCCAGGGCAAGCTCGGCAAAGAGCAGGCGCTCGGCCAGAAAGGTGTCGGCAACCCCGGCTACCTGTACAACTGAGTCCCCGCCGGATTGGAAAAACCCCGCCTCAGCGCGGGGTTTTTTGTGTCCGTCCCGAACATCAGATGAATCGCGGTATCAGGATCAACGCCCAGACAAGGATCGCCACCCATATCGCCAGAAGGACCGCAGCCGAGCTGATATCCTTGGCCCGCCCCGAAAGCTCGTGGTGCTCGGTCCCCAGGCGGTCCACTGTTGCCTCAATCGCCGAATTGAACAGCTCGGTGATCACCACCAGCAGCCAGCTGCTGGTCAGCAGGGCCTTTTCGGCACCGCCTTCGCCCAGCCAGATCCCCAGAGGCACCAGCAGCGTGGCGACAAACACCTCCTCGCGAAATGCCCGCTCGTGCCGAAAACAGGCACGAAAGCCCTTCATCGAATAGCCCCATGCGCGCACTATCCGGGTGAGTCCTGCCGTCTGGTTGAACCTGGACATCAATCGATGCCTGGCTTGGGGTGCCGCATGCAGATCGGGGCCGGCCTAACCATGCCAGCGCAGATCGAGTTCGCGCGCCGCTCGGACATCGTCCAGTCGACGAACCGGCAGGGTATGCGGTGCAGTCTTGATCACATCCGGATTGGTTTCGGCCTCGGCCTGGATTTCTTTCATCGCCTCGACAAAGCCGTCCAGGGCATCCATCGCCTCGGTCTCGGTTGGCTCGATCAGAAAACACTCCGGGACAAGCAGCGGGAAGTAAGTGGTCGGCGCATGGTAGCCATGATCCAGTAGCCGCTTGGCGAAATCCATCGCGGTGACACCCAGCTCCTTGGCCTGCTTTTTCAACGTGATGATGAACTCGTGCGTTGCCCGACGCTCGGGATAGGCCAGCTCGAAACCGGCATCGGCAAGCCGTCTGGCCAGGTAGTTGGCGTTGAGGGTGGAATATTCGGACACCCGGACCATACCCTCACGTCCCAGCATGCGAGCATAGATGTAGGCCCGGATCAGGACCCCGGCGTTACCGGCAAATGCCGACAGCTTTCCGATCGTCTGCGGGCAGTCCTTTTCGGTCAGCCAGCGGTAACCGTCGTCGCCGCGCGCGACCATCGGGATCGGCAGGAAGGGGATCAGGCGCTCGCTCACGCCCACCGGCCCGGCGCCAGGCCCGCCACCACCGTGCGGCGTTGAAAAGGTCTTGTGCAGATTCATGTGAATCACGTCGAAACCCATATCGCCGGGCCTGACCTTGCCGAGGATGGCGTTGAGGTTGGCACCATCGTAATACAGCAGCCCACCCGCCTCGTGGACCAGACGCGCGATCTCGGTGATACGACGTTCAAATACGCCAACGGTCGAGGGGTTGGTCAGCATGATGCCGGCCGTCTGCGGGCCGAGCGCCGCCTTGAGCGCCTCGATGTCCACATCGCCATCATCCAGCGTGGGTATCTCGCGCACCTTGTAACCACACATCACCGCGGTCGCTGGATTCGTACCATGCGCCGCATCGGGAACAATGATCTCAGTGCGTGCGTCATCCCCACACGCATCGTGATAGGCACGGATCATGGCCACGCCGGTCAACTCACCCTGGGCACCCGCAGCCGGTACCAGCGACACGGACTTCATGCCGGTGACGTCCTTGAGCATCTCCTGCAACTCGTACATGCAGGACAGAAATCCCTGACTGTGCGACGCCGGAGCATAGGGGTGCCGGGCCAGCATGCCCGGCAACATGGCCAGCGAGTTGCAGGCCCGCGGGTTGTATTTCATGGTGCAGGAACCCAGCGGATAGAACTCGGTGTCGATCGAAAAGTTCTTTTGCGACAGCCGGGTATAGTGGCGCACCGCCTGCATCTCCGAGACCTCGGGCAACGCAGCAGGCTGCGAACGCCGCATCTCTGCCGGGATACCGTCCAAAGCAGGCTTATGCTTGGGTGCCTGGGCAAATGCACGGCGACCGGATTGGGATTGTTCGTAGATCAGCATAGCTCTCGTCTGACTCGGTGATTGAAACGCAAAGGACGCAAAGACTCAGAGTTCAGAAAGAACACTTCCGCTCTTGGTTGTCGAAAAGGCAACGGCAACCAAAGTGTGGACCATATCGTTGAGCTTGAATCGCCCATTAATGAGAACCATTGTGTGCTTAGTGCATTTGAGGTCTTCGCGTTCGTTACTCCTGACCTAGCCCAAAGCGGCTATGGCAGCTTCGTAGTCAGGCTCCTGGCCGATCTCTGGCACCAGCTCGGCATGCAGTACTTTGTTGTCTGCATCCAACACCATTGCGGCGCGCGCGGTGATGCCGGCCAGCGGGCCGTCTTCGATCAGCATGCCGTAGTCTTTGGCGAAATTGCGCGAGCGCATCATCGACAGGGTCTTTACATCCACCGTACCCTCAGCCTGGCAGAAACGGCCCTGGGCAAAAGGCAGGTCGGCCGAGATCACCAGCACCACCACATCGTCGCGCCCACCGAGTTTTTCGTTGAACACCTTCGTGGAAAGGGCGCAAGTCGGGGTATCCAGGCTCGGCACGATGCTGAGCAGTTTTTTCTTGCCCGCGAAGTCGGCCAGGCCGAGATCGTTCAGCTCACCATCGACCAGACGGAAATCGGGTGCTGTCGTGCCAACCGCTGGCAGATCGCCATTGGTGTTGATCGGGGTTCCATGCAGGGTTACCTGTGCCATCTTTTTTCTCCTGAAGTGTCTGTTATCCGCTGATCGCGGCGACCGGGCCTCCCCGGCTCAATCAAATTTGGGCTCAACCGGGCATTTCGCCTGGGTTCTTGTCGCCATGATGCGCGCGAGTTTGGTCGCGTACTCGTCGATCTCTGCCGCGGTACGCAGCTCGGTGGCGCATACCAGGATCGCCTCACCCAGCTCCGGGTAGTCACCCGCGAGGTCGTAGCCCCCCAGTACATTGTGCGCGGCCAGGGAGCGCAGTATGTCGGCTGCCGGCGCGCTCAGGCGCAATACACCCTCGTGAAAAGCCGGGGCCGAAAACGCCGGCTCGATACCATCGATCGCAGCCAGGCGCTGCATCAGACTTGCGGTATTCGCATGACAGCTGGCGGCGACGCGGGCCAGGCCCTCGCCACCCAGCAGGGCCATATGGATGGTCGCAGCAGTGACCAGCAGGCCCTGATTGGTACAGATGTTCGAGGTCGCCTTGGAACGCCGAATGTGCTGCTCGCGCGCCTGCAGGGTCAGGGCGAAACCGGCCTTGCCCTCCAGGTCCACCGTCTTGCCGATAATGCGGCCGGGCATCTGGCGCACGAATGCCTGCTTGCAGCACATGAAACCGAAATAGGGCCCGCCGGACGACAACGGCGCCCCCAGCGGCTGGCCCTCTCCACAGGCGATATCGGCGCCGTTTTCTCCCCATTCGCCGGGCGGCTTCAGCACCGCCATCGCCAGCGGATTGACCACGGCAACCGCGAGCATGCCGTTGGCGTGGGCGAACTCGGTCATCGCATCGACATCCTCGAGGACGCCGAAGAAATTCGGCTGAGGTATTACCAGCGCAGCGAAATCCTCGCCCGCATAAGCCTCCAGCGTCGCCATATCGGTCTTGCCGCTGGCCGGGTCAAAGGGCAACTCCACGAGCTCGATCTTCTGGTTCCCAACGATCGCTCTCACCGTCTTGCGGTAGGCAGGATGCAGAGCCCTCGGCACCAGGATCCGGCGTGACCTGGATTTGCGGTTGGCGCGTACAGCCATCAGTACGGCCTCGGCCAGACCCGAGGCACCGTCATATAGCGAGGCGTTCGATACATCCATCGCCATCAGCGCGGTCATCATCGATTGGTATTCGTACAGCAGCTGCAGGGTGCCCTGGCTGGCCTCCGCCTGGTAGGGCGTATACGCGCTGTAAAATTCGCCACGGGTCGCGATCTGCCACACGGCGGCCGGGATATGGTGGTCATAGGCACCCGCGCCGATAAAACACAGGGGCTGGCCATCCTGCCGCGCACGCGCATGCATCAGCGCGCTGACCTCCATCTCCGACATACCCTCGGGCACGTGCTCCAATGCCTGCGCACGCAGGTCGGCCGGGATCTCATCGAAAAGATCGTCGATCTGCCCTACGCCGATCACATCGAGCATGCGGCGGACATCTTCTTCGGTATGCGGGATAAACGGCATCAGCGGATCCGTAGTGTGTCAGGTTGAACGGCAGCCATCAGCCCAAAGGCTTGCAGCCGGGTCATCAGTGGTCTTCGGACTCGCAATGCTCGGCATAGCTGTCGGCGTCCATCAACTCATCCAATTCACTCGGGTGGGCAAGACGGACACGGAAGATCCAGCCCTCTTCGTAGGCGTCCTGATTGATCGTCTCCGGCGCGTCGGCGAGCAGTTCGTTGACCTCGACCACGTCGCCGCTGACCGGGCTGAAGACATCCGAGGCCGCCTTGACCGACTCGACCACGGCGCATTCCGAACCGATGCCCAGTGCGGCACCCACCTCGGGCAGTTCGACGAACACCAGATCGCCCAGCATCTCCTGCGCATGATCGGTGATGCCAATGGTGGCAATGCCCTCCTCGTCCGCACGCACCCACTCGTGGGACTTGGTATACCTCAGTTCATTCGGGACATCGTTGCTCATATTTTCCTCTCAAGACTCTCAAAGCGGCCGGCGACCAGGGACGGCCCAGGTTGACTATGCGCGGTAAAGGCGCCCACTCAGATCATATTTCAATACACGCCGCACCGTTTCTTACGAACGGCATCTTCACGCGACGTACCGGCAGTCGTCGCCCCCGGATATCCACCGTCAGGCTGTCGCCTGCCTCCGAGTCCACGCGCGCCATGGCGATCGAACGCTCCAGGGTCGGCGAAAACCCGCCCGAGGTGATCTCCCCGACCTCGGTATCGCCATCGAAAAGTTTCTGGTGACCGCGCAGTACGCCCTTACCCTCCAGCACCAGGCCGACGAAACGTGGAATGCTACCCTCTGCCTTCTGCTTTTCAAGCGCAGAACGACCGATGAAATCGCGCTCCGCCGGCTCCAGCGCCACGGTCCAGGACAGACCAGAGGCCAGCGGCGACTGCAATTCGTCCATGTCGGTTCCGTACAGATTCATCCCGGCCTCCAGACGCAGCGTGTCGCGGGCGCCCAGCCCGCATGGGGCCACGCCCGCATCCGCCAGGGCACGCCAGAAGCCAGGGGCCTCGGCTTCCGGAAGCACCACCTCGAAGCCATCCTCGCCGGTGTAACCCGTGCGACCGACGAACCAGTCTCCGGCCGTGGCTGCATTGAAGGGCTTGAGTGCCATGGCCGCCGCACGCAGGGCTTCGGGCAGATGGGGCCCGGCTTTTTCGCGGGCGTTCGGGCCCTGTACCGCGATCATGCCAAGATCGAAACGCGGCGCGATCTCAACCTTGAAGGGCCGCGCAACCTCC
>CAZCDY010000043.1:0-24710 GCA_964497145.1 uncultured Gammaproteobacteria bacterium
GACACTTTTGCCCGGAGCATTCCGCTACAGACTTGCCTGATGGCGTTAAGCTGGTGCGTTTTGCCGAGGCGACCGAAGTACAGGCACAGCGCATTCGGCAGCACCTGGGCACTGCAGTGGGTCGGGAACAGCCTTTGTTTACTGCGCTTAACGATGCGGCACTGGTGGACGGGGTGTTTCTTGATATCGCGCCGCGTACCAGCATAGAGGAACCGCTGCATGTGGTCTGGGCCAGCGGCAACCAGGGTGAGCCTTTCAGCATCAATCAGCGTTTGCTGGTTGTGTGTGGCGAGAGCAGCACGGCAAGTGTTATCGAGCATTTTGCCAGCGCGAAAGGTGAACAGCAGTGCTTTACCAACGGCGTGAGCGAACTGTTGCTGGAGGCGGGCGCCACCCTTAATCACTACCGCCTGCAGCTGGAGACCGGTGGCGCCATGCATATCGGTGGGGTGCACGCGCGTCTGCAGCGCGATGCCACCCTGAACAGCTTTCATCTGGGCCTGGGCAGTGACCTGAAGTGGTGCGAACTCATCCCTTGGAATGACAAAAAATAAGACTTTCATCCTACATTAGAGAATAATTAAGTCATTGAAAATAAATAAAAAGTAAAAATTACTGGCGGCAGTTGTCACTGTCTGCTTAACTGTTCGCGCAATGCGGCGCCATCAGGGCCTCACGGCCACCGGCGCTCGTCCTTCATCAAACCGCGGACAGATCCCAGCCATGGCAGCCAAACCGGACATCGATCCCCAGGAAACCCAGGAATGGCTCGAGGCGCTCGACGGCGTGCTCGAGAACGAGGGTACCGAGCGTGCCCACTTCCTGCTCGAGAAGCTGATCGACAAGGCGCGGCGTTCCGGCGCCTACCTGCCGTTCAGCGCGAACACCGCCTACCTCAACACGATCCCGCTGACCAAGCAGGACCCGTTTCCGGGCGACCGCTCGATGGAGCGGCGAATCCGTTCGTTCGTGCGCTGGAACGCCATGGCCATGGTGGTCCAGGCCAACCGCATCGCCACCGAGCTGGGCGGCCACATCGCCAGCTTCGCCTCCAGTGCGACCCTGTTCGACGTCGGCTTCAACCACTTCTTCCGCGCCACCAACGACAACCAGGAGGGCGACCTGGTGTTCTTCCAGGGCCATTCGGCGCCCGGGGTCTATGCACGTGCCTTCCTCGAGGGCCGTATCAGCGAGGAGCAGCTGAACCAGTTCCGCCAGGAGGTCGACGGTCATGGCCTGTCTTCCTACCCGCATCCCTGGCTGATGCCCAACTTCTGGCAGTTCCCGACGGTGTCCATGGGCCTTGGTCCGCTCATGGCGATCTACCAGGCGCGCTTCATGCGTTACCTGCACGACCGCGGCCTGCAGAACGCGGGTGACCGCAAGGTCTGGGCTTTCATGGGCGACGGCGAGATGGACGAGCCGGAGTCGCTCGGCGCGATCTCGCTCGCTGCCCGCGAGCGCCTCGACAACCTGGTGTTCGTGGTCAACTGCAACCTGCAGCGCCTGGACGGCCCGGTGCGCGGCAACGGCAAGATCGT
Source organism: uncultured Gammaproteobacteria bacterium (assembly GCA_964497145.1). Taxonomy (GTDB): domain Bacteria; phylum Pseudomonadota; class Gammaproteobacteria; order Chromatiales; family Chromatiaceae; genus Thiosocius. The sequence goes on from CAZCDY010000043.1 coordinate 1,542, forward strand.
GCAGGAACTCGAGGGCAACTTCCGTGGCGCCGGCTGGCACGTGATCAAGGTGCTCTGGGGCACCGGCTGGGATCGCCTGCTCGAGCAGGACACAACCGGCCTGCTGCACCAACGCATGATGGAATGCATGGACGGTGAGTACCAGAACTTCAAGAACAAGGGCGGTGCCTACACGCGCGAGCACTTCTTCGGCAGATATCCGGAGCTGAAGGCCATGGTCGCCGACATGAGCGACGACCAGATCTACTACGAGTTGCTGCGCGGCGGTCACGATCCCGAGAAGCTCTACGCGGCCTACGACGCGGCGACCCGCGAGGTCGGGCGACCAACCGTCATCCTGGCGCATACCGTCAAGGGCTACGGCATGGGGGAGGCGGGCGAGGGCATGAATATCTCGCACTCGCAGAAGAAGCTCTCCGACGAACAGCTGATCAAGATCCGCGAGCGTTTCAAGATACCGGTGTCGGACGAGGTGCTGCACCACGCCGGTTTCTATCGCCCCGAAGCCGACAGTCCTGAGATGCAGTATCTGCACGCGCAGCGCAAGGCCCTGGGCGGTTACCTGCCGGCCCGGCCAATTCGGGTCGAGACCCTGCCGATCCCCGATCTTTCGATCTTCGCGCCCCTGCTCAAATCGACCGGGGAACGCAGCATGTCCACCACCATGGCATTGGTACGCATCCTGGTGGCAATCGCACGCAACAAGGAGATCGGTCCACGTCTGGTGCCGATCGTGCCGGACGAGGCACGTACCTTCGGCATGGAGGGCATGTTCCGCCAGGTCGGCATCTACGCCCACGAGGGACAGAAGTACGAGCCCATGGACTCCGGCGACATCATGCCCTACCGGGAATCGGCAAAAGGCCAGCTGCTGCAGGAGGGCATCAACGAAGACGGTGCCATGTCGTCCTGGATTGCCGCGGCGACCTCATATGCCAACAACTGCCTGATGACCATCCCGGTCTACATCTTTTATTCGATGTTCGGATTCCAGCGTATCGGTGACCTGGCCTGGGCGGCGGGCGACATGCTGGCGCGTGGTTTCCTCATTGGCGGCACCTCGGGTCGGACTACCCTGAACGGTGAAGGACTGCAGCATCAGGATGGTCACAGCCAGCTCTTCGCCGGCTTCATACCGAACTGTATCTCCTACGATCCGACCTTCGCCTATGAGCTGGCGGTGATCTTCCACGACGGCCTCAAGCGCATGTATGAGCGCGGTGAGAACGTCTACTACTACATCACCACCCTGAACGAGAATTACAGTCACCCGGAACTTCCGGAGGGGGCCGAGGAGGGCATCATCAAGGGGATGTATCGTCTGACCGAGGGCGCGGTCGACGGCAAGGCCCGGGTACAACTGCTCGGTTGCGGTGCCATCCTGAACGAGGTGATCGCCGCTGCCGGGCTGTTGAAGGACGACTGGGGCGTGGACGCCGATATCTGGTCGACCCCGAGCCTGAACGAACTGGCGCGTGACGGTGCTGACGTGGAGCGCTGGAACCTCCTGCACGCAGATCAGACGCCGCGCATGAGCTGGGTCGCGCAATGCCTGGACGGTGCACAGGGTCCGGCCATCGCGGCAACCGACTACATCCGCAATTACGCCGAGCAGATTCGGGCCTATGTGCCCGGTGACTACCATGTGTTGGGGACCGACGGCTTTGGTCGCTCCGACAGTCGTGAGGCCCTGCGCAGGCACTTCGAGGTCGATCGTTACTACGTGACCGTCGTTGCGCTGAAGGCGCTGGCGGACCAGAAAGCGGGCGGCATCAGTGGCAAGACGGTACTGAAGGCGATGACGAAGTACGGCATCGATCCTGAAAAGCCGAACCCCCTGCACGCCTGATCACCGAGTTTGGAGCAAACGAAATGGCAAAAGAGATAAAGGTTCCTGACATTGGTGATTTTTCCGATGTCGATGTCATCGAAGTACTGGTCAGCGTCGGCGATACCATCGCCATAGATGATGCCCTGATCACCCTGGAGTCCGACAAGGCCTCGATGGATATCCCCGCTGCCGCGGGTGGTGTGGTCAAGGAACTGAAGGTCGCGGTGGGCGACAAGGTGTCCGAAGGCAGTGTCATCCTGCTGCTTGAAAGCAGCATCGAACCCAGCGTGAATGTCGCCGTGGAGGATGCCCAGCCGAAGGTGTCCGGCGGTGCCGCCGTTTCGCCGGCGCCGAGCGGGGCCGGTGGCGGCTACGGTGGTGCGGTACTCGAGGACATCCATGTGCCGGACATTGGTGACTTCACCGATGTGGACGTGATCGAGGTCCTGGTGCACGAAGGTGACACCATCAGCGAGGAAGACCCGCTGATCACGCTCGAGTCCGACAAGGCCTCGATGGATATCCCGGCCCCCAGGAGTGGCTTGGTCAAAGAGGTCAAGGTCGCTGTTGGGGACCAGGTCTCCGAAGGCAGCCTGATCCTGGTGCTTGAGATCGCGGGCGGCGCCACACGTGCCGAGGCATCGACCGTAGCCGCGAGGTCTGTCGTCGAAAAGGCACCCGAGCGTGTGCCCGCGGCGGCCTCGGTTGAAGATGCGGCTTCTTTCCGGCGTGCGCATGCCAGTCCTTCGGTGCGTCGGATCGCGCGTGAGCTCGGTGTGGATCTGGCCAAGGTGGCGGGTACCGGTCGCGGAGGCCGTGTCACTGATACCGATGTGCGCAACTTCCTCAATACCGGTGGCCCGGCCGTGGCGGCTGCTAGTGCACCTGCCGCCAGGGCGGCTGAGGTGTCGGGCATCCCGGTCATCACCCAGCCGGACTGGTCTCAGTTTGGCGACATCGAGACCGTGCCGATGAGCCGCATCAACAAGCTGTCGGCCAAGCATCTGCACAAGGCCTGGCTGAATGTGCCGCAGGTGACGCATTTCGACGAGTCGGATATCACCGAGCTCGAGGCCTACCGTCAGAAGCTGAAAGGAAAGGCCAGGGAGATGGGTTTCGGTCTGACACCGCTGGTGTTCATGATGAAGGCCGTGGTCGCCGCATTGAAAGAGTACCCGAAGTTCAATTCGGCGATGGACGATGCCGGTGAGAACCTGATTCATCGCAAGTACTTCAATATCGGGATCGCGGTGGATACTCCCGACGGCCTGATGGTGCCGGTCATCCGTGATGTCGACCACAAGGGCATCTTCGAACTTGCACGAGAACTCGGCGAGGTATCCAAACGTACCCGCGAGGGTAAGCTCAAGGCCGCCGATATGCAGGGCGGCTGTTTCTCCATCTCCAGTCTGGGTGGTATCGGTGGCACCAACTTCACCCCGATCGTGAATGCACCCGAGGTCGGCATCCTGGGGCTGACGCGTTCGCAGCAGCGCCTGATGCGTGTGGATGGCGAGATCGTCGACCGGCTGATACAGCCGCTGGCGGTCTCGTACGACCATCGCGTGATCGACGGCGCCTATGCCGCACGTTTTGTCAGCCATATCGCCTTCATCCTTTCGGATGTGCGCAATCTGATCCTGTGATCCCCGGACCGAACGAATTGGAGCAACGAACATGAGTAATCTGGTTGAGATAAAGGTCCCGGCCATCGGCGAATTCAGTGACGTCGATGTGATCGATGTCCTGGTGAGCGCGGGCGACACTGTTGCGGCGGACGACGCGCTGATCACCCTGGAATCGGACAAGGCATCGATGGACATCCCCTCGCCAAAGGCCGGCAGGGTAAAGGAGATGAGGATTGCCGTCGGTGACAAGGCCTCGGAGGGCACCTTGATCTGCATGCTCGCGGCGGAGGGGGGTGCAGCCGCTGAACCGGTCGCCGTCGATGCTCCTGCAGCAGCCCAGGCTGACGGTCCTTCCGATGTGCAGTGCGAGATGCTGGTGCTGGGGGCGGGCCCGGGTGGTTACACCGCTGCCTTCCGTGCTGCCGACCTGGGCATGAAGACGGTGCTGGTGGAACGCTGGAGTACGCTCGGCGGGGTCTGCCTGAACGTAGGCTGTATCCCATCGAAGGCACTGCTGCATGCGGCCAAGGTGATCGACGAGTCGGAAGACATGGGTGCGCACGGCATCAGCTTTGCCAAACCCGAAATCGATATCGACGCCCTGCGCAGCTGGAAGGAAAAGGTGGTCGGACGCCTCACCGGCGGCCTGTCGGGTCTGGCCAAGCAGCGCAAGGTCCAGGTGGTCAGTGGTGTGGGCAGTTTTGTCGACGCCAACCATGTCGAAGTGGTGGCCGAGGGCGGTGGCAGAACGGTCGTTCGTTTCGACAAGGCGGTCATCGCGGCCGGTTCCGAGGCGGTGAAGCTGCCTTTCATCCCCGACGACCCGCGTGTGATCGATTCGACCGGCGCGCTGGCCCTGGAAGATGTTCCGGCGCGCATGCTGGTCATCGGTGGCGGCATCATAGGCCTGGAAATGGCGACGGTGTACAACTCACTCGGCGCCAGGGTCACCGTGGTCGAGATGCTCGACAGTATCGTGGCAGGGGCAGACAAGGACGTGATCAAACCCTTGTTCAACCGCATCAAGAAGCGCTACGAGGCCATTCTCCTCAAGACCCGGGTGACTGCGGTAGAGGCGACGGCGGAGGGTATGAAGGTGACCTTCGAGGGTGCGAATGCCCCGGCCGAGCCGCAAATTTTTGACCGTATCCTGGTGGCGGTGGGTCGCAGTCCGAACGGCAAACTGATCGCTGCCGATAAGGCCGGTGTCGCGGTCGACGACCATGGTTTCGTTCAGGTGACCGATACCCAGATGCGTACCTCCCAGCCGCATATCTTTGCCATCGGCGACATCATCGGGCAGCCGATGCTGGCTCACAAGGCGGTGCACGAGGGCAAGACGGCCGCCGAGGCAGCGGCCGGTCTACCCAGTCATTTCGATGCCCGCGTCATTCCATCGGTTGCGTATACGGACCCTGAAGTGGCCTGGGTGGGGGTCACAGAGGAAGAGGCCAAGGCCAAGGGCATCAGGTACGGCAAGGGGGTTTTCCCCTGGGCGGCCAGCGGCCGCGCCCTGGCACTGGCGCGTGAGGAAGGCATGACCAAGCTGATCTTCGATGAGGAGACCGAGCGTCTGATAGGCGCGGGTATCGTCGGTGTTGGTGCCGGCGACCTGATCGCCGAAGCCGCGCATGCGATTGAGATGGGTTCGAATGCGGCGGATATCGGGCTGACGGTGCATCCGCATCCGACCTTGTCGGAGACGGTGGCGATGGCCGCCGAGGCCTTTGAGGGAACCATTACGGATCTTTATATGCCGAAGAAGCGGTAGCAGCTGCCCGGAGGGGCTTCCGGATTCGTTCGCGCTGACGCGCAGTTTTTTTGCTGCGCTGTGCTCAGCGCGCCAGCCCTTCTTTGACTCGCGTCATCCTTGACGCCCGCCCTGCGGTGCAGCTTTCAGCTGTTGATGTGTTCAATCACAACATCGAGACGGTTCCGTGCCTTCATCGCAAGGCTCGGCCGGGCGCGGATTACCGGCGTTCTCTGCACCTTTGATCCGGGAATTCGGTGATCGGCAACCATAGGTGCCGACCAGGTCCGGTCTGATGGGGGGCCTTGGTGAGACAATCCACGAGGTTCACGTGGTCATATATGACCTGCGTCAATCCGGTTGCGATATGTTGACCATAGGTCAGTCCCTGGCCCCTTCAGATTCGCATCTGCCGGTCGAACGTTATTACACACCGGAAGAATTTGGCTCTTTGCGCGTCTATGGGAAGAGATCGGTTTCAATGATATGGCGAGCGGGCCGTTAGTGAGGTCCTCGTGTCACGCAGATGTCCAATCTGGTCTACTTTAGTTTAGAGAACCGTTTACAATTCAGCCCGTTAAGGCTCTTTTATTAATTTTTGCTCTAAGGAGAGCATGATGTCGTTTGAAAATGAAGGTCTTCCTGTCACTTGGGAAGAGATCAAGGTCGCTTCACGTCGGCTCCTGGGACGTGGTCCCGCGGAAGAACATAAGGAAGAGATGCGCGTGGCGCGCGAATACCTCGTGCATACCGATTGTGAAGACGCCCGTGTAAAGGAACATATTGCGATACCCGGATACAACTGATCGTCTCTTTCCGAGACGGGTTCCCGGCTCTGCTCGATGGGCGGCTGGGTACGCGGTTTGTTGCTGGGCACCTTTGTGCGGTCTGATCCGCACCGGGGACGGGCTGTCTATGTCCGGATAAACGCCAGATGCCTGTTGCCAGGTACCGAGAAGGGCCGCAGCCTTAAAGACTGCGGCTTTTTTGTCGTGCCCGGTGCTGGTGAGCAGGCCGCGAGGCGTGACGCAACGGGGGGACTTGCCCGGGTGCCTCGCTTCAGGCGTTGGGATCCGACGACTGGGTCAGAAAGACCACAGCAAACACGATCGCAATGATGACGGTGACTGCGATCACCCCAAATGAAAGGATACCTGCCCAGTCTGAGAACAGCTCCGCAAATAACTCCATGACGATCTCCGACTTGTGGATTCTGGTGGCCGCCATGCTAGGCCCTGGATGGCTGTTGCGGGCTGATCCCGGTCAAACACCTGCGCTTTTACGGTCTGTGTTCAACGCCCTCAGTGGCGCGCCCCCCCCTGCTGTTGCATTTGTTGCATCTGGCGCTGCATCTCCTGCATGCGTTGTTTCATCTCGTCATTGAACGCCTTGACCTCGGCCTGATCCAGGGAACCGTTTTTGTCGCGATCCATGTGTTCGAACTGATCTATGCTCGGTTTCAGGAACTCCTCCTTGCTGACAACGCCATCTTTGTTGGTGTCGAACTGTTCGAAGAACACCTTCTCGAGATCCGGCATTTGGGGCATCTGCGGCATTTGCTGCATCGAAGGCTGCTGTGCCAGTGCGGGAGTGGTGAGAAGGGTGAGGGCGATAAGGGTTTTCTTCATGAAAGGCTGACTCCTTGGAAATGGTCCAGACTCGATCTGGATGTGGTGATTTTTACCGATTCAGCTGCCCAGGGCGAGACGTGTCAACAGATCCTCTGCTGCCGCACTGATCGCACGCTGCAGTTCGGTCCGCTGAGATTCTGAGAGGGCCGGGTCGAGCCGCAATGCCACCTCATCACAGGCGGCCATGAAGCGTACGAGCCCGGCCTGAAGTTTTTCGCTGTCGATTGATTCCGGCAGCGTTGCAGCGACTACCTGACCCTGCTCGTCAACCAGCGTGACCTCGGCCGAGCGTGGGATAAGTTTCTGTGACTCGTCGGCCTCGCTGGCACCTTTGAGCGGAGAGATCTTGCGGTAGACCGTGTCCTTGTAACGGAAACGGGCGCCGGGCCTCAGCTGATGGAATCGCACCTGGAACTGCCTCTGTCTATCGGTAGTCCTATCTTAACCGCGCGGGAGCTACGGAGCCGAACCTGATGTCAGCCTGTGCGGCTCAGGTTGGCGAAGTTGCCGGCGACCTGGGGGTATCGATCGATTCACCCATCCCGAGTACCTCGAACTTGTGGTGGGGGGCAAGATGTCGCGCACGATTCCTCGGAGTCATCGACCGGGATATTCGCCGAAACCGACTCTGGGGTAAGAGCGCGAAATTGACTCATGGACGGTCTCCGGTGATCTTTGCAGTCGATTCCCGCTGCGCGCAACACGGCTGAAGGGCGCTTGGCAGCGGATTGGGACGAAGGTGGGCCGGTGGTTGGGATTTGCAATGTCAGTGGAATATACAGTTGAGACTTGACCGCTTTGTCAGCCAGGCCGCAGGGGTCTCGCGTAGCCAGGCACGCACTTTGATTCGACGTGGTCGGATCAGCGTGAATGGTGAGCCTACGAAGGATGCGGCATTGCATGTCGGCCCGGGCGCGCTTGTCGAACACAAGGGTGAGCGGCTGGGATTGCCGCAGCCCGTCTACCTGATGCTGCACAAGCCCCGTGGCGTGTTGAGCGCGACCTGCGACCGCGGGCAGGCGACGGTGCTGTCGTTACTGCCCCCGGCTTTGGCCGCTCGCGTCCACCTGGTCGGCAGACTGGACAAAGACACCAGTGGCCTGCTGCTGCTCACTGACGATGGTGCCTGGTCCCATCGTGTCTCTTCACCCACTCACAGCTGCGCCAAGACCTATCAGGCAGAACTCGCCGAGCCCCTGGCGGCAGATGCCGAGGAGCGGCTGCAGCAAGGCCTGATGCTGCGCAGCGAGAAGCGTCCCACGCGACCGGCCGCACTGGAACGGTTGGATGGCACCCGGGTACGGATCACGATCGCCGAGGGTCGTTATCACCAGGTGCGACGTATGTTCGCGGCGCTTGGCAATCACGTGCTCGCGCTGCATCGTGAGCGGATCGGCGGGCTGGTCCTGGATGAGCGACTCCGGGCCGGGCAGTGGCGCGAACTCTCGCCGGTCGAGCGCGATTCGATCATGTCGCCATAGCCCATCCACTGCACTGAAAGCGCGTTAACGATACGGTGGGACAGAGCGGCTGTGGGCGTGAATGCCGCAGTCTTTCTCAGACTGCTTTGGCAAGGGGCGGCGTGAAATCCGGGTTGATCGAAAGACGGTTCATAAGACGCCCCTCGGGTATGCTGACCCAGCTTTGAGCTGCAGGCCGAGGCGGTCGGCTACCTCGTCGGTGCGCAATTTGCCTCGGAATGCATCGAACGATTTTCAGCGAAGCCTCTTCCCCTTCTCTGAACGGCAGCGCTTTCAGTGATATTTCTCGGTGCTGATGTGCCCGGGTTCGCGCCGTCGATGACGCCGCAGGCCGCGGTCTTCGAGGATCGCCACTGCGTCACTGATCATTTCCGAATGACCGCAAAGCATGACGTGACTGTGCATCGGGTCTAGTGATACCCCGACTCGTTTCTCCAGGCGGCGGTCGGCGAGGGTCTCCGGTATCCGGCAGGGGAAGGCGTCTGGCATCGGTTCTCCGGTGACGAATGGCACGAAGTGGAAGCGGTCGGGGTGTTCCTGCTGCAGCCTTTCGATCAGGCCGCTGTAACCCAGGTTGTCACGCTGGCGCACGCCGTAGCCAAGGATTACGTGGTCGAAACGCTGCCAGGGCTCTTCTGTCTGCAACATCGAAAGGAAGGGCCCCACACCGGTGCCGGTGGCCAAAAGCCAGAGATCCCTGGCATGCTCGGGCACCTCCGACAGGGTCAGAAAGCCATTCGCCGCAGCGGTCAGCCAGATGGAGTCGCCGCACTCAAGCGCCGCCAGTTCACTGCTCAGAGGACCTTCGGGAACGACGTTGAAGAATATCTCCAACAGCGGCTCGTGGGGGGGATTGACCAGTGAGTATGGCCGGCCAACGCGCTCATCGCCCAGATCCATGCCGACCCGGATGAACTGCCCGGCAACGAAGTCCGGTCCTTCAGCAGCGATGGCAAGCGAATAATGCGTGTCATTCCAGCGCGTCTTGCGCGCCACTTTCCCGTTCAACCATTGCGTCATACTTCACCTCTGCGCCTAACCTAATGCCGGCAGTGGCGAAAGCAACCCGGAGGCGTGTCGGGTAATGCTTTGAATTGACCCGCCTCAGAGTGCTGCTGCCGCGTCTGTGGCAAACTTCGCATGCGTTGTGGCGTTGGCTCCGGGGCACAGGAGGGCCGGTGAACGAAAAGGTGCGCGGGGCCTTTACCCTGCTGGTTTTTGGCCTGATCGCGGTAGCCGCATTTTACGGTGCGCGTTACTGGCAATCCGCCCGGGATGCTTACACCCGCGTCCAGGGCGCAGGCGAATGCGACCTGGGCGCAGGACCCTGTCAGCAGTCTCTGGCCGGCGGCTCGGTCGTTTTTTCAATTGAGCCGGGCGAGATCCCGTTGATGAAGCCGCTCGCGCTGGCTGTGGCGACCGAGGGTCTGGCTGTAGCCGGGGTGGTGGTCGAGATTCGCGGCCTGAACATGGACATGGGCCTCAATCGGACGGTCCTGACGCGGAGCGGCGACGGGCCCTGGCGGGGCGAAACTATACTGCCGATCTGCAGTCAGAGGCAGATGGAATGGGAGGCTGCCGTGCAGTTGGAGGCGAACGGACGTTACGAGGTGCCGTTTGCCTTCCAAACCACCAGGCCTTGAGGCGTCGCCGAAATTGGTTCCTGGTTTGCCTAATTAAGAAGCTTCTGATATAAACGCGTGCCGAAAACACGCACGCCGGCCGGTCCCGGATGGGACCGTCTAAACCCATATAAACATTGGATTTGCCCGGAGAATATAGCTATGAAAATGACCGTTATCGCTGCTGCTGCCATCGCGCTGGCTGGTTCCTTCGGATCTGCGATCGCCGCAGGTGATGCCGCGGCTGGAAAGGCCAAATTTGCCGTTTGTGCGGGCTGTCACGGACCGACCGGGGCAGGCAACGAGGCACTGAAATACCCCAAACTCGCCGGCTTGGACGCGGCAACCGCGGCCCAGCAGCTGCGCGATTTCAAATCCGGCAAGCGGACTACCCCGATGGCCGCCACCATGAAGGCCATGACCGCCGGCCTGAGCGATGCCGATATCGATAACCTGGCCGCCTACATCGCGACCCTGAAATAAGTTGGGCGCTTGCTGCCGGGGTGGACGCAGATAGTGGTGTCCTCACCGGTGTCCCCGATCTTTAACTGTTCCACCGCAGTCGGATGACAGATATGAAAAAGTTGTTGTTGATCACCTCCATCGCCAGCCTCGCCATGCTGGGTACCGCCCACGCCGCCGGTGATGCCGAGGCGGGCAAGACCAAATCGGCCATGTGTGCGGCCTGTCACGGTGCCGACGGCAATAGCGTTGCGCCGAATTTCCCCAGGCTGGCAGGTCAGCATGCCGATTACCTGACCAAGCAGTTGAAGGAATTCAAGAGCGGTGATCGCAAGGACGCGACCATGAACGGCATGACTGCCGCGCTCAGCGAGCAGGATATGGCCGACCTGGGGGCTTTCTACGCAGCGCAAAAGGGTGCGGTCGGCACGGCAGCAGAAGACAAGGTGGCCGTGGGTGAGACGATCTACCGTGCCGGCAACTCGGCCAGCGGAGTGGCTGCCTGTGCGGCCTGCCACGGACCGACGGGTACTGGTAACCCGATGGCGAATTTCCCCAGCCTGAGTGGCCAGCATGCCGATTACACCATGTTGCAGCTCAAAAACTTCCGTGACGGCACGCGTGCCAATGACGCGGGATCGATGATGCGTGGCGTGGCCAAGAAGATGAGTGATTCGGAGATTGAAGCTGTCTCCCAGTACATCCAGGGCCTTCATTGATCGTTGCTGGCGTTTGATTCTGAAAACAAGGCGGCCGCGGCCGCCTTTTTCGTGAAAGCCGGCCGCGTTTTGCGGCCTTCCCGGTTGGCAGGAAACCCTTATCCATGCCCGGGTCCACCCCCCGTTCTTCGACCACACGGATTTCGCGGTTGCAGTGGTCGGATGCAAAGCGCCAGAATGCAGCAGCCGCGCCTACTCGCTGAACTCAGGCCCCGATCCCCGGTCTGAGAGCCCAAAGTCAAGAAGATGGAGTTACGAGAGTGAAGAAAATTGTTGCGACCCTTTTCGTCGGCGCCTTGATGCTGGCCGGCACCGCCCTGGCAAAGTCCTTCGAGCAAGGTGTGCAGTACGTACTGATCCAGCCGCAACCGCCGGTGGGGACGGGCGAAGAAGTCGAGGTGGTCGAATTCTTCTGGTACGGCTGCCCGCATTGCAGCGACTTCGAGCCCACCGTGACCAAATGGGCCAGTGACCTCCCTGCCAACGTGAAGTTCAGCCAGATCCCGGCGATGTTCGGAAGGTCGGCCGACCTGCATGCACAGGTTTATTACGCCCTCCAGGGCATGGGCGAACTTGAGCGACTGCACCAGAAACTGTTTGATACCATCAATTCCAGCGATCGGAAACTGCGTTCGCGCGACGAGGTGGATGCCTTTCTGCAGGAAAACGGGGTGGACATGGACAAGTTCAGTGATTCCATGAACTCCTTTGCGGTGGCGGCAAAGGTCAATCGGGCGCGGGCGCTGATGCGTCGCTACGGTGTGCGCAGTGTGCCGACCCTGGTGGTGGATGGGCGCTATCGCAGCGGCACGGGCTTCACCAGTTACCAGGACATGACTGAAGTTGCGGATTACGTGGTCGATAAAGTGTTGGTGCAACGTAAGGACCTGGCTGCCCCCTAACGATGAAATTCCGCCCGCCCGACGCTCGATCTCATGAAATCGATTTAGACCGCGGGGCCAAGCCCGGGCGCGGTCTGCGTCTGCTGAGCTACAACATTCAGGCGGGTATCGATACCCGCCATTATCGCGAGTATGTAACCAAGGGCTGGAAGCACCTGCTGCCCAACCGTGAACGGCTGAAAAATCTGAACCTGATCGCCGACATGCTGCATGGCTACGATCTCGTTGGACTGCAGGAAGTCGACTCCGGCAGTCTGCGCAGTGGTTTCGTCGACATGACCGAGTACCTTGCCCATCGCAGCGGTTATCCGCACTGGTATCGTCAGGTCAATCGCAACATGGGCGTACTGGGCCAGCACAGCAACGGTTTCCTGAGCCGGTACCGTCCGACCCGGGTGAGCAACCATCGGCTGCCGCCCGGTAACGGCCGTGGTGCGATGTTGCTCGAGTTCGGTGAAGGGCCCGAGTCCCTGGCCGTGTGCAGCATGCATCTTGGGCTGAGCCGCAGGGTGCGAACCCGTCAGCTCGATTTCATCAACGAACTGATCGGTGAGCGCAAGTACCTGGTGGTAATGGGAGACCTCAATGCGGGCTGTGACAGCAGCGAGGTGCGCGCATTCATCGAGAAGGCCGGGCTGACCGAGCCAGCCTGTGACAAGGCCACCTTTCCAAGCTGGCGACCGGTGCGCCGGATAGACCACATCCTGGTCTCGGAGTCGCTTGGCGTAAATCGCACGCGTGTCGTCGATTACGCCCTGTCCGACCACCTGCCGATCTGCATCGAGCTTGAGTTGCCCGCGGGTGTCAAGCTGGCCGCCTAGTGCATCTGGCGGGCACGCCGACCGTCATGTAGATCCCTCCGGTCCAGGTTTGGTTCTTTCAAGGACTGCTGGATCTGGGGCGCTGGTCGCCGTATCGGGTGATCCCTGGAAAAGAAAGCCACACGGGTTTTGAATCCGCCAACAGATAAAAGATGGGTTGTGGCCGCGTCTCGTATCCGATTCGCGGTCAAGGCGTCCTATCGGCAGGATCGAGCGAAGCGGCCCAGGCGTAGCGCCAGTTCTCGCCAGTCGCCTTTTTTAGCCCCTGCATGAGTTGATCGCTCGGGCTTGCCTCGCCCGGATAGACGTTACGCAGTTCAACCAGCATGCATGCGCTGATTGCGTGGTTGCGCCAATCCAGTGCGGAAGGTGAAAACTGTTGGCCGCAATTGCCGCAGCGCGCGGGTTCGATACCGGCCTGCCAGGCCCGAAGGTGTTCCCGCCAGTCGTTGAAGCGCGCCCGGCAGGCGGGGCAGCGAGGCTTGACCGTGTTGGGTCCGGTAATCAGCCGTGGTTTGGCGTAGGGGCCGTGCAGTGCGACATGGCAGAAATTCAGGCCGCCGTCTTCCGGAGGCTGCATGACGAGATAGGGAGAACAGCCGGCAAAGATGACGTGGCGGCTGAAACCCTCGCCTGCGCGGTAGCTGTCAGGTCCCAGGCTGTCGGCAATGATGTTCAGGTCTGCCAGGGCCTGCCGCACCGGCTCGATTTCAGGTGCCGAGTCGGGGGTGGCGGGCGCAAGGTAGAGACTGGTCGCTTGTGACATTCAGGCGATGTTGGCTGAATGCATACGGCCGGGCAAGCTCGCGGCCGTTCACCTGTGATCTAATATCCGTGTTGTCGTGGGGGCGGGATGTTCAAGAAGGTCTTCATCAAACTGGTGCGCGGTTATCAGCTGCTGATCAGCCCCTTTCTGGGGAACAACTGCCGCTATATGCCCAGTTGTTCCGCCTATACCCTGGAGGCGATCGAGAAGTGGGGCCCGTGGCGGGGCCTTTGGATGGGCATCCGCCGCGTCGGGCGTTGTCATCCGTTTCATGAGGGTGGTTACGACCCGGTTCCTGATCCGCCGGATGAGCATGGGCGCCGGCACTGACCCGGCCGGGGGTGCCGACCTATTCGCGTCGCCTGCAGCCCTGCGTGACGCCTTCGAACGCCGGCTGATCGGGCTTCTCGGTCAGGATCTGCTTGGTGTGTTCATCCTGGTTCTGGCCAATGCGAGCTTCGAACGTTCCACTTTTGATCGTCTGTACAGGCCGCTGGCGTCAGCCTTCGCGCGCTGGAGTAAACGTTTCGACTCGGGAGACGCGCGTGCGCTTGCCGCTCCGGTGGATGATGTCGAGGTTTTCGGGCGGTTGCAACGGCTTGGATTTGACCGCCTTGCAGTGACACGCTGGCGGCGTCTTGGTCCCTGGGAGATACAGTTCAATCAGCTGCGTGGCCTGCGGCCGCCGCGCATGAGCCAGGCCGCACCTGAGTGCCTCGTCAAGCCTTTCGACCCCGACGGTTTTCATTTCAACAAGCCGTTTCTGCGCAAAGAGGTCTTTTGGGAGGGCGAACTGGCCGGTGCGCCCGTACGCATTTTATACAACAAGTTCCCGTTCGCTGAATTGCACAGTCTGCTGGTGCCGGATCCTGCGGCCTGCAGGCCGCAGTTTCTCACGCCGGCGGATCACGCCCTGGCATGGGAGATTGCACAAAGGCTTGGGCAGCATCTGCCGGGTCTGGGGTTCGGCTACAACGCCTACGGCGCCTATGCCTCGGTCAACCATCTGCATTTTCAGATGTTCGTGCGTGCATCCGGGAGCTACCCGATCGAGTCACCGCACTGGCGTCACAATGGCGGCGACGAGCCTTATCCTTTGCCGGTGCAGCGGCATACTGACTGCAGCTCGGCCTGGCATGCGCTGCAGCAGTTGCACGAGGCGGGACGCGTCTACAATCTGCTCTACCGGCCGGGGTGTGTGTATATCGTTGAACGCGCCGTGCAGGGCAGCTGTACGCACAGTGGCTGGACCGGTGGTTTTGCCTGGTCTGAACTGGCGGGCTCGATCACGACCTTCGATCCGGGTGTTTTCGATCGTCTTTCAGAGGTGCAGATCGGTGCGGAATTCGGCCGCCTGGCGGCCGGCATCCGGCGCGCTTGAGAAACCTGCGAACCGTTTTTCCTCGAGCGGTCGCGGGGCCTCAGGCGGCCTTTTCGAGCGCCGCGATGCGATCATCCAGGGGCGGGTGACTGGAGAACAGTTCCTTGATCCCGGCGCCGGTAATGCCGAAGGCTGCCATCTCGTCCGGCAGGGGCTGCTGGTCGTGCGCCTGCTTGAGCTTGCGCAGGGCAGAGATCATTTTCTGGCGGCCGGCAAGACTGGCGCCGCCGGCGTCTGCGCGGTATTCACGCCAGCGCGAAAACCACATCACGATGATCGATGCCAGGATGCCGAGTACGAACTGGGCGACCAGCGAGACGATCCAGAAAGCCGGGCCATGCCCACGCTCGACCTTGAACACCACGCGGTCGACCACGTGGCCGATGACGCGTGAGAAAAACACCACAAAAGTGTTGATGACGCCCTGCAGCAGAGCCATGGTGACCATGTCACCGTTGGCGATGTGGCTTATCTCGTGCGCCAGCACCGCCTCCACCTCGTCGTGATTCATGCTCTGCAGCAGGCCCGTGC
This sequence comes from uncultured Gammaproteobacteria bacterium, assembly GCA_964497145.1. Lineage (GTDB taxonomy): Bacteria > Pseudomonadota > Gammaproteobacteria > Chromatiales > Chromatiaceae > Thiosocius. The sequence continues at coordinate 17,067 of CAZCDY010000043.1, forward strand.
TCACCGCCACCAGGGAGGCATTCTTGTTCCAGCCGGTCGCGAAGGCATTGGGGCTTCCCTCGAATATACCGACCTCCGGCATGCCGATCCCCGCCGCCTGCGCCTGGTGCTGCACGGTGTTGACCAGCCAGTGCTCGTCCTGGCTGCGCGGCTGTTCGATGATCTGGACCCCCATGCTCTTTTTTGCCATGAACTTCGACATGAAAAGCGAGATCAACGAGCCGGCGAAACCGATCACCGCCGATAAGACCAGCAAGGCGTTCATGTCCAGATCGACCCCGTTCTGCGCCAGGATGCCGTCCAGGCCAAGCAGGCGGAAGGTGACGCTGATCAGCGCAATGATCGCGATGTTGGTTCCAAGAAACAGCAAGATACGCATCATGCGGGCGTTCTCCGGGCAAAATTCATATGCGGCGGAATGTGCGGCCTATGGCGCCGAAAATCAAGGGCGGAGGGTCTGTGTTGTCGGTTTGCTCAGTACCGGGATGTGGGCGATATAGATCGCAACCGCTGCGATGCAGATCCCGCCGATTATCGCGCCCCAGGAAAACGGACCGTAGACGAAAGCGGTAAAGGCATAAGAGGCGGCCAGAGCCAGGAAGGCGATCCGCTTGGCCCGACGAGGCATGGCATGGTGCTCCTCCCAGGCGCGGATGCTCTCGCCGAACCGCGCGTGCTCGCGCAGCCAGCGGTGCCAGCGTTCCGAGGAGCGGGAAAAGGCCCAGGCCGCAATCAGCAGGAACACGGTGGTCGGCATCAGGGGAAGAAACACGCCGACAAACCCGAGCAGCAGGCAGATCCATCCCAGTGTCAGGTACAGAGGTCGGCTCAGATTGGCGTCGGATGCCTGTGGCATCATCGGAACCTCGCAAGCGGGTTGTTCAGGCCCCAGCACCGCTGGAAATCCCGGTTGATCAATATCAGGGACAGACACCGCCCGTTTGCAGCATTATCCGCTCGGCGGTTCGGAACTTTAACCCTGCACAAACTGTCTTTTTGTTGTGCATTCGATGAAGAGTCGCCCGACATTTATTGACCAAAGTTAACCAATTCGGTGCAAAACACCCGAATTATGGGCCAGATGCTCGACTTTTGCCGTCATTTAGGCCTAAATTATTCGCCTATAGCGATTTCAGCCCGGACCAGCGAACATGAGTGCCGAGCGACCTGAATTTAAAATGAACATAAGGATGAATCCCATGAAGAAGACCCAACTGATCGTTGCGGCGGCAGCCGCTATCCTGGCCTCCAGCATCGCTTTCGCAGCAGACGAGCCACCAAAGTTCGGGGCCGCTGATACCAACGGCGACGGCGTTGTGGATGAGGCCGAGTTCAAGGCTACCGGGTTGGAGGCTGAGTTCAAGAATGCAGACACCGACGGCAACGGCAGCCTGAACAAGGAAGAGTATACGGCGGTGCTCGAGGGAGAATGCGCGTAAGCGTTCCTCCTCCGCCGCGGCCAAGTGTTGCGGCTTGAGATCTGCAGCCCCCTGCGCCTTGAGTGCCGGGGGCTGTTTCTTTTCGGGATCGGCGTGAGGCCGACCGCACGAATCGGGTGGGCAGCGCGACGTCCGCTGGCTACAGTGCTCCCGTGTCCCGCAATGAACCCATTGCCAACGTGCCAGCGATGTCCAAGGTCGACGAAAATTACGCCCGGATCGAACGGGCTATCGCCTTTCTGCGGGCACACCACGCCGAGCAGCCGGAGCTGCGCGACCTCGCTGCCCATATCGGTCTGAGCGAGTCGCATACGCAGCGACTGTTCAGCCGCTGGGCAGGCATCAGCCCTAAACGGTTTCTGCAGTTTCTGACGGTCGAACACGCCAAGCAGCAGATGGGGCGGACGGGCGATCTGCTGAGCCTTTCCCTGGAGGCCGGTCTTTCGGGTCCGGGCAGGCTGCATGACCTGTTCGTGAACATGGAGGCCATGTCTCCGGGTGAGTTCCGCCGGGCGGCCGCGGGGATACGCATGCATTATGGTGTCGGTGACACGCCGTTCGGGCCCGCACTGGTCGTATCCACGCCACGTGGCATCTGTCACCTTTCGTTTGTCGATCCGTCGCATCATCGGGATGTGGTAACGGCGCTGCAGCAGGCTTGGCCGGGAGCGCTCCTTGAGGCAGATCCGTCCGGCAGTCAAGGCCTGCTGGCACGCATCTTCTCACCAACCCGGCGACCGGCCGACGGCGGCCTGTCGCTGTGGGTCAGCGGTACCAACTTCCAGATCCAGGTATGGCGGGCCCTGCTGCAGGTGCCTTTTGCAGGACTGCTCAGCTATCGGCAGCTGGCCGCTTTGATGGGGAGGCCCGGCGCGACCAGGGCGGTCGGTAGCGCAATCGCGCGTAACCGTATTGCCTTTCTCGTCCCCTGTCACCGTGTCCTGCGAGGCTCGGGGGATTTCGGCGAATATCACTGGGGCACGGCGCGCAAGGTGGCGATCTGCGGCTGGGAGGCCGCAGCCGTCGATGCCTGACCGGGCAGCCATGCCTCAAGGGGACATCCAAGCGTAAAGCCGCGCGCAAACTATTGCCCGCGCCGCAGCGTTTCTCGCAGTGCGTGGACCTCCTCGCGCAGTTCCCGGATCGCCTGCTTCAACTGCAGGTTTTCGTCATGCACGACCGCCTCGATTTCCTCGGTCTCTTTTATCTTCTGTTCCTCGACCATCGATTGCATGGTGCTGACGATGATCGCGATGAACAGGTTCAACATGGTGAAGGTGGCGATCAGGATGAAGGGCACGAAATAGGCCCAGGCCCAGGGGTGGACCTCCATCACCGGGCGCGCAATACCCATGGACCAGCTCTCCAGGGTCATGATCTGGAACAGGCTGTACATGGACTCGCCGATGCTCCCGAACCAGTGTGGGAAGTCTTTGCCGAACAGGCCGGTCGCCATCACCGCCGCCACATAGAAAAGGATCAACAGCAGGCCTGCGATCGAGAGTATCCCGGGGACGGCACGCAACAGTGATTCGACCACGAAGCGGAAGCGCGGCACCATCGATATGAGCCGCAGCAGCCGCAGTACGCGGAGCACGGTGAGTGGTCCGCTGGACGGCACCAGCGCAATCCCAACCACGAGAAAATCGAAAACGTTCCAGGGGTTGCGGAAGAAACGCCCACCAAATGCGTAAAGCTTGATCAGGATCTCGCTGACAAAGACCGCCAACAGCAGGCGGTCTATGAGCTTTAGCAGACCACCGGCCGTTTCCATTGCGCGTGTCGAGGTCTCCAGGCCCAGGGTGACGGCGTTGATGATGATCAGGGCGACGATGATGTGCTGAATGCGCTCCGATTCCACCCAGTGGCCGAGGCGCGTTTTGAGTTGTGATTCCTGTTCCATTGTTAATCCGGGATTCGATTGTTCGGTCTGAGCTGGGGACCGGAATCATAACTCGACTCGAGCCGCTTGCTCGCGCCCGAGCCCGGCATCATCGCCTGCGGCATGGCCCGGCGGCGGGACGTCCTTGCCGCCGAGCCGGGCCCATAGCCAACGCAGACCGGGTTCGAACGGCATGCGATTGCTGATGCGCAGCGAGGTGATTGGCACCAGGGGTTCGCTGTGGTGCTCCGCGAACGCAAAGGCGAACACGAAATAGGGGTGTTGTCCCATACGCAGATCGGTGATCCGGATGTATCTGCCGTCGTCGTCCAGGCTGTAAAAGCCCTTGGAGAAGGCCCGGATCAGGTTGGCATCCTCGAAACCGCCGGTTCGACGGTCAAGGTCCTCACGCCGCGTGTGGTTTTCGAACCGAATCCTCTGCGATGGCTCCCCCGATGGATCGAGCAGCGAGTAGAAGCCCTCCTGGTAATGGCCCTCATGCAGCAGGACGACACGCCACAGAAGCGTGTTGAAAGGCGTCGGGACAACCAGGATCCGTTCCGGTGGCAGTGACCGGGCCTCAGGGGTGGCCTGAACCCGGTCCAGGACAAACGCCTGGGCCGCCACAGACCACAGTGCATACATCGTTGAGAGGGTCAGTCCGGCCGTATTCCAGCGCATTCGGTTCGGGCCGCGCAGCATCAGGGTCATGGCCAGACCCAGCAGCAGCGGCAGGGTGTAAAGCGGATCGATGATGAACAGGCTGCCCAGGCCGAAGGGATGGTCGCTGAACGGCAGCGCGAGCTGTGTGCCGTAGATGGTCATCGCGTCGAGAACCGAATGCGTAACCAGTCCGAGCATCACCATCAGCCACCAGCGCGGCAAGAGGGCGTACGTGCGTGTCACCAGCGCCAGCAAGCCCGCTACAAGCGGGGCGGCCAGCAGTTGCCAGAACAACGCATGGGTCTCGGCACGGTGCAGAACCATGTTTCGTATCGGGTCACCCTCGTCGATGAATACATCGAGGTCGGGCAGGGTGCCGATCACGGCACCGGCCAGCGCCGCCTGCCAGACGGGGCGGGTGCGTCCCATGGCTGCTGCTCCGACGGCAGCGCCCAGGGCGGCTTGGGTGATTGAGTCCAAACGACCCCTCCTGAACGGATAGCGTTTCCCGAAACTGATACGGATTCGCCACTTTTTCGGCATTGCAGCTTAATGCCTGCTGTGCCCGGGCAAACCAGCATTTTTCGATGGCTATGTGATTCCCGGGGCCGTGCGAGGCGACTTTTCGGAGTCGCAGTCTGCACTTAGCGCACCGCCCCGTTGGTTCGAGGCCTTCGTTTCATGCCGGCACCAATTGTGGGCTTGAGGGATTGGGCCTAGAGTTCCGGGTGTGCGGTCAAGTGTCCGGTGGAAGGACGCCGCGTCCCGGCACCGAATAAAAAATGCCGCGAGTAGCTCGGCACAAAACAGGCAGCACCTCAGGAGGCACCCTATGAACAAGCCCTATATTGCGGACACCAAACCGAGCCCTGTCGAACTGAAGGCCGGCGAGACCGTCTGGTGGTGCACCTGCGGCCGGTCCAAGAATCAGCCTTTTTGCGACGGTTCGCATCAGGGCAGTGATTTCACGCCGATGAAGTTTACGGCGGCAAAGGACGACCGCTATTTCTTCTGCGCGTGCAAACAGACGCGCAGTCCGCCGATGTGTGATGGCTCGCACAAACAGGTCACCCAGGACGATCTCGATGCCCAGGATGGGCTGCAGACCGTCTGGTACAAGGTGGCCGAGCGGGGTGAGCTGAGTGAAGGTGAGGTGCGTGCGGTACAGGCCGGTACTCAGAGCATCGCGCTGACCCGTCACGACGGACAGACCGGGGCGCTCGACAACGCCTGTCCGCACCAGGGCGGGCCGCTGGGTGAGGGCAGTATAGAGTGCAACCAGGGTGAGGCGGATTGCTGGTTGCGTTGTCCCTGGCATGGCTGGGATTTTCATCCGCTGTCCGGCAGATCACCGGGTTCGCACGACGATGGGGTAAAGACCTATCTCGTGGAAGAACGGGACGACGGTGTCTACGTGGCGGTGCAGGAATCCACCGTGCACACACCGACGGTCAGCGACCTGATGGCGAAGACTATGGTCAACTGGGGCATCACCCATGTGTTCGGCATGGTCGGGCACTCCAACCTCGGCCTGGCGGATGCGCTGCGCCTGCAGGAGGAGGCGGGCGATCTCAAGTACATCGGCATTCGACACGAGGGTGCTGCCTCGTTCGCCGCGTCCGGTTATGCCAAGCTGACTGGAAAACCGGCGGCCTGCCTGAGCATCGCCGGGCCGGGTGCGACCAACCTGCTGACCGGGCTGTGGGATGCCAAGGTGGATCGTGCGCCCGTACTGGCCCTTACCGGGCAGGTCAACACGCAGGTGCTTGGGCCGGGCGCCTTCCAGGAGATCGACCTGGCCTCGGCCTTTGCCCCGGTGGCAAAGTTCAGCCAGACGGTGCTGCGTGACTCGCGTGCGGTGGAACTGATGAACCTGGCGTGCAAGAACGCCATTGTCGAGCGCGACGTGGCACATTTGATTTTCCCCGACGAGGTACAGACACTGCCGGCCGCCGAGAACGAACGGGCCGGAGGCCCAGATGGTCGTCTCGGCGACCGCGCCATGCTGCCGGCAAGCGACACTCTGGCGGCGGCCCTCGCGAAGTTGAAGGAGGCCCGGCGCCCGGTGATCATCGTCGGCTATGGTGCCTTGGGTCGGATGGAGTACATCATCCAGCTGGCCGAAAAGCTTAAGGCGCCGGTGCTCACCACGTTCAAGGCCAAGGGCCAGATTGCCGATGACGATCCACACGCGGCCGGGGTGCTGGGCCGTAGTGGCACACCGGTGGCCAGCTGGTCGATGAACGAAAGCGATCTGCTGCTGGTGTTCGGTGCAAGCTTCTCCAATCACACCGGCATCACCGCCAAGAAACCCATCATCCAGGTGGATTTCGACGCCATGACCCTGGGCAAGTTTCATGCGGTGGATCTGCCGGTGCTCGGTGAGATCGGCCTGACTGCCGAATGGTTGTGGCGCGCGCTGCCGGAGGACACGGGGTCGGTCGACCAACGCCCCGAGCTGGCGGAGCGCTGGCAGATCTGGCGTGACGAAAAGGCGTCTCGACGCGAGCGCGACCGCGAAAAAGGCCTGAATTCCGCCAGCGTTTTCGACGTACTTTCAGAACTCGCACCGGCCGATGCCGTAATCGCGGTGGATGTGGGCAACAACACTTACTCCTTCGGGCGCTATTTCGAGTGCCGCGGCCAACGCATCCTGATGTCGGGCTATCTGGGCTCGATCGGTTTCGCTTTTCCGGCCGCAATGGGTGCCTGGGCGGCAACCCAGGCGAATTCCGATTACCGCCTCAGCCAGGTGATCTCGATCAGTGGCGATGGCGGTTTCGGCCAGTACATGGGCGAGTTCACCACTGCTGTGCACTACGGTATGAACATCACCCATGTGCTGCTGAACAACGGCGAGTTGGGCAAGATCAGCAAGGAGCAGCGGGCGGGTCACTGGCCGGTATGGCAGACCTCGCTGCGCAATCCCGATTTCTCGGCCTATGCCAAAAGCTGTGGCGGACTTGGCATACGGGTGAACAATATCGAAGAACTGCCCGAGACCCTGAGGCGGGCTTTTGCCTACGAGGGTCCGGCCCTGGTGGAGATCATGGCGGATGTGGAACTGATCTGATGCGGTATGAAGAAACGGAGGCTGTGCCGGTCACCGATATGGTGATCTACTCGGAGAGCAGTGGCCTGCACTTCATGCTCAATTTCACCGTTGCCCTGGCCCTCGTCATAGGTGTCGCCCTGTGGTGGCTTGGGCGTGCCGGCCATGTGCTGTGGTTGCAGGTTTGGAGCATCGGCCTGGTGTTTTTCAGTATCGCCTACCTTGGTGCTGCGGCCCTCGGGTACATCTAATGGGCTGCTTTCGGCGTTCGAGTCTGCCTTGATTGATGCCAGCCCCCACCTGTGGCTGAACTGTCGGTAACAGCCCATAAATATCAATCAACGGAATGAGGATCATGATTTACCTGCGAGCCATAATCCCTGCGGTTCTCACCTCTTTGTTCTCGTTGCCGCTTTTCGCTGCAGAGCCTATGTCGGCTGACGCGGTGAAGGACTTGCTGACAAATAACACCATGAACGGAGTGGTTCTTAAAAAGAACAGAAGATTCACCAATTTCTTTGAAGATGACGGGACAATGGTGAAGCGCACGAAGTCGTCGCCGAACTCGTCCTCTAGCTTGAGCACGAACAAAGGGAAAGCATGCTCAC
>CAZCDY010000043.1:24720-25838 GCA_964497145.1 uncultured Gammaproteobacteria bacterium
ACGCAATGCTAAAGGAAAGTTGGTGACGGGCGCCTGGTACGTCAATGATAATGGCGAACATTGTACCGACTGGGGGAAAGGCAGCCGGTGCGGTGCAATAGTCGATCTTGGCGACAACACATACGAAAAGCTGCATGGCGGTAAACCGAGTGTGAAGTTCAGCGTCACCAGGGGCAACGAAAAAAATCTATAACCGGGTCAGATCAACTGCGTTTCGATGGGGCCTCAGAGCCGCTGCAACTGGCCGGGAAGGGGTCTTCGCCGAGTACTGGATGCTGCCAGAGCGGGGCGGGACAGCCAATGTGAATCTTGCATATGCAGCTATCCGTATTCTTCGTGAATATTGAAGAAGTTATTTGCTGATCTTATTCGACTCGTCCGTCTTGTACGCTGTTTTCGGCGCGTCTATCCGGTACTCGCCGGCGATCCTTTATTCGAGTTCGTCTGTATTCCGTCGGCCGCACCGAATTTTTTGTCCTATTTCCGCAACATGGTTTGCCAAACTCCACCAGGCAGAAACCAGGTAAAGCAATCCTTGCGGTTGAAACGCAAAAACCATACTTCGTGATACAAGCTACTGAATTAGGGGCTTATTAAGTAATCTTTAAATAGCTGAATTACGACCTTGTGTGAAATGATCTGGCAGTCTTCCCGGTCAGCTGATAAGCACATGTTATGTACCGGACAGGTTGCGGCTGCAGTCGGCTACCGAGCGGACAATCAGGGCAATAAGCAACGCTGACCGCGGTCTTTCCGGAAACACACATTGCAGCGCATAGCTTCGCGCAGAAGATGCCGGCCGAAACTTTGCCTATGCTCTGTACTGTTCAGCTGGTGGCTGGACGCGCTGGAGCGCGTATCCTGGTCCCCTGCTTGCGGGGGAGGGCACTTTGGGTCGGTTTACACAGGGCTTAGCGTCGCCATGTTCAACGGTGTGTCGGCGATCAACCATGCAATTCAGATGAAAAAGGAGAGGAAGATGAAGAGTTCGACGACGATCGTTTTTCGGTTTGCGAGACTCTTGGGCGCGATAGGCTTGGCTGTGCTTTCGTCGGGGAGCCTGGCCAGCAAATCTCAGAACACGTTCTTTGAAGTGACGGTGCGCCCTGGCTCATCGG
>CAZCDY010000044.1:0-25719 GCA_964497145.1 uncultured Gammaproteobacteria bacterium
CTTCAGTTGGCCACGATATTGACCAGTTTGCCGGGTACGACAATCACCTTGCGTACCGTCAGGCCCGCGGTGAAGCGGCACACGTTCTCGTTGCCGCGTGCGGCCTGCTCGACGGCCGCTTTGTCGGCATCCGCTGCGACCTCGATCTTGGCCCGTGTCTTGCCGTTGACCTGGATTACGTAGGACAGGGTGTCCGATATCAGGGCAGCTTCATCCACAGCAGGCCAGCCGGCTTCGCGCATATCGTCGCCGTAGCCGAGCTCATGCCACATCGTGTGGGTGATGTGCGGTGCAATGGGTGCCAGCAGGCGCAGGATGATACCGGTCCCTTCGCGCAGCATCGCCATGGCTGCGGGTGAATCATCCAGCTTGTTCAGTATGTTGACCATGGTCATGCAGCCCGAGACCACGGTATTGAATTGCTGCCGATCGTAGTCGAACAGTGCCTTCTGCAGGGCCGTGTGCACCTCGCGGCGCGCCTCGGCACAGTCAGACGGATTGCCCGGTTCGCGATCGGCGCTGTCTGCCAGGCGCACGCCCAGCGCCCACAGGCGCTTGAGGAAGCGGTGTGCCCCCTCTACACCCTCATCAGACCACTCCAACGACTGCTCGGGCGGTGCGGTGAACATGGTGTAAAGCCGCACCGTGTCGGCACCATAGCGATCGATCATCGTCTGCGGGTCGACGCCGTTATTCTTCGACTTCGACATCTTTTCCACCCCGCCAGGGGTGACCGGCATGCCGTCGGCCTTGACGATCGCCCTCAGGGCACGGCCCTTGTCGTCGCGCTCCACTTCGACATCCGCCGGATTGAACCACTCCTTGGAACCGTCCGGCCGCGGTCGGTAGTAGGTTTCGGCGATGACCATGCCCTGGGTCAACAGCCGGGTGAAGGGTTCGTCGCAGTCGACCAGGCCCTCGTCGCGCATCAGCTTGTTGAAGAAGCGCGCGTACAGCAGGTGCAGGATCGCGTGCTCGATGCCGCCGACGTACTGGTCGACCGGCAGCCAGTAGCGCGCGCGTTCGTCCAGCATGCGGTCATCGGCGTCCGGGCAGCAGTAACGCGCGTAGTACCAGCTCGACTCGAAGAAGGTGTCGAAGCCGGAGCCATCGACCACGACATCCTCGGGCAGGCGAACCGGGAGTTCGCTGGCGGGCGCTATTGTGCCATCGGCCTTGTGCACGACCGGAATGGGGCAGCCCCAGTAGCGTTGGCGTGATACGCCCCAGTCGCGCAGGCGGAAATTGACCTTCCTGCCCCCTTTGTCGTGTTTCTCCAGCCAGGCTGCGATGGCGTCAAACGCGGCGTCCGAGGTAAGTCCGTCGAACGGCTCGGAGCTCGCCAGCACACCCTTTTCCAGGTACGCGGCCTTGTCGATACTGCAATCGTGGCCGTCCGGGCAGAAGATGACCTGCTTCTTGGGGATGCCGTACTTTTCGGCGAACTCCCAGTCGCGCTGGTCGTGCGCTGGTACCGCCATTACGGCCCCGGTCCCGTAGCCCATGAGGACGAAATTCGCAGCGTAGACCGGTACCCGTTCGCCGCTGACCGGATGCAGTGCGTGGATCCCCAGGGCGATGCCCTTCTTCTCCATCGTCTCCAGTTCGGCCTCTGTCACGCCGCCCTGTCTGCATTCGTCCACAAAGGCCGCGACGGCAGGGTCACCCTCGGCTGCGTGCAGGGCGAGAGGGTGTTCGCCGGCCACGGCCACATAAGTCACCCCCATCAGGGTGTCCGGTCGTGTGGTGTAGATCTCCAGGGGATCGTTTTCCGCACCCTCGATTCCGAATCGCATCTGCACACCCAGCGACCGGCCGATCCAGTTCCGCTGCATGGTTGCGACCTGCTCCGGCCAGCCGGGCAGTTTGTCGAGGTCGTCGAGGAGTTCCTGGGCGTAGTCCGTGATGCGGATGAACCATTGCTCGATATCGCGCTTCTCTACCGCGGCACCCGAGCGCCAGCCCTTGCCGTCGATCACCTGTTCGTTCGCCAGCACCGTCTGGTCGACCGGGTCCCAGTTCACGGTGGCGGTCTTGCGATAGGCCAGGCCTTTCTCGATCAGGCGGGTAAACATCCACTGTTCCCAGCGGTAATAATCCGGGTTGCAGGTGGCGAGTTCGCGGTCCCAGTCGTAGCCGAAGCCGAGGCGTTGCAGTTGCCCCTTCATGTACGCGATATTGGCGTAGGTCCATTCCGCCGGCGGCTGTGCGTGTTTGATTGCCGCGTTTTCGGCGGGCAGGCCGAACGCATCCCAACCCATTGGCTGCAGGACGTTTTTTCCCAGCATGCGCTGGTATCGTGAGATCACATCACCGATGGTGTAATTGCGCACATGCCCCATATGCAGCTTGCCGCTGGGGTAGGGGAACATCGACAGGCAATAGAATTTCTCCCTGTCCCGGTCCTCTGTGGCCTTGAAGTAGGCTTTGTCTTCCCAAAGCTTCTGGACGACGTTCTCGATCTGTTCTGGTTTGTACTGCGAATCCATGGATGGCTTGTTTTCGAGACTTAGGGCAATCCGCGAAGGATACCGCAGGGCGCGCGGGCATGCGATGCGCTGTCAGTTTTTGCGCTGGGTTAAAAACTCTTGATTTGATATTTGCCTGCGACAAGCTAGCTTAATCATAGTAGCAATGGGGGCTTGCCTTCGGCTTATTAATATAATTACCGCCACGCGGATGGAAGAGGAAAAACATCATGGTCAGCTATCAGGAACTGCATCAGCAGAATCACAAGATTACGGAACTCACGAACATCCTTCAGCATCTGTTGGGGGACCGCTCACTGTGTGACTCGAAGGTCACCTGCGATCTGTTCTTTGACTACGTGAAAGCGGTAAAGGAACACATGGCGGTTACCGATAGCGCCATGTTTTCGAGGTTGCTGGGTTCAGGGGACCAGAAGCTCAACAATATTGCCAATCGTTTCATGGGCGGCTCGCGCGAGATCAACCGCATCTTCTCTGCTTATCTCAAGCGTTGGTGCAAGCTGAAGAATAAGGAACTCGTTATAAAGGAATACGACGCGTTCATGCGGGACACGCAAGAGATGTTTGAGATTGTTCTGGATCGGATCCAGAGCGAGACCGAGCATCTGTACCCGGCGGTGCGCCGGCTCAGCGGCGACGATCGCGAGGTGGCCTGATCCAGAGGTTCTGCATTCACGGTGCGCCATGGGTCGGCAGGCGCGCTAAAATGACCGTGAGGGTAGTTGTTTGAGGAGAGACGGTCATGAATGACAAACAAAGAGATCCCGTGGATCGCCTGGTCGATGCGTACGAGGCCATGCTTGAGCGTGTGCATGAGGCCGCCGACAATGCGGAACAGAAGACGGTACCGTGGATGCGCGAGGCGCTTGCCGATGCGCGTGACAAGGCCGTCGAGCTGGGAGAACTGACCCGCGAGGAGGCAGAGAAGGTCTCGCGCTATGTCGAGCGCGACCTGCACGAGGCGGCGAGTTATATCGCAGATACCGGGCAGGAGCTTCGTGACTGGCTCAGCTTTGACTGGCAGTTGATGCAAAATCGCATGCTGGACATGTTTGCCGGTATGGCCGACCAGACCGGTGCGGCACTGAAGGGGTTTGCCGAACAGGCGAGGCAGGCCAGCCTCTACCACACAGGTGAGATTACGGCGCCCGGCGTGCTGCAATGCACCGAGTGTGCTGAGGAACTGCACTTCAAAAAGACAGGACGTATTCCGCCATGTCCGAAATGCAACGGCACGGATTTCAAGCGCAAATCCGCCGACGCCGCCACCTGATCCCGCGCCCCGGCCCATCGCGCGCCGGTACCTTCGGATCAATCCCGGTCTGAGGGAAACGGAGGCATATCAAGGCGCGTGATATGCGTGGCCAATGTGGTGAAATCGATACCCCAGCGTCGGCCGCGCTGTTCCAGGGTTTCCGTCGCGGGTATCTCCGGTGCCGGAGTGCGGAAGGCCAGGACCAGCAGGTTGTCGTGCTCCGGATTGCTTACAAGCATCGCTGCGGTGCCGAATATCCGACGCACCCTGAGCAGCGCCTCGCTGACGGCGGCGTTGTCGTGCAGGATCAGATTGAGTGTAAGGACACCCTGGGCGTTCAGCCGGGCGTGACAGTTTTGCAGAAACTGCGTGTCGGTCACCCATGCCGGTGTGACCTGGTTCTCCTCCAGATCGACCAGGATGAAATCGTAGCTGGTCTTACTGAGCGCCAGGTGTTCACGTACATCGTCAACAAGCAGTTGCCAGTTGCTGCACTGTGCCGGCGGAAAATCGAAATACTCATGTGCCAGGCGTGCCACTGTAGGTGACAGTTCGACGGCGTCACCTACGACCTCCGGCGCGCGTGCATGCAGCCAGCGCGCAACGGCGCCACCACCACAGCCGGCCAGCAGTACCTTTTGCAGGGGTAGATCGAGCATCAGGTGGGCGAGCATGGCGCGATTGACCGGGTTGGGCAGCACTGCGGGATCGTGTATGTGGATCTCCGATTGCAGGATCACGTCGTCGAACCAAAGGCTGCGACAATCGCCTTCGTCCCAGATCTCCAGGTGCGTGGCTTCGTTTTCCTCGCGATAGATGCAGCGCCCGATCATCGCGGTGGAACCCGGCTTGGCAGCAGATGGGCGGCTTTGCGGGTTTCTGCTGGTGTGCTCATCTCTTGGGGGCAGATTGGCAATGGTGGAACTCTGTACTCAGTTTAGCCTTCAGATCGAGCAAAGGAACCCCATTTCCCCGGGGCGCTTACCTGGAATGGTATCTGCCGGGCGCGCATGGCCTTTCGTTCAATGGATGATGCCGAGTTGTTCGAGTATGGACGCGGGATCGATCCGGTCGAGATTATCGAATACGCGTTCCATCGATGCAGCCAGCTTGGCTGTGTGTAAGTCCCGGATCTGTTCACGCACGTCCAGCAGGGCCGCCGGTTGCATGCTGAATTCACGCAGGCCCATGCCGATCAGCAGCGGGATGAAACGGACCTCGTTGGCCATTTCACCACACATTCCGACCGGCACCCCGGCGGCTCCCGCTGCCTTTATCACCCGCCGGATGAGGCGCAGTACAGCCGGGTGTAACGGATCGTAAAGATAGTTGATCTCATCGTCGACACGATCGATGGCCAGGGTGTACTGGATCAGGTCGTTGGTGCCGATCGAAAGGAAGTCGAGCCGTTCGGCGAAGGCGCGCGCATTCAGTGCTGCGGCAGGTACTTCGATCATGCCACCGATCGGTATGTTACGGTCAAAACGCTCGCCATCGGCATCCAGGTGGTGCATCGCCTGCTGGATAATTCTCTCGGTCTGTTCGACCTCCCAGGTGTTGGTCAGCATTGGAAGCAGGATGCGTACCGGCCCCAGCGCCGATGCGCGAAGGATGGCGCGGATCTGCGGGTAAAACAGCTCAGGCTCCTTGAGGCACAGGCGGATGGCGCGCAGACCGAGTGCGGGATTGCTTGAAGCAGCTGTGTGGTGAGCGCCGCCTGGCTGCTTGTCCGCCCCAAGGTCTAACGTGCGTATGGTTACCGGGCGGCCTTGCATGCCCTCGACCACGGCGCTATAGGCCGCGAAATGTTCTTCCTCACTCGGTGGCGTGTGCCGGTTCATATACAGAAATTCGGTGCGATAGAGTCCGATGCCCTGAGCTCCATTGGCACGCGCCAAAACCACGTCCTCGGCCAGTTCGATATTCGCCAGCAGGTGAACGGCCTGGCGGTCGCGGGTGAAGGGTGGCTGATCACCACGACGCCGCAATTCGGCCGCACGTGTAAAGTTGGCCGCCTGTCGCGCGACGAAGTGACTGAGCATGCGGTCGTCACAATCGGCCAGGACGATGCCATTGCCGGCGTCCAGTATCAGCTGCTCCCCGTGTTGCAGGCAGCGACTGGCACCACGTGTGCCGACTACTGCCGGTATGCCCAGGCTGCGGGCCAGTATGGCGGTGTGCGACATCGGGCCACCGTAATCGGTGACAAAACCGGCGATGCCCTCGTTTTTCATCAGGATCACGTCCGCCGGGGAAAGGTCTTCGGCGAGAATGATCTGCCCTCGCAGCTCGGCGAAGGGCGATTCGTGCTGTTCCAGGAGAATGTTCAGGATCCGGTCGACCACATGATCAATGTCGTTGCGCCTGGTCCGCAGATACGGATCTTCCATTTTGTCGAAAACCTGGATGAGCGCATCCCGGTGTTGCTGCAGGGCCCATTCGGCGCTGAGCCCTTCATTTCGAATCAGGTGGATCGGCTGGACCGACAGCGCCTTGTCCTGCAGCATCAGCAGGTGGGTGTCTATGAATTCTGCGATATCGGAAGGCGTATCTCCGGGGATCTGCTTACGTACGTTGTATAGCTGTTCGCCGGCGATCCGAATTGCCTCTTCGAACCGCCCGACCTCCAGCTCGATGCTTTCAGTCTTGACCCAGCTGGGAGTGACGCAGACCGCACCCCGGCAAAGCAGATAGGCGTTGCCGATCGCAATACCGGCAACGGCGCCGACGCCGATCCCGGCACAGGCAATGGTCATTCACCCTCACCAAACTTGTCTTCGATCAGTTCGACCAGCTTTTGCATGGCCTCCTCCTCGCCCTCGCCGGTGACGCTGATCTGTACCACGCTGCCTTTGCTGGCTGCCAGCATCATGACACCCATGATGCTCTTGCCGTTGACCCGCTGTCCCTGTTTCTCCAGGGATACCTCGGCACCGTAACCGTTGGCGATGCCGACCAGCTTCGCGGCGGCTCGCGCATGCAGACCGAGCTTGTTGGTGATCGTGATTTCCCGCGATTGCATCAGCTTTGTTCCTGGGTCGTGCGTGCGGATTGGAGCGGGCAGCCAATGATGCCGCGACTCCCACCCTCGGCGGCCTTGCTGGTCAGCGTTTCCAGGTTGTCGCCCGGATAGTTGAAGACCCTTACCAGCATCGGCAGGTTGAGTCCTGACAGCACCGCTGTGTCGGTCTCCGTGCAGGCCACGTTTTCTGCGATGTTGTGTGGTGTTGCACCGAAGAGGTCGGTGAGTACCAATACGCCGGCCCCGCGATCGAGCACTTTCAGCATGCTGCGCGCGCTCTCGCAGACGGGGTGCAGGGCTGAATCCGGCGGTACCTCGAGACACTTAACCGGTAGCGTACTCTCGCCGAAGATCCGGGTGGCGATGTGCAGCATGGCCGACCCCACGCCCGGGTGGGTGATCAGTAACACGCCGACTGTCACGGCAACTCCCGATGACTGCACACGACGTGCCTTCCTTGCGATTCGAAAAACTCGTTCAGTTGTTCCACCAGATAAACCGAACGGTGCTGGCCGCCGGTGCAGCCGACGGCAATGGTCAGATAGCTGCGACCTTCGTGCTCGAAGCAGGGAATCCAATGGATGAGAAAGTCGGAGATATGGCTGAACATCCCCTTTACCTGCAGATTGTCGCGAAGAAAATCCGCCACCGGTTTATCTTTTCCGGTGAACGGGCGCAGGTCCGTGTGCCAGTGCGGGTTTGGCAGGCAGCGGGCGTCAAACACGAAGTCGGCATTGCGCGGCACCCCGTGTTTGAACCCGAAAGATTGCAGCATGATCGACATCTCGCCACTATCGCGATCGGCCACCCGGGCCCGGATGAGTTCACGAAGTTCGTGCAGGGTCGTCCGGGTGGTATCGATCTTGAGGCGGGTGAGATCGAGCAGGGGCTCAAGCATCTCACGTTCCAGCCTGATTGCCTGCTCGAGTGTTCTCCCGTCTTCGGTCAGGGGGTGTCGTCTGCGCGTTTCGCTGAAGCGCTGCATCAACACCCCGTCTTCGGCATCCAGGAAAACCACCTCGCAGTCGACGCCGTGGTCACGCAAGCGCTTGATCAGTGCCGGGAGCTGGCTCAGTTCGGCCCCGGGGCTGCGCGCATCGATGCCAATCGCAGTCAGTCCGCGTGCCTTCGCCGGCTGTTGTGTGATGTCGCGGACGAGGGCCTCGAACAGGCTGGCCGGAAGGTTGTCGATGCAGTAGTAGCTGACATCTTCGAGTACATTCAGGGCGATACTCTTGCCCGAGCCGGAGAGCCCGGTGATCAGAACGACGCGCGGTGGTGCCTTGTCGGTTTGCTGGTTTGGCATAGCTGCATTTACTCAGGTCTGGGTCTATGGGAAGGCCTGAATCATGAATTGTAGTGTATGGCGTCGACTGGTTGCGGCACGATTCATTGATTGTCGAGGATAGCCTGCTGTTGGCGCTCTATCAGAACCTCGGTGGCATCGTAGCCTTTCATTCGCAGCAGATGGTTGCGCACGGCCGACTCGACCAGCACCGAGAGATTGCGCCCGGGTGCGACCGGGACCGTGACCTGGGGTATGGAGACACCGAGTACGTCCCGGTTGGTGTGTGTGCCGGACAGACGGTCCATGTTGGAGATCTGGTCCGCAGACATCCGTTTGAGATGCACGATCAGGCGCAGGTACTTCTGACGCTTGATCGCACTGTCGCCAAACATGGCCCGGATATTGAGGATTCCCAGCCCCCGGACCTCGAGAAACTCACGCAGCAGGGGGGGGCAGGTCCCGCTGACGATGTCGGGCGCAATGCGGGTGAACTCCGGGGCATCGTCGGCGACCAGGCGGCTGCCGCGCGTGATCAGGTCCAGCGCCAGTTCGCTCTTGCCGACCGCGGGGTCCCCGGTCAGCAGCACGCCCATACCGAGTACTTCGAGGAAGACGCCATGCAAGGTCGTCTTCTCCGACAGGAAGAGTGAGGCGTAATATTGCAGATTGTCGAGCACCTGGCTGTCGGGCAGTGGCGAGCGCATCAGGGCGACCGCCGCCTCGTCGGCCATGCCGGGGAGTTCCGGCGGCCCAACGATGTCGTTTACCAGCACGACAATGGCCGGCCGATCGTCCAGCAGCTGCTGCAGGGCCTGCCGGCGGTGCGGCTCGTGAAGACTGTCGATGTAGTTGAGTTCTGCGTGCCCGATGACCTGGACACGGTTGGGGTGAATGTAGTTGAGAGGCCCGGCAATGATGCCGGTGCTGGCATCGCTCTCCGGGGAGAGCAGAGTATTCTCGGCACCTGCCTCGCCGGCAATCCAGGTCAGCTGCAGCCGCTCGTTCAGGGCCTCAAAGAGGTCCCTGACCCGAATGCTATGCGGCATGGCTGTTGGAGTTTCCGGTCAGGATAGCCATCGCTCCCTCGGCTTCTGCCTGACGCAGCCGGTCGCGCAACTCCTGTTCATTAAACATGGCTGCCAGTTTGGCCAGCAGCTGCAGATGTTCCTCGTTGGCGTCCTCGGGTACCAGCAGGGCGAAGACGAGATCGACCGGGCTGCCGTCGAGCGCGTCGAACTCGACCGGTTCGGCAAGCTGTAGAAAGGCGCCCCGACTCTCACCGATCCCGGGCATGCGGGCATGTGGCAGAGCCACACCGCCCGCGAGCCCGGTGCTACCGAGGCGCTCACGCTCCAGCAGCCGCTCGAAAATCTGTTCCGCTTCCGGTTCGTCAGCAGTGCCGGCCAGCAGTCGAGCGGCCTGTTCGAGGACGCGTTTCTTGCTTGAGGCAGGATCAGCGATGCTGATGCTGCCGGATTCTAGGATGCCATTGGGGAGCATGATTTCAATCGATCATTCTTATCCAGCGATTTCGATGGATTCCCTGTTGCCATTGCCACGGTGGCTTTTCACTTTTTCTTTATGCCGCAATACCTGCCGGTCCAGCTTGTCTACGAGCGCATCGATGGCCGCATACATGTCTTCGTGAACCGAATCGGCGAAAACGTCTGCGCCGGCGATGTGTACCGTGGCTTCGGCCTTCTTGCTCAGTTTTTCCACACTGAGTATGACGTGCACATTGGTGACATGGTCAAAGTGACGCTCGAGTCGGGCAATTTTCTCGTCAACGTAGCCACGCAGGGCTTCGGTGACGTCGACATGGTGACCGGTCAGATTGACTTGCATGGTTTTTCTCCTTGCTTGTTCGCGCCGTTAAGCCAGGCGCTTGCGTTCGTTCGATGGCGGGATAGCCATCGATTCACGATATTTGGCAACAGTCCTGCGCGCCACGTTGATTCCCTGGTCAGCGAGTATGGCCGCGATCTTGTTGTCGGATAAAGGTTTATTTGGCTTTTCCGCGCCGATCAGTTTCCTGATCAATGCCCGGATGGCGGTTGCGGAGGCCTCGCCGCCGCTGGCGGTGCTGACATGGCTGGAAAAGAAATACTTGAATTCGATAGTGCCGCGCGGGGTGTGCATGTACTTTTGCGTGGTGACCCGTGAGATGGTCGATTCATGCATCTCCAGGGCTTCGGCGATATCGCGCAATACCAGGGGCTTCATCGCCTCCTCGCCATATTCGAAGAAATTGCGCTGAAAATCCACGATCCGGGAGGCCACCCGGAGCAAGGTATCATTGCGGCTCTGCAAGCTCTTGATGAACCAGCGGGCCTCCTGCAGGTGGTTCTTCATGGTGACATTATCGGTGCTGTTGTCAGCCCGTCGGATCATGCCAGCGTACTCGGCGTTCACCCGCAGTTTCGGCGCGGCGTCGCGATTGAGTTCGACCCGCCACTGGTTGTTGTGTTTGTACACAAAGACATCGGGCTCGATATAGCTCGGGGCCTGGCTGGCCACACTGGTGCCCGGCCGCGGGTTGAGCGAGCGTATCAGGTGCACGACCGACATCAGGGACTCGGCGTCCAGCTTGAGCTTGCGCCGCATCTGGGTTTCGTCCTGTTGCGCCAGGAGCTCGAAATGTTGTTCCACCAGCTGGATGGCCTCGGCGCGCCATTTGAGGTCCGCCGGCAGCTGGTGCAGCTGGAGTAGCAGGCACTCGCGCAGATCGCGGGCTGCCACCCCGGTGGGATCGAAGGCCTGGATTCGGTGCAGCACGGCCTCGACCTCTTCGATCTCGACCTCCGGATCATTCATGCTGCCGATGATGTCTTCAAGCGGCGTCGTCAGGTAGCCGTCTTCATTGATGCCGTCGATGATGCTCTCGGCAATTGTGATATCGCTTGGGCTGAAGGGAGTCAGCTGCATCTGCCAGATCAGATGGTCTTGCAGCGTCTCGCCGCTGGTCTGCTGGTTCAGGAAATCCTGGCCGTCGTCTCCGCCGACGCTGCCGGAGCTGATCGGTGTGACGCTGTCGTAGATATCGTCCCAGACCGTGTCAACGGGCAGTTCGTCGGGCATGGCCTCGGACTCGATCTTGATCTCGGTCTCGTTGTTGGGATCGTTGCTCGAGCTCTCGGCGGCCGGCTGACTGCCATTGATATCGCCGTCCGCCTTGATGCGGTCCGTTTCCGCGTCATCGCGCCGGGAACCTTCTTCCTCGGTCTCGAGCATGAGGTTCGAATCAAGCGCCTCCTGGATCTCCTGTTTGAGATCGAGCGTCGACAGCTGCAGCAGTTTGATCGCCTGCTGCAGCTGCGGGGTCATTGTAAGGTGCTGGCCCAGTCGGAGCTGGATCGTGGGCTTCATTCAGTCACTTTCTGGTACGAATTTTGTTTAACATGCCTTTGACCCCATTCTAGCGCAACTCGAGCGCGGTCAAGTTAATCACTTTTTTGCGGTTGTTGATGGCCACCGGCGAAGCGGGGCATGCCTGAGGAACCGCGTGCCTGGGGCTCACAGGCGGAAGTGCTCGCCGAGGTAGACCGAACGCACCTCGGGGTTGGCCAGGATCTCGTCCGGCGAGCCGAGCGCGAGCACGCTGCCATCGTTGATGATATAGGCCCTGCTGCAGATGCCCAGGGTTTCACGCACATTGTGGTCGGTAATCAGGATACCGATCCCACGTTCCGCCAATTGCGCGACGATGCGCTGAATATCCACCACGGAGATAGGATCGACGCCGGCAAAGGGTTCGTCCAGCAGGATAAACCGCGGCTGCGCGGCCAGCGCCCGCGCGATCTCCAGGCGCCGGCGTTCGCCGCCGGACAGGCTGATCGCCATGTTTTCGCCCAGGTGGCGGATGCCGAATTCATGTAGCAGCTCGTCGCACAGCTCGGTGCGCTGCGCACGGCTGAGTTCGGACCGGGTCTCGAGTATCGCGATAACGTTCTGGGCGACGGTGAGGCGCCGGAATATCGACGGCTCCTGCGCGAGATAGCCCAGGCCGAGGCGGGCACGGACATGCATGGGTTTATCGGTCAGATCGTGCTCGCCGAGGACAACCCGCCCCTGCTCGGCCGGAATCAGGCCGGCCATCATGTAGAAGGTGGTGGTTTTGCCGGCGCCGTTGGGCCCCAGCAGGCCGATCACCTCACCCTCGTTCAGGTGCAGCGATACGCCGTTGACGACCGTGCGGCCGCGGTAACGCTTGACGAGGTCTTCTGCTGCGAGGTGGGTCATGGATATCCGCTGCTTCCGATCAGGCCTAGTTACCCGGCTCGATGGAGATATGAACGCGCTCTTTGCCCTTGGCTGCGGCGCCCGCCTTGACCACGGACTTGACGCGGTCGTACACGATGCGGTCACTGCGCATGGTGTCTTTGCCCTGAATCAGCACCGCATCACCGATCATTACCAGGTTTGCACTGTTGACCTCGTATTCCGCCCGTTTGGCCCTGCCTTTGATGACCTGACCCTTGTCGGTGTCCTGCTGGAATTTCACCGGGCGGCCCTCGGCGATGATCTTGGTGGGCTTGCGTTTGTCCTGATAAACGGTCACCACATCGGCGAGCAGGCGGATGCTGCCCTGGCGCAGGTCGACATCACCGCGATAGATGCTCATACCCTTGGATTCGTCGATATCGACGCTGTCGGCGGCCAGTTCGATCGGCTGTTCCTTGTCTGACTCCAGGGCGGGAGCCCCCGCGGCGGCGAGTATCAGCATCAGGGCAAGCAGCGCTTTAGAATGGGACATGGTGGCCTTTTACCTGCGAAAGAAATTTGAGTCGTGAGGGGGGGCGCAGCCAGGCCTGCATGCCGACCGCGTCCAGCCAGTCCGAGTCGCTTTCTACCCTAACCTTTTCATCTGTTTCCGCATAGTCTTCGCTCGGTTGCACGCGCAGCTCCCGGGTCAGGATGCGCATCGGTCGGTTGTCGGCATCGCCCTCCCTCGAGATCAATACCTCGCCGGACAGTAGCACCAGACTGCCGTCCGCAGACACCCAGGCGCGTTCCGAATCCACTTCCCAGGGTGGAGCGTCGTCCTGAAACACGGTCAGATGCGGTTGCTGCAGCTCCGTGGTTTCGTCGTCGGTGTAATGATGCAGGTTTTTTGCGCGCAGGCGGTGCGCCGGTTTGCCGGTGGGGGTCATGCGGGTAAGGTCCAGCCCGGTGACATAGTAGTCAATCTGACGCGGTCCACTCGGGTGCGCGGCCTGTGATACCGGTTCGTCCTGCTGCACCATCTGCCAGCTGACGATGGCGGCCAGTACCGTGACCAGGACGAGCAGAATGCGAAAGTGCGGCATGCTGTCAGTCGAGGTAGTACTGCAATGCCGACTGCAGCGTGCCCTGGGCGTCCATGATCAGTTCGCAGACCTCGCGTGCCGCACCACGGCCTCCGCCACTGGGGGTCACCCAATGTGCATGTTGCTTGGTCAGTGGGTGTGCATCCTGGACGGCGATCGCGAGTCCGACCCTGGTCATCACCGGGAGGTCGACGACATCGTCACCGACATAGGCAATCTGCTGGTCGCTGAAACCGGTGATCTGCTTGAGTTCCTCGTAGGCCGGCAGTTTTTCGCGTTTACCCTGGTAGACGCGCTCGATCCCCAGGCTGGCCATGCGGATTCGCACCACTTCCGAGCTGCGGCCGGTGATGATCGCGATCTCGACCCCGGCGTGCTGCAGCATGACCATGCCGTGGCCGTCTTTCGAATGGAATGCCTTGTATTCCTGCCCATCGTCGCCGATGTACAGGCTGCCATCCGTCAGCACCCCATCGACATCGAATACGATGAGCCGGATACTGGTGGCCTTTTCTCTAATATCCTGCATTTCAAGCCTCCTTGTTTATACGACGCCGGCGCGCAGCAGATCGTGCATATTGAGTGCCCCACACAGGCGCTGGTCACTGTCGACCACCAGCAGGGCATTGATTTTGTTTTCTTCCATCAGGTTGAGCGCCTCTGCTGCGAGGCGATCGGGCGCAATGCGCTTTCCGCCCGGAACCATGACCTCGGCAACCTTGGCTGCGCGTACGTCTACACCACGGTCGAGGCAGCGGCGCAGGTCGCCGTCGGTGAATATCCCTACCGGACGATCTCTGGAATCCACCACCGCGGTCATTCCCAGTCCCTTCGCCGTCATCTCCATCAGTGCATCACGTACCGAGGCGTCCTGGGTGACCGCAGGGACCTGCTCATCTTTGTGCATGATGTCATGGACATGCAGCAGCAGGCGGCGGCCGAGGCTGCCGCCGGGGTGTGAAAGGGCGAAATCCTCGGCGGTGAAGCCGCGTGCCTCCAGCAGAGCGATCGCGAGGGCGTCACCCATCACCAATGCGGCCGTGGTGCTGGCGGTCGGCGCGAGGTCCAGCGGGCAGGCCTCCTTGGCGACGCTCACATCGAGGTTTACGTCGGCCTCACGCGCGAGCGTGGATGCCGTATTGCCGGTCATGCTGATCAGCGGTGCGCCCATGCGTTTGATCAGTGGCAGGATGGTCACGATCTCGCGGGTCTCGCCCGAATTGGACAGCGCCAGGACCACATCGGAGCCGGTGATCATGCCGAGATCTCCGTGGCTGGCCTCGCCGGGGTGGACAAAGAATGCCGGACTGCCGGTGCTCGCCAGGGTGGCGGCTATCTTGTTGCCGATATGACCGGATTTGCCCATCCCGGCAACGACGATGCGGCCTTTGCATGCCAGCATGTGCTTACAGGCGCTGACAAAGTCGTCGTCGATGCGTGCCTCCAGCGCCTCTACCGCTGCGCTTTCGATCCGGACGACGCTGACGCCGGATTTGTGCAGATCTGTCGCTGTAGCGCTCATTTCCTGTACTCCTCGAATTCAGATGACGGCGGCGTGCGACTGCCACATGATCCAGCCCTGGTAGGCGATGAACGACGCCAGCAGCAGGCCGCCCTCAAGTCTGTTAATAGTGCCATGGGTTTTTGCTGAATAACCCATCACGAAAAGGGCCAGCGTCAGGGCCAGCATCACCGGCATGTCGCGACTGATGACTTCGGCCGGAACTGCACCCGGCGCCAGCAGCCCGGGTATCCCCAGCACGGCCAGGAGATTCCAGATATTCGAGCCCACCACGTTGCCTATGGCGAGTTCATGCTGACCCTTGAGCGCACTCATGATAGCCGCGGCCAGTTCAGGAAGGCTGGTGCCAACCGCGACGATGGTCAGCCCGATGACCAGTTCACTGACGCCCAGCGCGACAGCGACCTCGACCGCACCCCAAACGAGCAGGCGTGAACCCACTATCAGTGCGGCAAGGCCGAGCAGAAACCAGCCGGTGGCGGCGGTTGTCGTGAGGCTGGACGGTATGTCCGCCTCGAATCCCTCTGCCAGCGGGTCGTGATTGCTTCGCTGCAGGCTGATGCGCACCAGCAACAGCATGCTCAGGACCAGCCCCGTCAGCAGCATGGCCCCGTCATCGGGTCCGAGCCGGCCGTCGCTCAGCAGCAAGAATGCGGCCAGGGTCACTGCGAGGAGCAGAGGCAGTTCCCGCCGCAGCAAGTCTGAACGCATGGTTAGTGGCACGAAGATCGCCGTTGCACCCAAGATCAGAGCAATGTTCGCAATGTTCGACCCCAGGGCGTTGCCGATCGCAATCCCGGGGCTGCCGTTCAAAGCCGCAATCGTCGCGATCAGGATCTCCGGTGCGGAGGTTCCGAATCCAACCACGGTAAGGCCGATCAGCAGTGGTGAGATGCCGAGACTGCTGGCCAATGCAGCTGCACCCAGTACAAAGCGGTCGGCGCCCCAGACTAGGATGACAAGACCAATCAAAATGGCGGCAGCAGCGAACAGCATTGGCTAAAGGGAGGCGACGTCGCCCGGACGGCAGATCAGTGAGCGCGGATTGTCGCGGAAGTGCGGGTTCTTGTCTAACCGCGGCAGTGAATGACGCCTGTGGGGATATGCCTTTGCCGGGGCGGCGACAGGAATCGCTGTGCAGCTGAACTCAGTCGGCTCTGACCTTGGTCTGGCCGCAGCGTTCACAACGATATCGGTTCACCAGCCTGCCCAGTTTCACATCGAAAACGGATTGTTTGTCGATCTGCCACTTATGGTGGCCGTTGCGGCACAGGGTGTTTCCGCGGTGACGTTCACTCGCCTTTCGTGGTTTGAAGCGTAGAATTTCGCCCATCAGGTTACCCGCCGGGGACAATGTTTGATCGATCTTAGCGCCGACAGGGGTTTGTTGCTCGGTACCGTGGGATGGGATCGGTGTGACTGGCTGTCCGACTATTATCCGGCAGATCTGCCGGCGGAATGGCGCCTGCCTTACTACGCGAATGACTGCGGATGCGTATTGCTGCCGGCCGACAGCTGGTGCGGGATGGACAGGGGTTTGCTGGCGGAGACGCTGGACGAGGTGGAAGGGCAGCTGGTTTTTTTCCTTGAGCAGCCCGTCGGGGAGCCTTCCGGCGCGTGCGCAAACCTGTCTCTTTTTGCCTCACTTCCGGCAGTGCTGCTGGTCGACCGCCCGGACCCCAGAAGCGCGTTTCTGCCGCAGTGGGTCGCTCAAGGGGCCGGGATCTGGGTCGATAGGGATTCGGGGGCCGGTCTGATACGCTGGCAGGTCGACGTGATGGACCTGCGCGAGTTGCGGGCCCGCGCGGACGCTTTGAGCGAAACTGTCCGTGGCCTGGTGCTGGATGGTCCGGCGGCGAGTCCGGCCGCGGTGCCCGAACTGCGAACCATGTTGGAGTTGATGGGCATAGCCTGACGGCGCGCTTGACGCACTCTGGTCCGGTGCCCAGAATTGCGTTCTTGCTTTTGGATGCTGTTTGATTTCAAAAGAAAATTTCCATGCTGCCAGGATAATAATGAGCCGAAATCTCCCTGCAGACGATACCCTGGTCCGGATTCGCGGACTGAAGTTCTATCGTGGATCGCGCGCGATCTTCGACGGTATCGATATCGATATCCCGCGTGGCAGTGTGACTGCGATCATGGGCCCGTCAGGGACCGGCAAGACCACCTTGCTCAAACTGATAGGCGGTCAGCTGAAACCGGATGCGGGTACCGTCGAGGTGGACGGGCAAAACGTGCATGCGCTGTCGACGCGGGATTTGTACCGCCTGCGCATGCGCATGGGGATGCTGTTTCAGAGCGGGGCTCTGCTGACGGATCTGTCGGTGTTCGAGAATGTTGCCTATCCGCTGCGTGAACATACCAAGCTCAACCCCTCGATGATACGCAAGCTGGTGCTGCTGAAACTGGAGGCGGTGGGCCTGCGCGGGGCATACAGTCTGATGCCCAGCGAGCTGTCCGGTGGGATGGCACGGCGGGTCGCACTGGCGCGCGCCATTGCGCTGGACCCGATGATGATCATGTATGACGAACCCTTCACCGGACAGGATCCCATCTCGATGGGGGTGCTGGTGCAGCTGATCCGGCGCCTGAATGACGCTGCCAGAATCACCAGCGTCGTTGTTTCGCATGACGTGGCCGAGGCCTCGGAGATTGCCGACCTGATCTACGTGATCTCGGACGGAAGGGTGATCGAATCCGGGTCCCCGCAGGCCCTGAGTGAGCATGGCGGTGAGTGGACCCGTCAATTCATGGACGGTCTACCCGACGGGCCGGTACCGTTTCACTATCCTGCCCCTGAGCTCGAAGGCGATCTTTTCGGGGATCCGGCCTGATGGAATGGCTGGCCCGGCTCGGTCGTGGCGGTCTGTCATTTTCCGCTGGTCTTGGGCGTGCGCACCTCTTGATGTTGGCGATGCTGCGTGGCGTGCCACAGCTTCTGCGGCGGCCGCGCCTGTTGGTGGAACAGCTGCTTTCGGTCGGTGTGCTGACCGTCCTCATCATTGCGGTATCCGGGGTCTTTGTCGGCATGGTGCTGGGGCTGCAGGGCTACTATATCCTGTCGCGTTTCGGTGCAGAGGCCACGCTGGGCGTCATGGTCGCCGCATCCCTGGTGCGAGAGCTCGGGCCGGTGGTCACGGCACTGTTGTTCGCCGGCCGTGCAGGGTCGGCGCTGTCGGCCGAGATCGGCCTGATGAAGGCCACGGAGCAGCTGTCGGGCCTCGAGATGATGGCGGTCAACCCCGAGCATCGGGTACTGACGCCGCGCTTGATCGCCGGAATCCTGTCGATGCCGTTGCTGGCGGCGATGTTCAGCATGCTGGGCGTGTATGGCGGCTGGTTTGTCGGTGTCGGCCTGCTGGGGGTCGATGAGGGGACTTATTGGGCACAGATGCAGTCGCAGATCGACTGGAACGAGGATGTGCTCAATGGTGTGATCAAGTCCCTCGTGTTTGGCGTGGTATGTACCTGGATCGCGATTTTTCAGGGTTACGACTGTATCCCCACTTCGGAGGGTGTCAGTCGCGCAACCACCCGTACCGTGGTGCATTCATCGCTGGCGGTACTCGGGCTGGATTTCGTATTGACTGCGCTGATGTTCAATTAGGCGGCCGTCGGGATGATGTGTACGCTGGCGGACGATAACTGCTTATCTGCAAGACATGGCGCGAACGGGAACTGATGATGTCGAAAATGAGACAAATAGAAATACTGGTCGGCGCCTTCATGGCGGCCGGTTTCCTGGCGTTGTTTTTTCTGGCGATGCAGGTCAGCAACCTGGGGACGGTGAGCTCGGGCGATTCCTACAGGGTGATGGCGCGGTTCGACAATATCGGTGGGCTGAAGGTGAAATCACCGGTCACCCTGGCGGGCGTCGAGGTCGGGCGGGTGGTCGATATCTACTACGACGCCGAAGACTTCCGTGCGGTGGCCGTTTTGGGGATTTATTCGCAGTACGACCGCATTCCCGACGATACCTTCGCCAAGATACTCACAGCCGGCCTGCTCGGTGAACAATATGTCGGTCTCGATCCCGGCGGCAGCGAGGATCTGCTGAAAGAGGGCAGCGAGATCGCGGTTACCCAGTCTGCCCTTGTCCTCGAAGAGGTGATCGGGCAGTTTATCTACGGTAAGGCTCAAGAAGGAGCAAATTGATGTCAATTTCAACTCTCATGCGGGGTCTGATCGGCAGTCTGTTCCTGCTGTCGTCTTTCGCTGTCGCCGCGACGATCGAAGACCCGCAAAAGGTGGTCCGCGAGACCGGCGACCAGGTCCTGGCCGAGGTGACGGCCCGCAGGGCGGAGCTCGAGGCCGATCCGGCGTTGATCTATCCACTGGTCGAAGCGACCGTGGTGCCGCATTTCGATTTCCGCAAGATGTCCCAGTCTGCACTGGGTCGTTTCTGGCGCAAGGCCAGCGAAGCGCAGAGGCAGGCGGTGACCGACGAATTCCGCCAGTTGCTGGTGCGGACCTACGCCAGTGCGCTGCTGGGCTATTCCGGCCAGCAGATCCAGTATCTGCCGGTGCAGTACCGGCAGGGTGACACGAGGGTCATGGTTCCCACCCGGATTGCATCCGCGAGTGCGCCGCCCATTCCCGTGAATTACCGCCTGAGTCTCAATGACCAGAAGTGGATGGTTTACGATGTGGTGATCGACGGGGTGAGCCTGATCACGAATTACCGCAGCCAGTTCGCCACCGAGGTCAACCGCGGTGGTATCGATGGCCTGATCAGTTCGATGGCGGACAAGAACCAGAACATCGGCAAGTGAGTGCTGCAAGCCTGAATGCATCCGGTGACGGTCGCTGGGAGCTGGCCGGCGCACTCGATTTTGCCTCGGTGCCGCAGATATGGCCTGCGCTTGAGAAACTGCTGCGGGCTGGCGGAAAGCTGACGCTTTCGCTGGCCGGTGTCGGCCATGCAAACAGTGCCGGGCTGGTGCTGCTGGTCGAGGCGCGTGACCTCGCCGGTCGCGGCAATTGCCAGCTGCGGCTGGTGGATGTGCCAGCCGAGCTGCTGGACCTCGCGCGCATGTCGGGCTGTGCGGAATTGATCGCCGAAAACAGCGTTTGAGCGGTCCCGAGCACCGGCGTTTTTCCTGCGCACTCCCGCAAGCCCTCAAATTTCTTTATCATTGACGCCCTTTTTTGTTGCTAGGCGCGCCGCTTGCGCGGGCATTCATGGATAAACTGATCATAACCGGGGGTCCGCCCCTGTCGGGTGACGTTCGCATCTCCGGTGCAAAGAACGCCGCGCTGCCGATCCTGGCGGCGACCCTGCTGGCCGAGGGGCCGATGGTTATCGGCAATATCCCGCACCTGCGTGACATCACCACCACCATGGAACTGCTCGGGCGCATGGGCGTCGAGCTCACGGTCGACGAAAAGATGCACGTCGAGGTCGATGCCAGTCAGATCAAAAGCCCCTTCGCCCCGTACGAACTGGTCAAGACCATGCGCGCCTCGATCCTGGTACTCGGCCCGTTGTTGGCGCGCTGTGGCCAGGCGGATGTCTCATTGCCCGGCGGTTGCGCCATCGGTTCTCGTCCGGTAGATCTGCATATCGAGGGACTACGGGCCATGGGGGCCGAAATCACGGTGGAGGGCGGCTACATCAAGGCGCGGGCCAACCGGCTCAAGGGTGTGCGTCTGGTACTGGATATCATCACCGTAACCGGTACCGAGAATCTGATGATGGCGGCGGCGCTCGCTGACGGGGTGACGCTGCTCGAGAACGCGGCCCGCGAGCCCGAGGTGGTGGATCTGGCCAATTGCCTGAATGCCATGGGTGCGAAGATCACCGGCGCCGGGACCACGACCATCCGGATCGAGGGCGTCGACTCTCTGCATGGCGCCCACTACGATGTCCTGCCCGACCGCATCGAGACCGGGACCTATCTGGTGGCCGGTGCGATCAGTGGCGGCCGGGTGCGGGTACGCGACACCGATCCGACGCTGTTGGACGCGGTATTGCAGAAGCTGCATGAGGCCGGGGCCGAACTCGAGATAGGGGACGACTATATCGTTCTGGATATGCATGGCCGGCGCCCGCAGGCGGTGAACGTGCATACCGCGCCTTATCCGGCGTTTCCGACTGACATGCAGGCCCAGTTCACGGCACTCAACAGTGTCGCAGAGGGTGTTGGAACCATTACCGAGGCGGTGTTCGAGAATCGCTTCATGCACGTGCAGGAGCTGCAGCGCATGGGTGCGCGGATCAAGCTCGAGGGCAATACAGCGATCTGCGCCGGCATTCCACGTCTGACCGGGGCGCCTGTGATGGCGACCGATCTGCGCGCCTCGGCCAGCCTGGTCCTGGCCGGCCTGGTCGCGGACGGTGAAACTGTGGTCGACCGCATCTATCATGTCGATCGCGGTTATCAGGATATCGAGGACAAATTTGCCGGACTTGGCGCACAGATACGCCGCGTACCCGGTTGAGAGGTTGAGAATGGCCGCAGTTATAGAATCGCCGCTGACCATTGCGCTGTCGAAGGGCCGTATCTTCAAGGACACGCTGCCGCTGCTGAGGCAGGCCGGCATCGAACCGGTGGACGACCCGGAGACCAGCCGCAAGCTGATCCTTGATACCTCCCACCCGCTGGTGAAGTTCGTGCTGATCCGTGCCACCGATGTGCCGACCTACGTGCAGTGGGGCGCCGCCGATATCGGGGTTGCAGGCAAAGACGTGCTTATGGAGCATGGCGGCGATGGCCTGTACGAGCCGCTTGATCTGAAGATCGCGCGTTGTCGCATGATGGTTGCCGGTCATCCCAATGCCAATATCGGCTCCCGGCGCCTGCGCATTGCCACCAAGTACGTCAAATCGGCGCGTGCCTTTTTCGCCGCCCGTGGGCAGCAGGTGGAGGCGATCAAGTTGTACGGTTCGATGGAGCTGGCGCCGTTGGTCGGCCTGTCCGAGGTAATCGTCGATCTGGTCGAATCCGGCAATACCCTGAAGGCCAACGGTCTGGTGCCCCTGGAGCACATGCACGACATCAGCTCACGTCTGATCGTCAACAAGGCCTCTTGGAAGATGAAGCACGCGAGCGTGCGGGCACTGGTCGACGCGCTGCGCCGCGCTGTGGGCGAATAGCCGGCACGACGCGAAGCACGCAAAGAGGCAGGGGGCGCAAGGTATTGTGGCGTCGATCTTTTGCACCGAGCAGGTATAGTCTTTGAGTTCCTCGGGCCTGCGTGTCCCTGGAGTCAACAACCCGGTATCTGAAGAAATGGCTGATATGCGAAAATTGAACACCGCCGACGCGGATTTCCGGCGCCAGCTCGAAGGCCTGCTGGCCTGGGAGTCTGTGTCAGACGGTGCGGTCAACCAGGTCGTACAAGAGGTGATCGCCGAGATCCGTTCACGTGGCGATGCGGCGCTGGTCGATTACACCAATCGTTTTGACGGTTGGAAGGCGCAGTCAGCGGGCGAGCTGGAGATTCCGCTGGCACGCCTGAAGCTGGCCTGGGAGACCATCCCCGCCGATCAGCGCGAGGCGCTGCAGCATGCGGCACAACGTGTGCGCGCCTATGCCGAGCGGCAGAAGATGGAAGACTGGATCTATACGGAGGCCGACGGCACCGTGTTGGGCCAGCAGGTGACGCCGCTGGACCGGGTCGGGCTCTATGTGCCGGGCGGCAAGGCGGCGTATCCTTCTTCGGTGCTGATGAATGCGTTGCCGGCCAGGGTGGCCGGCGTGGGGGAGCTGATCATGGTCGTGCCCACCCCCGGTGGTGCGCTCAACGAACTGGTGCTGGCCGCCGCCCACGTCTGCGAGGTCGACCGTGTGTTCGCGGTCGGTGGCGCACAGGCGGTTGCTGCGCTGGCCTATGGCACGGAATCGGTCCCTGCAGTCGACAAGATCGTCGGGCCAGGCAATATCTACGTCGCCACCGCCAAGCGCACGGTGTTTGGTCAGGTGGGTATCGATATGGTTGCCGGACCATCGGAGATCCTGGTGATCTGCGATGGCAACACCGATCCGGACTGGGTCGCCATGGACCTGTTTTCGCAGGCTGAACACGATGAGGACGCGCAGTCCATCCTGCTTTGCCCGGATGCCGGCTTCGTGGCCCGTGTCGAGCAGAGCATCGACCGGCTGCTGCCCGGCATGCAGCGGCGCGAGATCATCGAGACTGCGCTGCGGGTGCGGGGTGCCCTGATCGTCTGTCGCGACCTGGACGAGGCGGCCGAGGTTGGCAACTTCA
This sequence comes from uncultured Gammaproteobacteria bacterium, assembly GCA_964497145.1. GTDB lineage: Bacteria > Pseudomonadota > Gammaproteobacteria > Chromatiales > Chromatiaceae > Thiosocius. Next base: position 23,097 of record CAZCDY010000044.1, read on the forward strand.
TCGCGCCGGAGCATCTCGAGCTCTCGCTGGCGGACCCGCAACCCTATATCTCCAAAATCCAACATGCCGGTGCCATCTTCATGGGGCGCCATACCTCCGAGCCGCTGGGTGACTACTGCGCGGGGCCGAACCATGTGCTGCCGACCTCACGCACGGCGCGTTTCAGCTCGCCGCTGGGTGTATACGATTTTCAGAAACGTTCGAGCCTGATCATGGTCTCTGCTGCCGGTGCCGCGACTCTGGGCCGGACTGCCTCGATCCTGGCCCGCGGCGAGGGCCTGGAGGCACACGCGCGCTCGGCTGAATACCGTTTCGAAGACGGCAGCGGCGACTGATGTCGCTGCAGCCCGGGTCGATCGGGGCCTCGTACCGCCCGTCGGTGCGGCGGGGTGGCTACGGTGGAGGGTGCGGCGTTTGAGCGCGCTCGACGAACTCGTGCAACACTGGGTGCGGCCCGAGATCCGCGCACTGGCGGCCTATCATGTCCAGTCCGCGAGCGGGCTGATCAAGCTGGATGCCATGGAGAATCCCTACACCTGGCCGGAAGAGCTGCGTGATGCCTGGGTCGAGCTGCTGCGCACTACCGACGTCAACCGCTACCCGGACCCGGCTGCACGGGCGCTGAGCGAGCGCCTGGTCGATGCCATGGACGTACCCGCGGGCATGCGGGTGTTGCTGGGCAATGGGTCGGACGAATTGATCCAGATGATCGCCATGAGCCTTTCCGGGCCATCGCGCAGTGTCCTGTCGGTCGATCCCGGCTTCGTCATGTACCGCATGATCGCGACTTTCTGCGGTATGTCTTACGTCGGGGTGCCGCTGCGGGCGGACGATTTCGGTCTCGATCTGCCGGCGATTCTGCAGGCGATGCACGAGCATCAGCCGGCGGTGGTATTCCTGGCCTATCCGAACAACCCGACCGCCAATCTGTTTGACGCGCAGGCGATGCTGGATGTCATCCGCGCCGCACCCGGGCTGGTGGTTGTGGACGAGGCCTATGCGCCGTTCACGGACGCGACCTTCATGCAGCGGCTGGGTGAGTTCGACAACCTGGTGGTGATGCGTACGGTATCAAAGATGGGGCTGGCCGGGCTGCGGCTGGGCCTGCTCGCAGGACCTGCCGCCTGGCTGGATCAGTTCGACAAGGTGCGGCTGCCATACAACATCAACGTGCTTACCCAGGCCAGTGCGGATTTCGCCCTGGGTCACAAGGCCGTGTTCGATGAGCAGACCCGGCTTATCCGTACCGAACGCGAGCGACTCGCCGCGGCCATCGCGCAGCTGGACCGGGTCGAGGTTTTTCCGTCGCAGGCGAATTTCCTGTTGTTGCGTACACCGGCGGGCAAGGCCACGGCCTGGTTCCAGGGTCTGCGTGAGCGCGGCGTGCTGATCAAGAACCTCGACGGTGCCCACCCACTGCTCACCGATTGTCTGCGTCCGACTGTGGGAACCCCACAGGAGAACGACGCCCTGCTGAAGGCGCTCGAAGCGATCGTCGATGCGGACAGCGGATAAACCGCATCCTCTGCGTTCCTGACACCCGGGCTTGGTCCGGCTTTGAGTGGTTCAGGGACCGGGCTATTCCGCCGTATTGCTGAATTGGACCGACAGCAGGTCGGCGACGCATTCCTCGATGAATCGGTCCAGGTCGGTCCCGCTGAGTCCGCCGGCCTCGCCCTCTATCCGGCAGTCCGCCTGCATTTGTGCCAGGGCCTGGTCGTCGGGGGGCGACTGCGCCGCCAGACCCGTACCCGGGACGCAGCCCAGGATACAGGCGAGCAACAGGCTGAGGCGCCAACTGGAGGGTTTTGATGGGTAGTAAAGGGGCATAGGCTCAGTCCGTTTATCCGGCATCCATACAGGTGCAATGGTAGTTGACTCCGTCGCGCACAGAACGCAGTCGACGCAGCAGGTCCTCGCGATCACCCTGGAACACGGCGACACTCGGATCGTTGCGATCGAAGCGCTGGTGGGCCTCTAGGTCTGCCGCCGGCAGGCGGTCATCGCGTTGTTTGTCCGAGAGTCCGCGGCAGACCGGGCATTCCTCAAGGACCCCGGTGGCCAGGTCGATGTCGATCGCGACCTTGTCGCGGCTGGCGCCCGGGCGGCGGAAAAAATCGAAAAAATCCATGTCGATCAGCCTCCTGTGTTCGCAGTCAACGCCCCTTGATCGCGGGGCGCTCACCGACGATGGCCACCTGCTCGAGTTCGTTCTCGCCGCGGTAAAGGGTGACGGTCAGCGGGGTGCCCGGGGCCCTGGCTGCAATCGTTTCCAGCATCTGTGGCGAGCCGCCAATGGGACGATGGTCGATCTTGGTGATCAGGTCACCCGGCTTGAGGCCGGCCTGGTCTGCGGGGCCGTCGTCGAGAACACCGGAGATCATGACGCCCTCGCGGAACCCGATCCCGAGTGACTCGGCCAGCGCCGGGGTAAGGTCCTGGCCGGTGATGCCCAACCAGCCCCGGATCACATGCCCATGGTCGATAATCTGCTGCATCACCTTGTGCGCCAGCTGAATCGGTACGGCGAACCCAATGCCGTGGGAACCGCCACTTTCCGAGAAGATGGCGGTGTTGATGCCGACCACCTCACCCAGGGTGTTGATCAATGCGCCGCCTGAAT
>CAZCDY010000045.1:0-24869 GCA_964497145.1 uncultured Gammaproteobacteria bacterium
ACAGGTGGCGCACGGTCTGGCGACGCAATGGCTGAGTGTGCAGGATGTCACAGGCATGGCAGTCACCCTGTTCGAAGAACACCACCAGAGGCAGCTCGGCGGGAAAGCGCGAGCGGTCGAGGTTGTACGGCGGTGGCGAGAAAAATGGCTCTTCGACCAAGTCACCGGCCTCGAAGCGCAGGGTCTTGTCACCACGGGCCATGTAGACAGGAAATTTTTCCCGACGATAGTGTCCGCCTGCGACATACTCGAGGGCGGCACGAAACTGGTAAGGCGGGTAATAACCGCGCAGGCGCAGCGCGATCCGGCCGTCGCCATCGAAGAACACCAGGGAGGGTGTGAAATTGGTGCCGAGCATCTGTGAAAACTCACGTTCGCTCATGATCTCGCCGGAGGGTGTGGTCAGCTGTTCCGGACTCCAGATGTCGATCGGTATGACGTCAAAGTGCTCGCGTGTGTAGCTGACGATGTCGGGGGTCTGGAAATTCACCTCCATCAGCATCTTGCAGTAGGCGCAGCGCTTCTGGCCGAAGTAGACGACGATACCTTTCTTGCCGGCGTCCAGCGCTTCCTTCAGGTCCTCATCCAGGTCGAGGAAACTCTGTTTGAACCACTCCGGGTACTTGAGGAGGTCATCCAGAGGGGTGTCATCGAACTGCAGCGGGTCGCTTTCCGCGGTGCTGGAGGCCGTTGGCGCGGCGGCAAACAGGAGCGCGAAAAAACAAGGCAGCCAGTGTGTCTTCATGAGTCCCAGCCGGCTGCCGAATGTCTTCACAGGAATTTCCCCCAGTCCGCGGTGCGATCGCCAAACACCAGAAAAAACGGATTCAGTAACGATTCCTTGGTGTTGTAGCGCAATGGTTCCAGTTGGGTATCCGTCACCATGCCGCCGGCCGCCTCTACCACCGCCTGCGCAGCGGCGGTGTCCCACTCCGAGGTCGGACCCAGTCGCGGATAGATATCGGCAATCCCCTCGGCGACCAGACAGAGTTTGAGCGAACTGCCCATGCTGACGATCTCGTGATCACCGAGGCGGTCGAGGAAGCGTTGCAGGCTGTCACCTGCATGCGAGCGGCTGCCAGCCACCTGGGCTTTTGCCAGCCGCTTCTGGCGCACGTGGATCGGACTGACACTACCGTCTGCAGTGATTTTGTAGGCGCCCTGGCCGGCCTGGCCAAGGTAACTGATACCGCTCACAGGTACATGCACGACCCCGACGACCGCGCGTCCCTGCTCGATCAGGGCGATATTCACCGTGAACTCCCCGTTGCGTTTGACGAATTCGCGGGTACCGTCCAAAGGGTCGATCAGCCAGTAGCGTTGCCACTGGCTGCGGGTTGCATACGGGATGTCGGCGCCCTCTTCAGAGAGGACCGGGGTGTCCGGTTCCATTTCCGCGAGACCCTGCATGATAATGCGGTGAGAGGCGAGGTCCGCTTCGGTCAGTGGCGAACTGTCGCCTTTTTGCTCGACTGAAAAATCCTGATGATAGACTCCCAATATGGCTTGACCGGCCGCCCTGGCAATGTCGAGCAACTGCTGTAACTGTTTGTCCATGAACTACCCCGTCTGATGAATTGCGGCGATGATATGGCCGTGTGCAGGCGTTCAATCATACAAAAACCCCGGGCTTATGGGGTGGGGAATCGGCGTGTTTGACTGGAGACGGATCGATACTGTACTGCTGGATATGGACGGTACCCTGCTGGACCTGCATTTTGACAACCATTTCTGGCTGGAACACGTGCCCAGGCGCTACGCTGGCAAACGCGGCCTCCCCGAGGCTGAGGCGAAAAAGGAATTGTTCACACGCTACCAGGATATCCAGGGCACCCTGGAATGGTATTGCGTGGACCACTGGACACGCCAGCTCGGCCTGGATATCGCCCTGCTCAAGGAAGAGGTGGATCACCTGATCGGGGTGCATCCGAATGTGACCGATTTTCTCGATCTGCTGCAGCGTGCCGGCAAACGCCGGGTGCTGGTCACCAATGCGCACCAGAAATCACTGGATCTGAAAATGCGCCGTACGCAGCTGCGCGAGCGTCTGGATCATGTGGTATGTGCGCATGATCTCGGACTGCCGAAGGAAGATCCGGGTTTTTGGGCCAGGCTGCAACAAGAGGAGGCGTTCGACCCGGCACGCACCCTGTTTGTGGATGACAGCCTCGCGGTGCTGCATTCGGCGAAGGGCTATGGAATTCGGCACCTGCTGGCGATTCTGCTGCCCGATTCAAGGCAGGCCGAGCGCCGGGTCGAGGATTTCCCGGCGGTGCGCGGTTTCGATGCCCTGCTGCCGGGGTTGCGTGACTCTATTTGAAGCCGGCACAGAGTGAGGTTTCAGTCGCCGGCGGCCGGGCGTCCGACAAGGTACCCCTGGATATAATCGCACCCTTCGGCCTGCAGGAATTCGCGTTGCATCTCGGTCTCGACCCCCTCGGCAACCACCTCCATATCCAGTGCATGTGCCAGGCGGATGATGGCCTGAACAAGCTTCTCATCGTTGGGCACGTTGCCGATTCCTGCCACGAATGACTGGTCTATCTTGATGTAGTCAAAAGGAAATCGCCGCAGGTGGCTCAGTGATGCCTGTCCGGTGCCAAAGTCGTCGAGCGCGATCCGCACCCCGCGACGCTTCAGTTCCTGGAGCACGCGTGTGGCTGCCCTAAGGTCAGTCTCCAAGGTGTCTTCGGTGATCTCCAGGATCAGTTGTCCGGGCACCAGACCGCCTTGGTCTATGCGCTCGAACAGGCGTTGTGCAAAGGCCTCGTCGTGCAGCAGGCGTGCGCTCAGGTTGATCGATATTACGGCATCGGGCGTCGGCCGGCTGGCCTGGATCCGGTCGAGTGCCCAGTCACTGATGATGCTGCACAGGCCGGCGTCTGCCAGTGCGTCCATGAACGAGGCGGGGCGCAGCATGCCCTGTTCGGCATGCGGCCAGCGCAACAGTGATTCGTAGCAATGCACATGGCCGTCATCGGTGGCAAGCACGGGTTGGAAATGGAGTTCCAGCCGATGCTCACGTACCGCGTCACGCAGTTCGTTCTCCAGCAGGTGCCGGGCCGCTGCCCTGGCCGTCAGGTCCGCGCTGACATAACGGAAACTGGAACCTTCTTCCTGCTTGGCCGCGTACATGGCGGCATCTGCCTGCTGGATCAGCTGATCGGGGTCGACGCTGTCATCCGGCGCTACGGCGATTCCCATGGATGCGCCGCTGTAGAAGATGTTGCCGCCGAATTCGTAAGGGCGCTGGATGGCCCCCAGTGCCTTGCCTGCGAGACGGCTCATCTCGTCGCGGTCGTGGAGATTTTCCAGCAGTACGGCGAACTCGTCCCCACCCTGGCGGGCGATCAGATCCTCCTGGCGAAACACCTTGACCAGGCGTCGGCTGATCTCGATCAGCATCTGGTCACCGGCACTGTGTCCATAACTGTCATTGACCTGTTTGAAGCGATCCAGGTCTATAAACAGCAGGCCGACCAGCATGTCGTTCTGCCGTGCTGACTCGATCGCCTCCGCCAGGCGGCCGCGGAACAGCGTCCGGTTCGGCAGTCCGGTCAGGGCATCGTGATGGGCCAGGTAGTCGAGCTCCCGTTCCCGGGCATGGACCTGTGCCTGCATCTCGGTGAAGGCATGCACCAGGTCATGGGTTTCGCTGACGGCAGAGGGCTCGACCGGCGTGCTGTCGCTGCCATCGAGCCGCCCCTGCAGACTGTTCGCCAGGGTCCGGATCGGCCGCAGAATGAGCCTGTCGAGGCTGATGACGCCGATCAGGCCGAACAGAAGCATCACGCCGAGTGTGGCGAACAGGATCACTCCCAGGTCCCGGCTCAGCCCGGCCAGGCTGTCGACCTGTTGTCTGGCCTGTGCCTGCGATGCCGCATGCAGCATATCCAGCCTGCGCTGCATCTGCCGCAGCAACGGGTTGATCTGTCCGCGCAGGAAACCGAGGTCTGTTTCTGCGGCCTTTTGCTGTTGTTGACCCTGCGAGGCCTCTTGTCCGCTTGTGTTCCGAAGATTGATCAGTTCCCCGATATTTGCTGTCAGACTGTCTGCGTCGTCGCATAGTGCCTCGGCGATCGTGGCCATGTCGCCGCTGTTGCTTTGTTCATTGTGTTCGGCGAGGCGGGCAAGCACCTGGTTGAGTTGCTCTGCCGCAGCGTCGAGTCCAAGTCGCGCGGCCGGTGATGGTTCGATCAGAAGATCATGCAGCCCCTGGCGCACGCGGTATAGCTGAGCGGAGCTTTCGTTGAGCAGGATCGTGCCCTGCCCGCGCACATACGCATCCGCTGTACCGGCGCGGCTCACGGAGTCGGCATGCCGGAAGGCGAATATCGCGGCCACCGTGACCACCACTGCGAGCATCGCAACTATGATGGCGTAGCGGGTGCGGTAGCTGGGCAGTCGGCCCGCGGCCCTGTGACGATGAGATTTCGGCTGCTCCATTACGGCAATCGTTTGGCCTCGACCGGCTTAGGCAGACAGAGCATGGGATGATAGTGCGCGACGCGGCAGACGCCGTACTGGTTCGTTTTGTCGCGTTGGCCGGCGGTGGTTGAAGAGATCAGCCATCCCAGCGTCTAAAGCGTTTGCGACAGTACGCCAGCAGTTCGGCGTGGTTACGAAAATGATGGCTGAAGTGGGTCTCGGCCGGCTCATCAAATTCACACCAGTCATTACTGTAGTCGCGACAGACCTGCGGTCGGGTGTCGTAGATGCCGCAGGCACCCGCGGGCTGCAGGTGTTCACAGCTCCCGCGGACGAGCAGGTACCAGCCATCGTTGTCTCGATACACCTCCACGTCCTCGTGCGAAATCTGCCACAGCACGTGATCGAAGTCCGCCTTTGAGCGCAGAGGGCCGAGCGCCTCGGTGGTGTAGGTGCAGCAGGTGGAGCCGAGACAACGGCTGCATTTGTTCTCGGCCGGTAGCTCCGGCTCGCTCATGTCGGTGCCGAACCACCCCCCTCTGGTTTGCGGCTGCGTCGCCTGCGTGGTTGGCCGCTGCCTGACTTGGCCGATCGGGGTCTGCCGCCGCCTGGTCCGCCGCTGCGCCCACCGCGTCCGCCACTATCGCGACGCTCGAGCCGGTCGCCCTTCTGGATCCGGACCCGGCTGCGCGGGTCGACGTCTGCCAGCAGATCAGGTGTCACCGGCTGAACTGAAATCTTGTGACCGATGTACTTTTCAATATCGGGGAAGGAAAAGGCATAGGTCTCACAGGCGAAAGAGACCGCCTCACCGGAGGCGCCGGCGCGCGCCGTGCGGCCGATTCGGTGCACATAGTCTTCGGCTTCATCCGGCAGGTCATAGTTGATGACGTGGGTGACCGCTTCGATATGCAGCCCGCGAGCGGCCACGTCTGTCGCCACCAACACCGAGACCTCACCACTGGAAAAGCGCTTGAGCAGACTCATGCGCTTCTTTTGCGGCACATCGCCCGACAGGATCGCGGCCTTGTGCCCGTTACCCTCGAGATAGCCCCAGACCTTGTCGGCCTCGCGCTTGGTGTTGATGAACACGATGACGCGCGCATCTTCGAGCGAATTCATCAGCCCGATAAGAAGTGGAATCTTTTCGTCGTTGGCGACCATGTACGCCGTTTCGTTCACACGGTCGGCGGTGATCTGCTCAGATTCGACCACGACCTTTTCGGGGTTGTTCATGTGTTCGTAGGCGAGCTCGGTCACCCGGTACGAAAGGGTGGCCGAGAACAGCATCCCCTGGCGGTTTTCAGGGTCGGGGCAGCGTCTGAGCAGATAGCGGATGTCCTTGATGAAGCCAAGGTCGAACATGCGGTCGGCCTCGTCCAGCACCAGCGTCTGGATCGCGCGCAGGTCGAATACATGCTGCTTGAAGTAGTCGATGATGCGACCGGGCGTGCCGATCAGGATGTCCACCCCGTCCTCGATTGCCTTACGCTGGGTGTCGTAGCCGGTGCCGCCGTAAGCGACCCGGACCTTCAGGCCGGTGTGGCTGGCCAGGACGCAGGCATCGTCGTATATCTGGATCGCCAGTTCCCGGGTCGGCGCGAGCATCAGGGACCGCGGCTGGTTGGGCCGCCGCGAGGGCTCTGCGGGTTCCTGATCAAGCAGATGCAGGGTGGCAAGCAGGAAGGCGGCAGTTTTCCCAGTTCCCGTCTGCGCCTGCCCCGCGACATCGCGTCCATCCAGGCCGATCGGCAGCGTTTCTGCCTGGATCGGGGTGCAATATTCAAAACCGGCGTCCTGCACGCCGCGCATGATGGCCTCGGAAAAAGGGAAGCTGTCGAACCGGGTCTTTGTCAGGTGTTTTTCGCTCATGACGCGCAAGCATACCCGAATTCCCACCAGTGGAGCGTTGAGGGCTTGAATTAAGCGGGCCAATCGGCTGAAATGCCCGTATCTACGAGAAGCCGATGTCCTGACGCTGAAGCAGCCGGGTCCTTTTCCCCCGGCTAAGCGCCCTGGCCGGATGCTTTATTCCCTGAATTCCAAAATTATCTGGAGACAGTCAGTGAGTGACAAGATCGTTCATGTAACGGACGACAATTTCGAAGACGAGGTATTGCAGTCGTCTCAACCCGTTCTTGTGGATTACTGGGCGGAATGGTGCGGTCCCTGCAAGATGATCGCTCCGGTTCTGGATGAGATATGCGGCGAGTATGACGGCCGTGTAAAGATCGCCAAGCTCAATATCGACGACAACCCGAATACGCCGCCACGTTACGGCATTCGAGGGATCCCGACGCTGATGCTGTTCAAGGGCGGTGAGGTCGAGGCGACCAAGGTCGGCGCGGTCTCCAAATCGCAGTTGACGGCATTCATTGACAGCAATATTTGAGTGATCAGGCGGCGCCTTGAGATGGCGCCGCGCTGTTTTGGTGCTGGACGCGCGGCGATCGCGTGCTAAACTTCCGGGTAAGTGCCTTCCCGGCCCTTCTTCCTATCTGATTTTTCAAGTGAAAATGGGCGCCTTTGTGCCTTTCCCCCGAATGATTCCGACAGAACAAACCTGCTCCCAAGGCTGGACATGAATTTAACCGAACTTAAGAAAATGCCCGTGCCCGAGCTCAACCAGCTCGCGCAGTCCATGAATATCGAGGGCGTGGCACGTTCACGCAAGCAGGACCTGATCTTTGCGATCCTCAAGGCGCACGCTAAGAAAGGCGAAGACATCTACGGAGATGGCGTACTCGAGATTCTCTCTGACGGCTTTGGTTTCCTGCGCTCGGAAGACTCCTCCTATCTTGCCGGGCCCGATGACATCTATGTGTCGCCCAGCCAGATACGACGATTCAGTCTGCGCACGGGAGACACCATCTCGGGCAAGATCCGGCCGCCGAAGGACAATGAGCGTTATTTCGCCATGCTCAAGGTTGACGAGATCAACTTCGACCGGCCCGAGAACGCCAAGCACAAGATCCTGTTCGAGAACTTTACCCCGCTGTTTGCGAACAAGAAGTTCCATCTCGAGATGGGCAATGGCAGTACCGAGGACATCACCGCACGCACCATCGAACTCTGTGCGCCGATCGGCAAGGGACAGCGTGGCCTGATCGTTTCGCCGCCCAAGGCCGGTAAGACGATGCTGATGCAGAACATCGCGCAGTCGATTGCGACCAATCATCCCGAGTGTCACCTGATCGTCCTGTTGATCGACGAGCGGCCGGAAGAGGTGACCGAGATGAAGCGTTCGGTGCGCGCCGAGGTCATCTCGTCGACCTTCGACGAACCGGCAGCGCGTCATGTGCAGGTGGCCGAGATGGTTATCGAAAAGGCCAAGCGGCTTGTCGAGCATAAAAAGGACGTCGTCATTCTGCTCGATTCCATCACCCGCCTGGCCCGTGCCTACAACACGGTCATCCCGTCCTCCGGCAAAGTGCTGACCGGTGGTGTGGATGCCAATGCCCTGCAGAAACCCAAACGTTTCTTCGGTGCGGCTCGTAACGTCGAGGAAGGTGGTTCCCTGACGATCATTGCGACTGCCCTGGTCGAGACCGGTTCACGCATGGATGACGTCATCTACGAAGAGTTCAAGGGCACCGGCAACATGGAGGTCCATCTCGACCGTCGTATCGCCGAAAAGCGCATCTTCCCCGCGATCAACATCAACCGCTCGGGTACCCGTCGCGAAGAGCTGCTGATGCCGGAGAAGGAACTGCAGAAGATGTGGATCCTGCGCAAGATCCTGCATCCCATGGACGAGTTGGCGGCGATGGAGTTCCTGTACGACAAGCTCAAGACGACCAAGACCAACGGCGAGTTCTTTGACTCCATGAAGTCCAAGGCCTGATCTGTTTGGCCCGATCAGGAAAGGCGGAGGACAGAGAGGCACGAACAACGCAAAGCGGGTCTGTTGTTGCGATCTGAATGATCCGTCCAGGCGCCTTTGCAAAAGTGCCATTGTAATAGTGCGTCTTGCAGGGCCCGTATCCGGTATCAACGCATTGAATAACTCCTTGTCCTTCGTGTCTTTTAGCCTTTCGTGTCTATTACTGAGAATCCAACAATAAGCACGGCCATGATCCTTGCCGCGGGTCGCGGCAAGCGCATGCGCCCGCTCACGGACCATACCCCAAAGCCGCTGCTGCCTGTTGCCGGCAAGCCACTGATCGTCTGGCATATCGAACGGCTGGCAGCAGCCGGCATCCGTGACCTGGTGATCAATCATTCCCATCTCGGTCAGCAGATCGAGGGGGCGCTCGGTGACGGATCGGCGTGGGGAGTGAGTATCCGTTATTCGGTCGAGGGTGAGGGGCATGCGCTGAATACCGGTGGCGGTATCCTCCGCGCCCTGCCGTTGCTTGGTGAAAGCCCGTTCCTGGTGCTTAACGGTGATGTCTGGTGCGACGCCGACATGCGCGGGCTGACACTGCCAATGGGCGCCCTGGCGTATCTGCTGATGGTCGACAATCCCATGCATCATCCCGAAGGTGATTTTCACCTGGCCGGGGGGGTACTGGACACGCAGGCGGAGCCGAGATTGACCTTCAGTGGCATCGGGGCCTATTCGCCGGCACTGTTCGAGACCTGTGAGCCGGTTGCCTTCCCGCTTGGACCCCTGCTGCGTGATGCCATGCGCAAAGGCAAGGTGATGGGTGCGCATTACCGTGGACGCTGGTCCGACGTCGGGACACCGCAGCGCCTGGCCGAATTGGAACATGAACTCGGTAACCAGGGTCCCTGATTCCCGGGTCGGGATATAAGCCTTTACTGCGCTGGACCAAAATCTTTACAAATTCCACGTCCTTACCCGGCAACTGGCGGGTTACTCTTACCCGCATGGGACAGGAGATCACCGACAGCGAATTCGATGAAGCGGCCTTCGTCGAATTCAGGCGGCGCCTCGACCGGGAAACGGCGCTGCTCAAAGACTGGCTGGCGCAGGGACGTCTGCGTTCCCAACAACGCTGTTTCGGGTTCGAGATCGAGGGATGGCTGATCGACGCTCAGGCCCGGCCGGCGGCGCGAAATCAGGAGTTTCTTGCCGCGCTGGATGACCCCCTGGTGGTGCCTGAACTGGCGCGTTTCAATTTTGAGATCAATTCTGATCCGGTGTCTCTGGCGCCGGGGGCCCTGCAGCTGACCCACGATGCCTTGCTCGCACGCTGGAGACATTGCGAGGCGGCGGCCGAAGGGCTTGGCCTGCGGCCACTGCTGACCGGGATTCTGCCTACGGTGCGCAGCTGTGACCTGTCGCTCGCGCGGATGTCACCGCTGCAACGCTATCGGGCGATCAATGACCAGGTGTTTCGGTTGCGTCGTGGCAAACCCATCGTGCTGGATATCACGGGCGCTGAGCATCTCCGTCATGAACACGACGATGTGATGCTGGAGGCAGGCACCACCTCGCTGCAGATCCATATCCTGGTGGATGCCGCTGAGGCGGCGCGTGCATTCAATGTCTGCAAGATGATCTCTGCGGTTACCGTTGGTGTGGCGGCCAATTCACCCTTTTTGTTTGGTCGTCAGTTATGGCAGGAGACCCGTATTCCGCTGTTTGAACAGGCGGTGGCGGTCGGCGGGAGTCGATACAGCAAGCGTGTGACCTTCGGCATCGCCTATGCGAAAGAAAGCATCCTGGAATGTTTCGAGGCCAACCGGATCTGGTATCCGGTGCTTCTGCCGGACCTGCAGGACGTCGCGCCCGAGCAATTGGCCCACCTGCGGCTGCATAATGGGACCATCTGGCGCTGGAATCGTCCGCTGATCGGGTTTAGCGTGGAAGGTGAGCCACATTGCCGTATCGAGCACCGGGTGGTGGCTGCCGGACCGACCCCTGCAGACGCCATCGCCAATACGGCCCTGTTTCTCGGCTTGTTCGAGGCCCTTATGCGCTCACCGGAGCCCTTGGAGTCGATGTTGCCCTTTACGGTGGCACGAGACAATTTCTATGCGGCTGCCAGACACGGGCTGGCGGCCAGGCTGTCCTGGCTGAGAGGCAAAACCGGCACCCTGGCAGAGCTGTTGTCGTCGCAGTTGCTCGGCACGGCCGCAGAGGGACTGGCCCTCGCCGGGTTGGCGCCGGCGGAGATCGGCCAGTGGCTGGGCATCATCCGCGGACGGGTTGAGCGGCGCGTCACCGGGGCCGATTGGCAGATTGACTGGGTGCGGCGGCATGGTCGGGATTTTGCTGCACTGGTGGATACCTATGCTGAACGACAGGCAAGCAATGTGCCTGTCCATGACTGGAGTCTGAAGTGAGCGAGTTGTTACGCGAATTGGATGAAATGCCGTTGTCCCTGCTGGATACGGTGGCCGATGGCCTGCACCGTGTACTCGGCGGGCCGACACTGTTTCACCTGCGGGGGGGCCGTGAGCCGGCGCTCTTCATCTGCGTGCTGATGCACGGTAATGAAACCGGTGGTTGGGATGCGGTCAGAAAGGTACTGCGCGAATGCGTCGACACCGATGGGCTGCAGCTGCCACGTTCGCTCAGCCTGTTCATCGGCAACACAGCGGCGGCTGAGCAGGGTGTCAGGCACTTGCCCGATCAGCCCGACTACAACCGCGTCTGGCCGGGCAGTGAAACCCACGACACACCCGAGCACGAGCTGATGAGGGCGGTGATGGATCGCATGGCGGATCGCGAGATCTTTGCATCGATCGATCTGCACAATAATACCGGGCTCAACCCTCACTATGCCTGCGTCAATGTGCTGGAACATCAGTCGCTGCACCTGGCCGCATTGTTCGGGCGCACGGTCGTCTATTTTGTGCGGCCACGTGGTGTCGCATCGATGGCCATGGCCGCTCTGGGGCCGTCGGTAACCCTGGAGTGTGGCAAAGTGGGCCATAAGCATGGCGTGGAGCACGCCGCCGACTATCTGCGTGCCTGCCTGCATCTGTCAGAGATCCCCTCGCATGCGGTGCCGAGCCACGACATCGACCTCTACCACACCGTGGCCGTAGTCCGTGTGCCGCCCGAAGTGCCGTTCGCGTTCGGCGACGAGGACGGTGCGATACGCTTCCCACGCGACCTGGACCGGATGAACTTCCGCGAACTCCCGGTGGGCAGTCTGATCGCCGACTGTCCTGCAGCGCAGGTGCAGCCGCTGGACGTGCGCGACGAGCAGGACAGGCAGGTGGCCGACCAGTATTTCACCCTCGAGGACGGGTGCCTGATCACGCGGGTCCCGGTCATGCCGTCGATGCTGAGCTGCAATCCCGAGGTGATCCGGCAGGACTGCCTGTGTTACCTGATGGAGCGATACAACCACCATCTCGCCGATGCGGGCTGAGGGTCGACGGCTGCCAGACCCGTGGCAGCGTATTTCGCGGCCTGTCGTGAGGCCTCGCCTCCATCCTGCAGGAACCCGGCGCAGGCTCAGTCTTCTTTGTGCCCGGGTTGGGCTTGAGCGGCAGGCAATGAATTCTCATGGCGTTCGCGCCACGGCAGCGGGATCAGGCCCTGGCTGATGAGATAACCCTCGGGTCCCGAGGCCTGCGGTGAGACGACCGTGTCGATGAACTCATTCAGGCCCTTCACCAGGGTTGAATGGCGCGGCTTCGCGTACAGGTACAGAGGGCGGCTTAGCGGGTAGATTCCCGACTCGATCAACTCGAATCGAGGCTCTATGCCATCGATGCTGGCTGCCTTGAGGCGGTCGCGGTTGCGATCGAGAAAGTTGTAACCGAATATCCCCAGGGTGCCGGAATCGTTGATCAGCTTGCGTACGAGGCGTGCGTCGTTTTCCCCCGCATTGACGAAGACCCCGTCTTCACGCAAGGCGTGGCAGCGCTGCCGGAATTGGGTTGGGTCCTTCTGGCGCAGTGCGCGCAGCGACGGCACCTGTATGCAGGCATCCTGCAGCAGGCGTTCGACGAGGATGTCGCGCGTCCCGGAGGTCGGCGGTGGCCCCAGTACCTTGATCGGCAGTGGGGGAAGCAGCGGATTGATCTCGTGCCATTCTTGGTAGGGGTTGGGAACGAGCTGAGCGGGTTTTTCCGGTGACGGCACCTCTCGCGCCAAGGCCAGATAGATATCGCGTTTTGACAGGTCCAGCCTGGGCGTCTCTTTGGTGCTGGCGATGACAATACCGTCGTAGCCGATCTTGATTTCGCGGATGTCATTGACATTGTTTCTCGCACAATCCGCCCGTTCGGTGTCTTTCATGCTGCGTGAAGCCATGGCGATATCCGGTGTCGCAAGGCCGAGGCCTCTGCAAAACAGCTTGATTCCACCGCCGCTACCGGTCGACTCGACAATCGGTGTGGCAAATTGCGGGTCCCTGCCGAACCGCTCGGCAACCGAGGTGACGATCGGATAGGCGGTCGAGGAGCCGACGATCAGAATGTGCTGGCGCTGGATCAGTTCGGCGCCGGCTGTGGCCAGAACCAAGAACAGGGATATCCCCGTGAGTGTCTTCAATCGCAGGCTGGGCAATGCTCGGCTCCTCAGAGCAACGCGGAACCTGAATGGTAAGGCCTGCTCGCTGCGCTTTGCATGCTCATTTTGAGAGAAAGTCTTCTTCAGTTTCATCTCGAACGGTCATCCTGTTGGAAGACCGGAAGCATAAACAATGCGGGTTACAGAAAAGTGATTCTTACGTCTATTGGCGCATGCGGTGTTTTCGCCAAGCCGATTGGGGTCAAAGCCTGACGAGGAGGACCGTTATGCGTGGGCAGAAGAAGGTCAGGAATCGTAATCGGAGCGCATGAGCGTTTTCAGGCGATCGTAGCCCTTGTGGTGCCAGAGGCGCATCCGCTTGTAAGGGTTGCTGTATTGATTCCACAACTCGTCGTCTCTCAGGATGTCACAGGCGGTCCGTTGGTGGGCGCTGTTGCGGGCAGGATCGCTGATGTAGTCGCTGCCACCGAAGCAGCATGTCTCATAAAGGTGCGCGAGATCGGGCTGGAGGGCGCTGTGTTCATGCCCCAGCCAGTGAATCAGTTCGTGAAAAACGAGGCTGGGACGGTCCTGATAGCGGTGCAGGCCATGCGGGCGCAACGGCTGGCCGTTGCGGTGTTTGAATATCTGCTCGTTTTCCAGGTGAAAGAAGGAGCGATAGGTCTGGTCGTCATGCTTTCGGCTCAGGAAGCCGCCGAGCCGGTGAGTATCGAAAATGACCGCCGGATGTTCGATCTGGCGCAACTGGGGAAACAGGGCGTCATCCTGGGTGACGCCTTTGGGGCTGGTCGCGACTGCCGTCGCGAACATGGCATCTTCGACACACCGGAAGGTCTTTTGCTGCGGAGCCTCCAGTATCCCGAGCAGCCGCCCTGCCTGGTAAAGATGATAAGGATGCAGTTCTCCCTGTGGACCCTGGCCGCTGAGACAGCGCAATCCCTTGTGGAGCCCTTGGCGCAGATCATCCAGCAGTAACCTGGCAGCCGGGACCGGACCCCGGGGCTTGCTGTAGGGATAACCGTCGCAGTCTTCGATGCTGAGATTGGGGCCGGAGAGTATCAGTCCGTTACCGGATGTGGCGGCGCTCAGTTCGCCGTTGTCCAGGGCGTTCAGTAGCAATTGGGTTCTTGCTTCCACGGAGACAGGGGGTTGCGGCTCCGCCGACAGCGGTTGCAGTGCCGGAATGCAGATAGCCCCGAGCCAGCAAAGACGCTTGAAATACAACAACATGGCTTGTTCCCCGGCAGCCTGGCCACGCGTCGGTCGCCATATGACAGATACGTGACACTCTCTTTCCAGAGTCTAGTTGAACTGGGGGGGTGTATATACATCGTAATGCGGCTGCCGGCCTGCCCGGGCCGTCGTGCACTTTGATCAGCGCTGGTTCAGGCCGTACCAGACCAGGCCTGCCATTTCATGCAATATGCGGTAACTGCGGCCGAGATAGCCGGGTTGTGGCAGCCAGTCTATGAGCTCGCTGGGCCCCTGCAGTTCGGGAGCGACGTGTTCGAAAGCGAAGGGTGCGGGGACCGCGTCGATGCCTGCGGCGCGTGTACTGAGCAGGGAGCGCGGCATGTGATACGCATGTGTGACCAGCAGCACCCGCCGGACCTTGAGCGACTGCAACAGCTCGGCACTGTCGCGTGCGTTCTCGCGCGTATCCCGACTGCTGCTGTCGACCGCGAGGGGTGTGATCCCTACCCGTTGCTGCAGCCATTCGCTGCCGAGCTGCGCAAGGGGTGTGGTATCGCCTTTGACGCTGCCGCCACTGAGAATGATCGGCAGGCCGGTGAGCCGGTGCAGGAAAAGGGCGTAATCGATGCGCTCGAGACTCGACGGGCCCAATGCGTCCGCACCGTCGAACTCTGGATTGTGGCGGCGCACGCCTGCGAGAAAGACCAGGATGGCATCGGCCTGCGAGTTCTTTAATTGTGCAGCGGGCAGTGCGGGAACGGTCTCCAGCCGGCTGGCAAGCAGGTTCACGCCGACCGGGGTGGACAGCGTGAACAGCGCGGCTATTCCGAGCAGTATGAGGAATCGACCGAAAAAGCGCCGTGCGAACAGCCAGCCGAGCAGCAACAGAAGCAGGAGGGCGCCGGGGGGAAGCAGGGCCAGTTTCAGGATTGCCCGGGTACCAACGTCAATATCCACTCGCCTGCAACTCCCACTGCTGCTCGGGCAGGCCCTAGTCCCCCAATACCGGGTTGGCCTGCAGATCGGCATGATATGAGGAGCGTACCATGGGTCCACTCGCGACATTGGAGAAGCCCATCCGCTCGCCGAGTATGCGTAAATCGTCAAACTCTTCCGGGCTTACAAAGCGGTCCACCGGCAGATGATCGCGGGTCGGCTGCAGGTACTGACCCAGGGTCAGCATTTCGCAGTCGTGGTCGCGCAGATCCTGCATCACCTGTTCCACCTCCGCGCGGTTCTCGCCCAGTCCCAGCATGATGCCCGACTTGGTCGGGACCGTCGGGTGCCGTGCCTTGAATTGCTTGAGAAGGTCGAGCGACCACTGGTAGTCCGCGCCAGGTCGTGCCTGACGATAAAGGCGTGGCACGGTTTCCAGGTTGTGATTGAAGACATTCGGTGGGCTGTCAGCGAACTGTTCGAGTGCCAACTGCATGCGGCCGCGAAAATCCGGTACCAGGATCTCGATCGAGGTATCCGGGGTGAGTCGGCGCACGGCATCGACACAGGCGGCGAAATGGGCCGCACCGCCATCGCGCAGATCATCACGATCCACCGAGGTGATGACGACATAGTGCAGCGACATCTCCGCGATGGCCTCTGCCAACTGGCGTGGCTCATCGGTATCCAGCGGTTGCGGTTTACCATGCGCGACATCGCAGAACGGGCAGCGGCGGGTGCAGATGTCACCCATTACCATGAAAGTTGCGGTGCCATGACTGAAGCACTCGCCAAGGTTGGGGCATTGCGCCTCTTCGCATACCGAGCTCAGCTGGCGCTCACGCAGGATCTTTTTTATACGCGTTACCCCGGGGCCACTCGGCACCTTGGCGCGGATCCAGCTCGGTTTGCGCATGACCTCGGTGGTTGCTTGTACCTTGACCGGTATCCGGCTGACCTTGTCGTGGCCGCGCTGGTGCGTCTCGGGTTGGCTGCGCGAGGGCGCGTTGTCGTTATTTTCAGGCATGGTTGCGACCGCTGTCCGCGAATGTTTGGCCGA
Organism: uncultured Gammaproteobacteria bacterium; assembly: GCA_964497145.1. Classification (GTDB taxonomy): domain Bacteria; phylum Pseudomonadota; class Gammaproteobacteria; order Chromatiales; family Chromatiaceae; genus Thiosocius. The sequence continues at coordinate 16,020 of CAZCDY010000045.1, forward strand.
TTGTAGCGGGTTTTATCTGTTTCAAGACCCGCTACATGCCGGGGATTGCCCGGGTGGGGTGGCGATCCCGGGCGCGTGATGATTCGTTCCCCGGGGTTATACTGCCGGCCAGTGAATTTTCCACGGGATTGTGCAGATGAGCGAATTTGGTGTCTTTACCCTGTTTCTGTTTGGCCTTGCCGCAGTCATCCTGTTCCTCGGCGTCAAATCGGTGCCGCAGGGCAACGAGTGGACGGTGGAGCGGTTTGGCAAGTACACGCGCAGTCTTCGTCCAGGGCTCAACCTGATCGTGCCGGTGGTCGACCAGATCGGACAGAAGCTCAACATGATGGAGCAGGTGCTCGACGTGCCCACCCAGGAGATCATCACCAAGGACAACGCGATGGTCTCGGTGGACGGCGTGGTGTTCTACCAGGTCCTGGACTCGGCGATGGCCGCCTACGAGGTCAACAATCTGCAGTATGCGACCCTGAACCTGACCATGACCAATATCCGTACCGTCATGGGCTCGATGGACCTGGATGAGCTGCTGTCCAAGCGCGATGAGATCAATGCCCGTCTGCTCACCGTGGTCGACGAGGCCACCACGCCCTGGGGAGTAAAGGTGACCCGGATCGAGATCAAGGACATCAGCCCGCCCAAGGACCTGGTCGAATCGATGGCCCGGCAGATGAAGGCCGAGCGGGATAAGCGTGCCGCGATCCTTCAGGCTGAGGGCAAGCGCCAGGCTGAAATACTGAAGGCCGATGGCGACAAGCAGGCCGCGATCCTCGAGGCCGAGGGTGAGAAGGAGGCCGCCTTCCGCGAGGCCGAGGCGCGGGAGCGTCTGGCCGAGGCCGAGGCCAATGCGACCAGGATGGTTTCCGAGGCGATCGCGAAGGGCGATGTGCAGGCGATCAACTATTTCGTTGCGCAGAAGTATGTCGAGGCCCTGCAGACGATTGGCGCGGCACCCAATCAGAAGCTGATCTTCATGCCGATCGAGGCCAGTGGTGTGATGAGTGCCATTGGCGGGGTCGCGGAGCTGGCCAAGAGCGCCTTTGAGAAAAACCAGACATGAACGGCTACCAGCCCGACTTCTGGCACTGGTGGATTCTCGCGCTGGCCCTGATCATCGCCGAGACCCTCCTGCCGGGAACCTTCTTCCTGTGGATGGGCGCCTCGGCCCTGATGCTTGGTGTGCTGGTATGGCTGATTCCGGCGATGGACTGGGAAACCCAGCTGATGTTGTTTGCGGTTTTTTCGCTGGTCGCCATCGTCGGCTGGCGGATGTGGCAACGCAGGCATCCGGATGAAAGTGACCAGCCCAGGCTGAACCGGCGGGCCGAACAGTACATTGACCGCGTGTTCGTACTCGAGACGGCCATCGAGAACGGATTCGGCAAGGTGCGAGCGGGTGATTCGCTGTGGCGGGTCAAGGGCAAGGATGCCGCGGCGGGTACCAAGGTCAGGGTGACTGCGGCGGACGGGATTGTTTTGGTGGTTGAGCCTGCCGATTGATTTTTTATGGCGCCCGACGGCGCAACAAAACACTGAACGATAGGACCGGGCGATGCCTGTCCTAAGACATCATCCCGTCGTGCTGCGTCAGGATCAGATACATCGCATCCACCATTTCCATGGTCGACTCATCCATCGCGGCGGCGCCTACCTCGGGCGGAAGCTCGGCCAGACGCCAGATCGGCGCACGGATACGCTGAACCACATCCTCCAGCAGCAGGTCGGTATCGACGCCGTTACTGATCTGCACGGCGATATGCAGCATGGCGATCTCACGTGCCAGATTGCCGGCCACGTCTTCCGGGCGCATCAGGTGCTGGAATGAATCGGCGAAGGACCCCGGCAGCTGCCAGACGCGCGCCAGTTCGGCGGTAAACTGCATTGCATCAACGCCGATCAGTTTCTGCTCCTCGTACAGCCGGGCGTCCAGGCCCTCGTCGGAGTGCGCCATGGCACTGCGACATTCGGCCGGGTAATGGTTGAACAGGACCAGGTGGCCAATATCGTGCAACAGACCACGCACGAACAGGCTCTCGGTGTTGCGCATACCCGCGCCTTCGGCGATGGCCCGGGCAAGGAAGCCGCAGTGGACGCTGCGATACCAGAAGGTGTCGATGTCCATCAGCTCGTTTTCCATGCCTTCAAAGGCCTTGGATACGCTGGCGGCCAGTACCAGATCATGGATCTTCTGCATCCCCAGGATGTTGGCGGCGCGCGATATGGTGTCGACCTCTGAACGAAAGCCGTAGAAAGCGCTGTTCGCCATGCGCAGGATGCGCGCAGCCAGAGCCGGATCGAGTGAAAGTACTTCGGCGGCATCCGCCATCGAGGCATTGTCCGATTCCATTACCTCGCGCAGGCGGATGTAGACATCCGGCAAGGAAAGCGACTCCAGGGAATCGTAGAGGAGTTCGTCGAATTTGATCGCTGCTGACATAACGCGGGCCTGCCCTTTCCGTTGTAGGGATCTTGCTGGCTACTGATATCGGCCGCAGTGCACCAGGCTTGAGTGAGACCGGCAGGGAGCGCGGACGGGCTGGGAACGCAAATCACGCAAGGGCCGAAAAGGGTTTTCTGCAGCAGGAAATCAGGTGCTATCTGCGAGTTCGCCGGGCGCCAGGGTGAATGGCGTGCTGCAAGCTACAACAGTACCCGCTCGATCCCTCCGGCCTTTGCCTTGGTGATGAAGGTCTCCTGCCAGGTCGCACCCAGCAGTTGTCTGGCGAGTTCGACCACGATGTAATCGGTTTTCAGACCGGTTTCATCGCCGTAGCGGGTCAGGCCCTGCTGGCAGGCAGGGCAGCTGGTCAACATTTTCACCTGGCCGTCGGTCTGTTGGTGCCCGGTCAGGTCTGCGATGCCTTTGCGCAGCTCCTCCACCTTGCGATAGCGGAGTTGGTTGGCGATATCCGGTCTTGCCGTGCCAAGGGTGCCTGCCTCACCACAGCAACGGTCGGACAGGGTGACCGGCTGACCGAGCAGGCGGTCGGCGACCTCGAGTGGATCATGCTGCTTCATCGGAGAATGACAGGGATCGTGGTACAGATACTGGACGCCCTCGACAGCATCTATGGCGACATCTTTCTCCATCAGGTACTCGTGGATGTCGAGCAGGCGGCAGCCGGGGAAGATCTTCTCGAATTCGTATTGCAGCAGCTGGTCCATGCAGGTGCCGCACGACACGATAACCGTCTTGATGTCCATATAATTGAGCGTGTTTGCCACCCGATGGAACAGCACCCGGTTTTCGGTGGTGATCTGCTGGCCCTTGGCGGCGAGGCCGGCCGAGGTCTGTGGGTAGCCGCAGCACAGATAACCCGGCGGCAGCACCGTCTGTGCCCCGGTCTCATACAGCATCGCGAGGGTGGCCAGACCGACGTCCGAGAACAGCCGTTCCGAGCCACAGCCCGGGAAATAGAACACTGCCTCTGATTCCTCGCTCGCTCGCGCGCTGTCGCGGATGATCGGGATCATACTGCGGTCTTCCAGACCCAGCTCTGCACGATACGCGCGCTTGGGCAGTTCCACCCGGATGGGCCGACGAACCATCTCGACCATGGTGTCGCGGATCTTCGGTTTTCCCGTGGTTGCCTGCGGGATGTCACCAGTGCTGCCGAGCAGTCTGGTCTTCCTGGCCATGTCGTGGGCAAATGTGAGGCCCTTGAAGCCCCAGTCCAGCATGCCTTTGCGCATGACCTTGATGGTGCGCGGATCTGTCGCATTGAGGAACTTCATTGCCGCCCAGGTACCCGGGTTGAAGCGTTTCTTGCCGCGTTCGGTCAGTATCTTGCGCATGCGCATGGTTACATCGCCGAAATCAATGTCGACCGGACAGGGGCTCTCGCACTTGTGACACACGGTGCAGTGATCGGCGATGTCGTTCATCTCGTCGAAGTGTTCCAGCGAGATTCCGCGCCGGGTCTGTTCTTCGTAAAGGAAGGCCTCGATCACCAGGCCGGTACCGAGGATCTTGTTGCGCGGTGAGTAGAGCAGGTTGGCGCGCGGCACATGTGTCATGCACTTGGGTTTGCACTTGCCGCAGCGCAGGCAGTGCTTGACATCATCGTTGAGGGCGCCGAGTTCGCTTTCCTCGAGGATGATGGCCTCCTGCTGGACGAGTCGCAGCGAGGGCGTATAGGCACCTTCGAGTCCCGACTCGGGCATCAGCTTGCCGCGGTTGAATATCTGTTCGGGGTCGACCCTTTCCTTGTATTCCACGAAGCGCGCCAGTTTTTCCTGCTCGAGATACTGCACCTTGGTGATGCCAATGCCGTGCTCACCCGAGATGACTCCGCCAAGTGACTGCGCCAGCTGCATGATGCGGTCGACCACCAGGTCGGCTTCCTGCAGCATGCGGTAGTTGTGCGAGTGCACCGGGATGTTGGTGTGCACATTGCCGTCTCCGGCATGCATGTGCAGCGCGACAAACAGTCGGTTGTTGCGGATCTCGCCGTGGATCGCACGCAGTTTTTCGCGCAGCGGCTCCAGCGATGAGCCGCGGAACATCTCGCGCAGGGGTTGTTTCAGTTCGTCGCGGTAGGATACCCGGATGTCACGTCGCAACAGCATCTCCAGCAGGGTATCGCCATCCCGCATCAGGCCTTCTTCGTCGGCGAGCAGGATGTTGCCGCCCTTGCTGGAGGCGAAGTCCGCTGCCGGACGGTCAAGGCAGTCGGACAGTGCCTGCCAGCGGCGTCGGACCTCAGCCAGCAGTCCGCGTGCCAGCAGGTATTTGTTGCGGTCTATGTCGCCGGCTGCTTCGTCCTCGCTTTGCGCGGGCGTGCCCTCTTCCAACAGTCGATCGAACTTCTCGAGTATCTCCAGCTTGTTCGCGATCGATTGCTCGATGTTGATTCGCTCGATTCCTCGGCTGTACTCGGCGAGCCTGTCCAGCGGGATTACCACGTCCTCGTTGATCTTGAAGGCGTTGGTATGTGCTGAAATGGCGGCGGTGCGCGCGCGGTCGAGCCAGAAACGCTGGCGTGCATCGGCGCTGATGGCGATGAAACCCTCGCCCTCGCGGGCATTGGTCAGGCGCACGAATTCAGAGGCGGCAGCGGCCACGGCCTGTTCGTTGTCAGATACCAGGTCGGCGATCAGGACCATCTTCGGGCGTTCCCGCCGAGCGGCCTTGGTCGCGTAACGTACCGCTTTGACATAGCGCTCGTCGAGATGCTCGAGTCCGGCTATCTGGACCTCGGGCAGGGTCTTGGCATAGTCAACGATCTCGACGATCGCCGGTACTGCCTTGCCGAGGTCTGTGCCGAAGAATTCGAGACAGACAGTGCGCACATGCTCGGGCATGCGGTGCAGTACAAAACGGGCCGAGGTGATCAGGCCGTCGCAACCCTCTTTCTGCACCCCCGGCAGACCGGAGAGAAACTTGTCGGTCACGTCTTTGCCGAGCCCCGCCTTGCGAAAGACCCCTCCGGGCATCTGCAGGATCTGTGGCTCGCCCTTTGGCGTGCGGCCGTCTGCCTCGTAGCGGCTGATGCGAAAACGCACTGTCTGCTGGTCGTGGATCTTGCCGAGGTTGTGGTCCAGGCGCTCGACTTCGAGCCAGTCGGCCTGCGGGGTGACCATGCGCCAGCTGGCGAGATTGTCCAGGGTGGTGCCCCAGAGCACCGCCTTTTTGCCGCCGGCGTTCATGGCGATATTGCCGCCGATGGTCGAAGCATCCTGCGAGGTGGGGTCGACCGCGAATGCCAGGCCATGCGCGCCCGCCAGATCCGATACCCGCCTGGTGACCAGCCCGGCGCCGGTGCGCACCGTGGGTACAGTGCCATCGACGCCCGGCAATTCGATATGTTCGATCGCCGACAGCGATTCCAGCTTTTCGGTGTTGATTACCGCGCAATGGGCGTCGAGGGGCACGGCCGAACCGGTGTAACCGGTGCCGCCACCACGCGGTATCAGGGTCAGACCACAGTCGATACAGGCCTTTACCACTGCGGCCACCTCGTGCTCGTGATCCGGGGAGATCACTACGAAGGGCATCTCGACACGCCAGTCGGTCGCATCGGTGGAATGCGACACGCGGGCCAGGCCGCTGAAGTCGATATTGTCCTTGCGCGTGATCCGGCCCAATTCGCGGGCTACCCGGGCGCGCAGGGCCTGGCGTTCGCCGAAGCAGTTGGAAAAGCGGTCGACCGCGTTGCGTGCGGCCTCGAGCAGGCGCGCGGCAGCTTGGTTGTCGTTCAGTCGGTGCTCAAACTGTTCCAGACGGTGATTGAGGGCCTGGACCAGGGCGCCCCGGCGATCGACGTTGTTGATCAGGTCATCCTGCAGGTAGGGATTGCGCTCGACCACCCACATGTCCCCGAGTACCTCGAACAGCATGCGCGCCGAGCGTCCGGTCCGCCGGGTTCCGCGCAGGTCCTCGATCAGCCGCCAGTTGTCTTCGCCGAGATAGCGAATGACGATCTCTCTGTCGGAGAAGGAGGTGTAGTTGTAGGGGATCTCGCGGATGCGCTCCATTTTCCTTACCGCCGCTTAGGGCCTGCTGAATCGGGGTTCAAAAACAAAGGCCCGGTCTTTACGGGCCCTGTGCGGATATTATCTGAAAACGTGTTGAACGGGGGGTGGCAGCCGGGGTTCCTTGGGCGCAAAGGGCTCAAGTCTCAGCATTGGCGGAGCCCGAAAAGAAATTACATCTGGCAGGGTCTTTATCGGTGAATTCATCTACATTGAGGAAAAATCACGAATCCTATCTGGTTCGTTCGAGTGCACGTTGCGATTGTCTTCGCCGGTCACGGGGCTGGAAAGCTGCTGATGCCGGTGGCATCTTCCGAGATGCTCTAATTACCGGTAGCCTTGGTCCTTTGTGGCTACCGAGTCGCACCCCATGGGTGGCATGGAATTCGAGGTTGTCTTGCTGGGTATCGCGTTGTTCCTGGCGCTTGGGACCAAGACCCGCGCCTTACACCGACACGGCGCTGTCTCGGACCGCTGCATGCGTGCTAGTTTCATCCCCATTGTCTTCACATCGATGGGGTGAATCATGAAAGGTGTCTTCCTCGATCTTGCCAGCCTGGCCGAGAAGGATCTCAATCTGGCGGAATTCGGCGAGGTCCTGGATGACTGGCGAACCTTTCCGGCCACGGCTCCGGAGCAGCGTCTGGATCATATTGCGGATGCCGAGGTGGTGGTCACCAACAAGGTTGTCCTGGACGCGGGAGTGCTGAAGGGGGCAGCGAACCTTCGTCTGATCTGCCTGACTGCCACCGGCTACAACAATGTCGCGATCGATACGGCACGCGAGCTGGGAATCGTGGTCAGCAACGTGGTGGCCTACGCGACCGATAGCGTTGCGCAACATGTCTTTGCGCTGATGCTCGCGCATCACACCCGACTGTTCGATTACACCGCCGCTGTGCGCAACGGTGACTGGAGTCGCAGTCCCCAGTTCTGTCTCTTGGACTTTCCCGTGCGTGAGCTGCGCGGCATGATCCTCGGGATCATCGGGTATGGGGAGCTTGGCCAGGGGGTGGCACGGATCGCCGAGGCCTTCGGTATGCGGGTGATGGTATCGCAACGTCCGGGGGGGGCAGCAAAGGGAGGGCGCCACTCTCTCGAGGAGGTCCTGCGCGAGTCCGATGTGATCACGCTACATGTGCCCTTGCTGGAAAATACCCACCACCTGATCGATGCGCGGGCGCTGCAATTGATGAAGCCGAATGCATTGCTGATCAATACCGCAAGGGGAGCGGTCGTGGACAATCGCGCCCTGGCGCAGGCCCTGCGCAACGGTGAAATCGGGGGCGCGGCACTGGATGTGCTGGATGTCGAGCCGCCGCCGCTCGACCATCCGCTGCTGGCCGGTGACATACCCAATCTGATTTTGACCCCGCACACGGCCTGGGCGGGGCGTCAGGCACGCCAGAACGTGGTGGACGAGACAGTGGCCAACGTTCGCGCTTTCATCGCGGGTGAGCCGCGCAACCGGGTGGTTTGAAAGCGGGGACAGGGGCTGAAAAGTCTCGTTATTCCTCCACTTTGTCTCCCATCAGCGGCCGCATGGCATGCAGCAGATTGGCGAAGAGATTCGGGTGGTCTTTTTCCTCGCGCGCCAGCAGGCCTTTCATGTGCGCGCGCTGGGTCGGGGCGGTGAAGCAGGCCGGGCAGGAATCCGGGATCAGAGGCAGCCGCGCGGTATCCGCAAAGGCGGCCGTCTGGGTTTCGCGCGTATAGGCCAGTGGCCGGATGATGCGGATGTCCCCGGCATCGTTCAAGTAGTGGGCCTTCATGGTCCCGAGCTTGCCCTGATGGAATGCCGACATCAGGAAGCTTTCCGCCATATCATCCAGGTGTTGTGCCAGGGCGAGCACGTTGTAGTCATGTTGACGGCAGGTGGAATACATGATGCCGCGCTTCATGCGGGCACAGTAGGCGCAGAAAGAATCGCCATCCAGACGCGTCTTTGCCTCCTCCATGATCGCTTGCCGCTGATAATGCCAGGGTAGCCCGAGTGACTCGTAATAGGAGGTCAGGGAAGAGGGGTCAAAGCCCTCCACCTCGGGATCTACCGTGATTACGCCGAGATCAAAGTGAACAGGAGCGTAACTCTGCAGGTGTTTCAGTATCAGTAGCAGGCTCAGTGAATCCTTGCCGCCGGAGACGCCCAGCAGTATCCGGTCGCCATCGCGGATCATCTTGTAATCGGCGATAGCCCGGCCGACTTTGCGCAGCAGTGATTTGGGCGGCTTCGATAGGGATATCTCTGACATCCGAAGATTTTAACGGCAACCGAGCCCTGCCGCGTATTTTTACTCCGGGTAAGGGACGGGCGTGTCGCCCCCAGCCGCGACAATCCGTCGTGCCGGCAAAACTTCCGCGCACGGCAGCCGTTAT
>CAZCDY010000046.1:0-24845 GCA_964497145.1 uncultured Gammaproteobacteria bacterium
CTGTTCCTCTGCGGCGACCACGGGCCAGTCGCATACCAGCGGGCTGGGACGCTGTTCGCGCTCTGCATCTGAACGTGCATGGCTGGCGACCACATTGGTGGCACTGTGCGCCAGCCGCTCGGTCAGCGACGTGGCGAACGCCAGTTCGCGTGCGGCCGAGGCATGCGGCATCTGCAGTTCACGCTGCAGCCCGACGGGCAGCAGCGGGTTTGGGTGTGGTGTCGGGGGCCAGTTCTGATCGTCCACGCCAAGCAACCAGATCGCATCGAAGTCCATGCCGACGGCCTCGAGCGGTCCCAGTATCTGGATCGGTGCCGGCGGCGATTTGGCCTGAAACAGCGCCTCTGTCGCCAGGGTCCCGAGTCGGTTGAGGGCCTCGCCCAGCTGCATCTGCGGACGTACCTTGCCCAGTTCGGCCAGTTCGCTGAACACCCGCTGCATGCGTTCGCGCTGCTGAAATTCTCGACTGTCGAGGCTATGGTCTCCGGGCCAGCCGAGCGCCGCCAGCAATGTCTGGAAATGGCCGGCCCAGTGGTTAGGCGTATCGCTGGCAGGCAGTTCGCGGCGCAGGGTCTGCAGCGCCTGCAGACGGACCAGCAGATCGGGGCAGTGGCGCGGATCGTCCGGATCGTAGCGTTCGAGCCGGTAGCTCAGGCGCTGCAGGTCGATCATCGGCAGGCCGTCTTCACGCAGTGCGGCATCGAACAGGGCGCGCCGCTCCCACTCCTCGGCGTGTCCGCCGATGAAGGGGCTGCGCAGTACCTGGCCGATGGCGTTGAGCGGCTGTGGGCCCCTCAGCAGATGGAGCGCAAGCAGGGCATGTGCGACCAGTGGACGTTCCGACAGCGCCTCACCCAGCGAGATATTGAACACGGTCTGCTGCGCGCTGTTGGAGAGGCAGACGGCCGGGGTGAGGATCTCGGTGAACAGTCGCTCGAGGTCACGGCGCTGCTGGCTGATGCGGACCGAGACGATCCCGATCCTGGTCCCGGGGTCGGCCTGCAACAGGCCTCGCGCCCAGGCAGCCGCAAGCCGTATCTCCGATTCGCGGTCGGCCGCCTCGGTGCGTTGCCGACGGCCCGGCCTGCTGTCGCCCTGGTGTTCCTCGATGGCACAGCCACGGGCGCGCAGGGTATCGAACAGCGTGGCCTGAGCTGGCGACAGGCTGTCGAAGCCGCTGTAGAGCAGCCGGGGTGGGATCGGCAGGGCGTCCTGTTCGAAGGCCGCGTTGATCAGTGGCAACAGCTGGCCCGCACTCATCAGCTGTCGTTGCTTCAGCTGTTCCTCGAAGGCCTTGAGCCAGCCGAGGAAACGCTGGGTTTCTTCACCTCCCAGCGTGGTCAGCGGGTGATCGCATAATTGCCATGCCGTATAGAGTGCATATGCCGATTGCGCGGCCTCGGCTGCGGCTGCCGGTCGCAACAGGCCCGCCCCTCGGTCCTGTTTGCGGATGATGTCTTCCCATACCAGCCTTTCCTGCGCCGGGCTCAACAGGTCGAGCTTGGTGAAGCCCTGGTCCAGCAGCTGTTGGTACAGGCGCTGCAGCCAGGCACTCCAGGCCAGGATGTCGGCGCTCGGCCAGGCGCTCCTGCCGGATGCCGCCTGGTTGCGATCGTGGCGCGCACGCAGCTCCATGGCGAGACGATTGTTGACAGTGAGCAGCGTGCTGCCGCTATCCGGCGCGTCGAGTGTCCAGGTCATAGTTCGGCAAGGCTACCAGATGCACACTCAGGCGTGGCTGGCTTCATGCAGTCAGCAGGTTGGACCCCCGGCCGGATCAGCGCTCGAGGATGCGGATCCTGGCCGGGTCGAGACCGATCACCACCTGATCGCCGATGTTGGGACTCGGCTGTTGGCTGCTGCGGGCCTGGTCCATCCAGACCACCTCGCCGGCAATCTCGATACAGTAGCGCACCGCGTCACCGAGGAATTCGGCCTGTTCGATGCGGCCGCTGAAGCGAATCTGGTCGCCGAAAGGCTCCTCGTCGTTGCGGACGATGTGCAGATCATGCGGACGGAACATCGCTGAACCGGTGCGCGCGCGCTTGATCGCGTGATCAAACAGCGGGATGACGGTCCCGTTGCCGGTGCGGAACAGGGGTTGGTCTCCGGCATATTCGATTTCACCGTCGATCAAATTGACGTCGCCCATATACTCGGCCACATAGCGGTTCCACGGAGCGTCATAGAGTTCCATGGGGGTCCCGACCTGCTGCAGTTCACCTTCGTGGATCAGGGCAATACGGTCCGCGATCCGAAGCGCCTCGCTGCGGTCCTGGGTGGTAAGCAGTGTGGTCGTCGCCGATTGCAGCTGACGTTTTTTCAGGGCCCGCACCAGGCGCTCACGCAGCTGAGCATCCTGTGCGCTGAAAGGTTCGTCCAACAGGGTCACTTGCGCACCGGCGATCAGGGTGCGCGCCAGGGCCACCCGCTGCTGCTGGGCGGGTGAGAGCTGCTGGGGCAGGTGGCGGTAAAAATCACCGAGGCCCAGAAGGGTCAGTTCGGCCTCTACCCGCCGCTTGGTCTCGGCCCTGCCCAGCCCATGGCTTCTTAGGCCGAAGGCCACGTTCTTGGCCACCCTCATGTGTGTCCACAATGGAAAGGATTGCAGCATCAGCGCCACACCCCGGCGATTGACGGCGACCCGAGTGATCTCGCGGTCGTCGATCCAGAGTTCGCCGGCGCTGACCGGGTCGAGACCTGCAATAGCGCGCAGCAGGGTTGATTTTCCCTCCCCGGCACCGCCCAGCAGCACGAACAACTCTCCCGGCAGGATGCTGAGACTGATGTCGCGCAGGATCTGATGCTGATCAATGGTGACTTCAAGGCCACGCAATTCGAGGCTGGCCGGCTCGGTGGTCGTCATGGGTCTTTCCTCGCAGCAGCGGGGTTGTGCGCGGGCGATCCTGCAGGCCGTCTACAGTGCCGGCGCAGCAGGCCGAAGGCCAGCAACAGGGCGACTGCATTCAGCGTAACCAGCATTAGGCCCTGGGTTGCGCTACCAGCGGCTTCTGTGGGGATCTGCAGGGACTGGAACAGATGCAGTGACAACAGTGCCTGTGGTTCATTGATAAGCACCAGTGCAGCCGACAACTCCACCACCGCGGCGGCAAAGCCGATCAGGAAAACAATGGTAAATGCGGCGGTCAGGGACGGTAGCGTAATGCGCAGGCCGCCGGCGAAACGCGTTGCGCCCAGGCTGTATGCCGATTCCAACTCGCCGGCGTGCAGTTCGCGCAGCCGTCTGGCGACGAGGTGCCGGGCCAGGGGGAGTTGCTTGAGGGCCACTACCAGCATCAGCGCGAGCCAGGCAAGGCCGGACCAGGCCACAAGTTGGCTGTCCAACAGGCCCTGCATATATACATAGGCCAGGGCGAGTACCACGCCGGGGATCGCAAACAGCGCATTGGCGGCAAGCCGGACGGCTCGCGTGAACGGGATTTGCCGACCACTCGGCATCGCAAACATGACGCTTATCAGGAGGGTCAGGAGGCCTGCGCCGGCGGCATAGGCCAGAGTGGTTTTCAGACCAGGCAGGGTCCCCGCGAGTGATTGCTGCAGAACTTCGGCCGTGTAGCGCTGGGGGAGCAGGCCGGCTGACCAGTCGCTGCCGATCGACATCAGCAGCAGCCAGAGGTGTGGTGCGAGCGCGAGCATGCCGAGAACCAGCAGTAGCGGGAGGCCTATTACCACGCCGATACCGGCGCCGCTGCGCGGTGTCTGTCCCCTGCAGGGTTTGAGCCCACCCGGGCCGGGTGGGTCGATCAGAGCAGACCAGGCCAATGCGGCAACCGCCACGGAGAGTCCGAACAGCACCAGGGCACTGACGTTCAGCAATGGGTCGGTGAGCCCGGCGGCGCCGAGGCGCATCAAAATCTGCGGTGCCAGCATGCCTTCGATGCCGAGTATCAGCGGTGTGCCCACATCTTCGAGGATGCGCAAGACCATGAGTGTGGCGCCGACGACATAGGCCGGGGTCGCCAGTGGCAGGGTGATGCGACGCCAGATGAACACAGGACCCGCCCCCAGGTTGCGAGCGCTCTCTGCCAGCGAACGGTCGATCTCTGTCAGCCCGGCGACCAGGCTGAACAGAATGAAGGGCAGGTAGTGCAGGGCAAATACCAGAATCAGTGCGATGCTGTTGCCCTGCACGTCGAACCCGGCGAGCAGCGGGGCGGCCGCGGTGTTTTCGGCGACAGCAGTGAAATGCTTCAATAGGGCCGCACTGACGAAGGGTGGCATGGTCAGTGGCAGAAAGCCGATCACCTGGAACAGTATCCGCACCGGCGTGCCCGAATGCACGACCACAAAGGCTGCAGGTATCGCAAGTACACTGGCCAGGCCGCAGGCGAGCAGCGCGACAGCAAGGGTTCGTAAGATGATGTGCTGAAGGGATTGGTCCCTCAGCATCGAACGTGTGGCATCCAGCTCGACGGTGCCACCCGGCAGCATGTCGCCGAACATCATGGCCAGGGGTGCCAGGACCAGCAGTGCGAATGCGGCCAACAGCAGCAGCGCGAGGCTGCCACTTTTCCAACTCCTTTGCCGCGGTTCAATCATCAGATTCCAGTACGTCGGGGTTTTGCAGCAAGGCCGATTGCTACATCCGGGTGTGTCTGCGCGCAGATCGCGGATCGCAGCGCGGCCGGACGGTGTACCGACCGCCGCTGCGGCAGAACCCCCGGAACGGGTTTCCTCAGCTGCCCCGGGGATGGATTCTGCCGTTTCCACGCCCATCTGCCAACTGCAACAGACCTACTTTAAACGCCTTTAGTCGGCGCCTTCGTACGATCTGCGAACGTCATTCTCTGGTATAAAAAAATCATGAAATTCTTTTTATGTTCATTGACTTGCATCAACGCCCCTGGCGACGTGACCAATGCGGTTTAACCGTTATACTCAATCCAGAGAATGGTATGGTTCGGTTGACAGACTCTTGCATCTTGGACGATTTCTGCTGCGGTGCTGCACCCTGTTTTGCGGGGTCCTGATCCTTGCTGCCTGCAGTGAAGAGGCGGCACTGGACGCGGTCGATGTCGCCTCTGGGTCGGCCGCGAGGCTCGAGCAGTCGCCGGCTTCGGCGCGACCGGCCGAGCAAGCAGAGGAGCCGCGGCTCTACACGGGTGACCTGAAGACCCTCAAGGGGCATGGCCGGCTGCGAATCCTGATCCCCGCGAATATCGGTGGTGTGTTCTATCTGCCGCGCGCAGGCTGGCCGGTGGAGGCGCAACACGAGGCGGCGGCGGATTTTGCCCTTAGTCAGGGCCTGGAGCCCGAACTGGTCGCGGTAGAGCGTTTCACCGACCTGATCCCTTCGCTGCTCGAGGGTAGGGGCGACATCATTGCAGCCAATCTCACCATCACCGAGAACAGACGCAAGAACATGGGTTTCTCGGTACCGCTGACCACAGTGCGTCAGCAGGTCTTGGTGGCCGTGTCGCAGGACGGGATCCGCAACGAGAAGGACCTGGCCGGCAAGCGGGTGATGGTCAACCGTGGGTCCTCGTTCTGGGAGCGGCTGACAGCGCTGCAAAAACTCGATCCGGCGATCGAATTGGTCGAACGCCCAGCGGGCATGTCCGACGAGGAGGAGCTGGATGAAGTGGCGGCCGGGCGGGTCGATGTCAGCGTGCGCGACAGCAACATCGCGGCGATGTACCTGGCCTATCGTGATGACCTCAAAGTCGCCTTCGAACTGCCCGGTACGGATGACATCGCCTGGGGCATCCGGCCGGGTTCGGGCCAGCTGCAGTCCGCGCTGAACGAGTTTCTGCACCTGGAGTTTCTGGCGGACAAGGAGCAGCCACGTCATACCGACGGTCTGGGCGGGATCAAAAAGCGCCGGGTGTTGCGGGTGCTGCTGCGCAACAATGCGGCATCCTACTTTCTCTACAAGGGAGAGTTGCACGGCTTCGAGTACGAACTGGCCAAGGCCTTTGCAGAGGCCAACAAACTAAGACTCGAGGTTATTGTTCCGGATACGCACTCGCAGTTGCTGGAGTGGCTGCAGGATGGTCGTGGGGACGTCGCTGCCGGCTTCCTGGAGCCGAGTGATGAGCTCATCGCGCGCGGTTTCGCGTTTTCAAAACCCTATCATTTCGCCCCGCGTCACCTGGTCGTGCGTGCGGACCAGGAACTCGATTGTGCCGCGGGCATGGAAGGCATGACAGTCATGGTGCGGCGGTCCAGCCCATATTGGCAGGATCTGCTCGATCTGCAGGAGGCAGGGGCCAGCTTCGAGATCGAGGCCGCGCCGGAAGACGTGGAGACTGAAGAACTGATCGCGCTTGTTGCGGCTGGTCAGATCGATGCCACGGTGGCCGACGGCCATCTCCTGGACATCGAGCTGGCGCGCGGCCTTGCGGTCAAGTCAGGATTCAAGCTCAGTGGCGACCGCGAGCATGCGGTTGCGGTGCGTGCAAAGAACCAGAAGCTGCTTGCTGCTCTGAACGAATTCATCAGGGAACAGTACAAGGGAGTTGTCTACAATATTTTGTACAAAAAATACTTCACCAATCAGCGCAATATCCGCAACCTGTCGGCGGGTCGTGTGGGCAGCAAAGAGGGCAGTGGGCTCTCGCCCTACGATGAGGCCATGCGCAAATATGCAGAAAAGTATGGTTTCGACTGGCGCCTGATCGCCGCACAGATGTACCAGGAAAGCCGTTTCGATCCCAAGGCGAAGTCCTTCGCCGGCGCTCAGGGTCTGCTACAGGTCATGCCGCGCACGGCAAAGTTCATGGGTTTCAGCAAGATCAAGAAACCGGAAGACGGCATCCATGCCGGAGTCAAATACCTGGACTGGGTCCGCAACCGCTTTGAGCCCACGCTGCCTTTCAATGAACGTATGTGGTTTACCCTGGCGGCCTATAACGCCGGACACGGCCATGTCGAGGACGCGCGCAGACTGGCGCGCCAGAAGGGCTGGGACGGCGATCGCTGGTTTGACAATGCCGAGAAGGCCATGCTGCTGCTGTCGAAAAAGAAGTACGCCAGCAAAGCGCGTTACGGTTATGTGCGCGGCACAGAACCGGTCAGCTACGTGCGCAATATCCGGCAGCGTTATCGTGCCTACGTGGAGATCGCGGGCGACAAGCTGTCACAGGCCGAGCCGCGCAAGCTGCCCACAACTGTCCGGCCCGTTGCCGCGGGCAGTTGACTGACGGCGGTCAAGGTGGGGCCGAAGCGGTCCCTGCTATGGTGCCGGCTGGCAATGACGGATGGGCTGCAAGCGTGATCACGATCGATTATTTTTCCGACGCCCTGTGTGTCTGGGCCTATGGCGGCCAGGTTCGTCTCGATGAACTGGAGCAGGAGTTTGCCGGCGAGATACTGGTTCGGCAGCGGTTCATGCCGCTGTTCGCCGATACCCGCACGCGTATCGGCGAGGGCTGGACGGACAAGGGCGGCTTTGACGGGTTTGGCCGACATATGCAGGAGGTCTGCGCACAATGGGAGCACACCCGCTTGCACCCGGGCGTCTGGACCGACTGTCGTCCCACCAGCTGCACGACTGCGCATGTGTTTCTCAAGGCGGCGAGTCTCTGTCTGGGGCTGGAACAGGCCGGGGATGAACCGGATCCCGAAACCCGCAGCGTGTTCGATCAGTTGGTGAAGCAGGCACGCGCCGAATTTTTCGAGCGGGCGAAAGACGTATCCAGTCTGCATATTCTGCTCGAACTGCTGAGGCCGACCGGGATCCTTGCCGACTCCGTGATGGAAATGATCGAGAACGGTGAGGCCTATGCCGCGTTGCATCGCGACGAGCAGTTGGCCAAGACCTACGGGGTGCTCGGCAGTCCGACCTATGTGTTCAACGAGGGGCGTCAACTCTTGTACGGCAATGTCGGTTACCGGATCATCGCGTCGAATCTGCGTGAGCTGATGTCGTCACACCCTGTCGAGGGTGAGCCCAGCTGGTGCTGAGCCCAGCCGCAGAGCCCAGTGCGGCTTGAGCCCGAACAGGACAGAATGCAACTTCGAAAACGAAGGCCGAAAATGAGTCAAGCGCCCTTGCCGGTCATGCGAGCCTCAATAGGCGTGTCCGCCTTCATGCAACTTGCAGGCTAACGGTAGGTGCGACCCTGGTGCTTGAGCCAGCCGTCGACGTGTCGGCCACCTGGGTCACGATGGGTCCAGTGCAGCACGCCGCCTTGGTTATTCCACTCGTATTCGCCGTAGAACCCGACCTTGTCGCCCTTGCGCAGATTGTCGATGCGCGGTGCCAGATCGATATTGTGGGCAACCAGCAGGGTCTGGTTGTTATCGAGTCTAAGCAGGAAGCGTTGGTGCCGGCTGCCGTCGAGATCATCTCTGAGCAGTTTCGTCACGATGCCCTCACCCCTGACCTGCACGTCGCTGCGCCGGGTACGGTAGGCTTCGGCGATGGCGGGCAGATCATCGGTCCCCGATGTCTGCCCATTGCCCTGGATAACACCGGTATCGATTTCGCGGCCGGGGATCAGGCCCTGATCATAAAGGTAGGCAAGGACCACGAACGCCAGGGTCAGCGCGGTGCCGATGGTTCTCTTGTTCAATCTGATCTCACTCCGCTTCATAGATCGGGCACAGGGGCTGGTTGTAGATAGCCAGTTCCATCCGGTGTCTTTCCTGGTCTGGATCCTGCACCGTATCGACCCCGGCGATCGCCATCGTATAAAAATCGGGCAGGCGGTGTGCATGCGCGCCGCGCATGACGTGTTCCAGATACCAGGAGTACGGCCGCAGATTTGCGTCGATATCGGTGGCGTAATAGGTCAGCGCGACCCTGATGCTGCCGTCGGTCAGTTGCAAGTTGATCGTCTTGTGCTCGTATCCCCGGCCCAGACCCTCTGCCTCGTCGAGACGGGGCTTGTGTCGGGAGGCCATGTGGCAGAGCACGCCATGAACGCTATCTGACCGCCGAGGGCTGACTGCTGCGTCACATTTGGCTGAGCCATCGCGGCCTGCCTTGTGAAACACCAGGCGGTGGCCCTGCAGCACGGCCACCCCCAGTGCGGTTGCAGAGGGTACGCGCTGTTGCAGGCGTGGCAGCGACATGTTCGAGCCGTAGGCGAAATAGTACATCTTTGTTCAGAAAGGCTTAACGCAACAGGTGACCTTGTATCTTGCTCGCGCAGCAGTGGATGGTCTTGTGAGCATCATCTTTCCATGGCGCTGCCCACCGGTCATTGTTATGACGCATCAAGCAGTCGCTGGTAGACCTGCAGATCATACGGGGAAAAACAGCAGAAGTTGACCCGCTCGATGGACCCGGTTTGCGACAGCGAGGCGCGGACCGTGTGTATAGCTACCTTTGCCGCCTCCTCGACGGGATAGCCGTAGCTGCCGGTGCTTATCCCGGGGAAGGCGATGGTGCGCAGCTCGAGCGCCTCCGCCAGCTCGATCGAGCGCCGGTAACAGCCGGACAGGAGTGTCGGTTCGTTTTGAGTGCCGCCGTGCCAAACCGGGCCAACGGCATGGATCACGTATCGTGCAGGCAGGCGGAAGCCCTTGGTGAGTTTGGCATCTCCGGTGCGACAGCCGCCCAGCTGTCTGCACGCACGCAATAATTCGGGTCCGGCAGCGCGATGGATGGCCCCGTCAACGCCACCGCCGCCGAGCAGCGAGGTGTTGGCTGCGTTGACGATGGCGTCAACGTGCAGTGTCGTTATGTCCATATGAAGCGCGTGGAGTCCGGCGGACATTGGGTGGGTGTCCAAGGTTATCCGATTACCGGAGATTAGCATCATCCCGTATCAGGACGTCGACTCCGGGATTTCTCTCATTTGGCAGGCTGGCCGGGGCCGGTTTCCTCACCACCGGGTTTCGACCAGAGACTCTGCAATGCTGCCGTCAGGCGACCGTCGTCTTCACCCCGGTTGAGCGCTGCTATGGCAAACCACAACAGCATGGTGATCAGCATACCGTAGGTCAGGACGGATGCCACCCTGGGCCGTCGCGCAAATTCACGGATACGTTTGCGGTTTCGGGTGAACAGTTTGAACGCAGAGGCGATTGCCCGGAACGGCATCAGGTAGCTGTCTTTCACGCGTTCTATAAGGTCGGCCCGGCGCGACTGCGTCAACTTGGGTATCCCGATAAAGGCATCGAGGAGATCTTCGCACGCCGGCTCATTCAGTGTCAGCCTTCAAGGCCTTGATCAGCGCGCTGTGATCGAGGTTTCCCTGTCCACGGTCGATCAGCGACTGGTAAAGCGACAGGTTAAGCTCGGTGGCAGGCAGTGCCTGGCCATTCAGGGCCCCCAGTTCGATCGCCTGACGGAGATCCTTGCATTGTGTGGTCACTTTGGCGCCGGGTTTGAATTGTCCGTCGATCATCCTCTGGCCGTGGACCTCGAGGATACGGGACGCCGCAAAACCACCCATAAGCGCCTGCCGCACTTTTGCGGGGTCTACCCCCGCACTCTCCACCAGGGCCAGGGCCTCGGCCACGGCACCGATGTTCAGCCCGACGATGACCTGATTGGCTGCCTTGGCGACCTGGCCGGC
This sequence comes from uncultured Gammaproteobacteria bacterium, assembly GCA_964497145.1. Lineage (GTDB taxonomy): Bacteria > Pseudomonadota > Gammaproteobacteria > Chromatiales > Chromatiaceae > Thiosocius. Next base: position 10,491 of record CAZCDY010000046.1, read on the forward strand.
CCCCGAGTCACCCACGTGGGTGAAAGAGCTGCCCAGCGCCTGAAAGACCGGGCGGGCACGCTCGATCGCATCCTGGCTGCCGCCGGCCATGATGGTGAGCTTGGCTTCGATGGCGCCGATTTCACCGCCGGAAACGGGGGCATCGACAAAGTCACAGCCGGCCTGCTTCAGGCGGATGGCGGCTGCACGCGTAGCGGCGACGGCGGTGGTGCCCATGTCGATGACCAGGGAGCCTTCCTGCAATGTCTCCAACACGCCGCGCGGCCCGAACAGCACGTTCTCGACCGCGGGTGTGTCGGTGAGCATCAGGACGATGACCCTGGCCGATTGTGCAACCTCGGCCGGCGTCTTGGTGGGCATGATGCCGGGTCGTTCGATTTCGTCGATAACGCCGCGGCTGCGGTTGTGGACCACCATGCGTGCTCCGGCGTTGTGCAGATTCAGGCACATGGGGCGGCCCATCAAACCGAGCCCGATGAATCCCAGGGTATATCCGTCGAGTGTGTTCATCAATTCAATGCATCAAAGAACCTTTCGGTGCCTGACACTTTAACCTGAACAGCAGCGGCTTATGCCAGATGTCTGCAGTGGGTTTCACGGGTGAACAGTATCAGGACCATCGCAAGCGCAAGCCAGGCCAGCATCAGGCCGAAGCCGTTCTGATAGGCCTCCAGGCTGTAGACCCGCGCACCTTGCGACATGGCTCCATCCCAGGACTGGTCGAGCATCCAACCGACCGCCGGTTGCAGAAGCATCGGGCCCATCATCACGCCCATATTGACTACGCCCGATGCCGTGCCCGTCAGATGCCCCGGCGCCGACTCCTTGGCAAAGGCGAAGCCGATGATCATGTTGCCGGAAAAGAACCCGATCACTATCAGGAGCGTGACCAGTATGCTGAGCGGAAGATCCGGAATCAGGATCAGCAGTGTCCATCCCACCAGGATCACCAGGCAGCCGAGCGCATACAGCGGTTTGCGCCGCCCCAGGTGATCGGACAGCCAGCCGAACACCGGACCTCCCACCGCCCAGGCGATCAACAATGTCGAACACAATGCCGCGGCCTGAGTCTTGTCCATGCCATAGTGCGTGGTCAGGAAGGGCACGCCCCAGAGGCCGGCAAAGGTCAGCACGCTGCCGACCACGGCGCCGGGAACCAGGTAAAGCAGCCAGGTGTTGCGGTAGCGGAATACCGCCCGGATGCCGGCGAGGGCGCCGGCGCCAAGCTGCGTATTGTCGTCGCTATGGTACCTGGCGTAACTGGTGTAGTCTTTTTCTTCGGGATCATCGCGCACGATGAGCCAGATACCGATGGCCACGCCGAAAGTGACAACGGCCGATACCACCATGACCGGGCGCCAGCCGTGTGCGTCGACCAACAGACCCAGGGGGACGCCGGCGAAGACCGCGCCGATGATGCCGCAGAACAGCGCCAAGCCGGACGCCAGGGCGTATTGACCGGGTGGCAGCCAGTGCCCGGCCAGTTTGAGCATGCCGACAAAGGCCACGGCCACCGAGCCTCCGATCATGAGACGTCCGGCGTTGGCCCACCATGCATCCGGTGCGACTGCAAACAAGAGTGTGCCAAAGCCGGCCACCATGGCCCCGAGAGCCAGCAATCGTCGCGGCCCCCAATGGTCCGCGAGCAGGCCGGTTGGAATCTGCATTGCGACATAGCTGTAGAAATAGAAAGCCGACAGGTTGCCCAGTGATGTTGCGCTGAGACCAAAATCGCTCATCAACTCGACGGTCATCACGCCGGGCGCCACGCGCTGGTAGAACCCGATCAGATACAGCAGGGCGCCGAGGCCCCAGATTGTCCAGGACAGGCGTAGCATAGGATAGGTGCCGGACTGCACGTTTGCCTATGGGCTCAAGGCGCCAAAGCGTAAGGAGGGTGTCATGGTCTGTGTGACTGCCCGGTGCCTGATGGGGCGGCCGGCTGGATGTTGGCTGGCACGGGTCTATTTGAATCCAATCGCCTGGATACCGGCCAGGGCAACCATTTCGTCATCCTCCGAACGGCCGCCCGCGACACCCACTGCACCCAATATCGGACCCGATGGCTTGTCGCGTATCAACACACCCCCGGGAAGCGGGATCAGCCTGCCACCGGACATCGCGTTGAGGGCATTGATAAAGCCCCGCTGAAGCTCGTCCTGTTGATAGCGCTCGGCAATATTGCTTGAATCGTCGGCGAGTCCCAGCGCCCCCCAGGCCTTTGCCTGACAGATCTGAACACGCAAAAATGAAACTCCATCCTCTCGCTGAAGGGACTTCAGGTGGCCCCCCGCATCGAGAACGGCAATGGCAAGTGGCGGCATCTCCATTGCGCGCGCGGTTGCCAAAGCGGTGTCGATCAATCGGTTTGCCTGACTCAAATTTAGCTCTGACATATAAGCAGCCTGTAACGTGCTAACTAAGTAATCTTTTGCGGCGTTTCGTCAAGTAGAGGACCAATGACCGCGAGTCATGATGGGAAAAGGAATCTCGTATTCGGCGAACTGTTGTCTTTTTTTGTCTGGTAAGATATTAAGCTATTGTGACAAAAGACATAACAAGTCACTCAAGCTTCTGGTGTCAATCGAAAATCGCGACATCCATATAATTTCCAGGGCTCCGTGGATGGGTGACGGCGTATGCGTCCCATGCTCTCACATTGATGCGCAGGGGTAAGGCCCAAACAGTGGCTGCCGAGCGGCGTGCTGCGTTGAAGGACACAAAGTATCCATGAGCAAGAAAGCGGTCGTATTGGTGACGCGGAAACTTCCACAGGCGGTGGAACAACGTCTGGCGCGTGACTATGACGCACGTTTCAATGCAGATGATCGGGTCCACAGCAGCGATGAACTGGTTGAACTCGCTAATGATGCAGACGCGATCATTCCATGCCACACCGAAAAACTCAGTGCAGAGGTGATAGCGCGATTGCCCGCCAGCGTGCGTGCTATCTGCAGTTTCTCGGTGGGTTACGACCATATCGATCTCAATGCTGCGAAAGCCCGTGGTATCTTCGTGACCAATACGCCAGAGGTCCTCAGTGATGCCACTGCGGAGATCGCGGTGTTGTTGATGCTGGGTGCGGCCAGGCGGGTTTACGAGGGTGAACGCCAGATCCGTACCGGTACCTGGGCGGACTGGAGTGCCACCTATCAGCTGGGCATTCAGGTCACAGGCAAGCGCCTGGGGATTCTTGGCATGGGGCGGGTCGGCCAGATCATGGCCAGACGGGCACGCGGGTTCGATATGCAGATCCACTATTACAACCGGCACAGGCTTGCTGCTGAAGTGGAGCAGGGTGCGGTCTATCATCAGGCTGTCGAAGATTTGTTGCCACACTGCGACGTCCTTTCGATCCATTGCCCGGCAACGCCGCAGACGCACCACCTGTTGAATGCGGAACGTATTGCACTGCTGCCGGACGAGGCGATTGTGGTGAACACGGCGCGTGGTGCAGTGGTGGATGACGATGCACTGATCGCGGCACTGCGCAGCGGAAAACTCTTCGCTGCGGGGTTGGACGTATTCAACAACGAACCGAATATCGATCCCCGCTATAAGGAACTCGAAAATACTTTTCTGCTGCCACATATCGGGAGTGCGACGCGGGAGACGCGTGATGCCATGGGGTTTCGGGCGCTGGACAATCTCGATGCGATTATCGCCGGCACCGAACCTCGTGACAGGCTGGTTTGAACCGATGGCATGCACTTGCAGCCGCGCGAAAGCAAAAAAACGCGGCTATCTTGTAAAGACTTCAACGATTCGTGCAGCTGACTGCAACGACGAGGAAGGGTGGGTTTCGCAAAGACCATCAAATAACAGACTACTGGAAGTGGTGTTTTCAATTGGAGGATAGATTGTTGAAAGATATAGAAAAAAAGCTAGACAAGACGGGTGTTGTGGAGAAGGCGGAGGCCTCAGAAGGGCGTCGTAAGTTTCTGAAGGGCGGTATCGCCGCCGCTGCCGGTACGGCTGCTGCCGGATTCCCGATGATTGGCAGGGCGGCTGACAAGCCCACCGTGCTGAAACTTCAGGGTGCCTGGGGTGGCGGTATCTTCAAGGAGTTCGCGGAAGATTATGTACACCGCGTCAACGAGATGTCTGGTGGCTCGCTGAAGATCGATTATCTCGACGTCGGCGCCGTAGTAAAGACTGCCGAGCTGCAGACCGCGGTGCATAAGGGCGTCATTGATGGCTCCCATCTCGTTACCGCGTATTGGTACAGTAAGAACGCTGCTGCATCGCTGTTCGGCACGGGCCCCTGCTGGGGGTGGACTGCCAACCAGCTGCTTGGCTGGATTCACTACGGTGGTGGCAAGGAGCTTTACGACGAGCTGATGACCGACATCCTGCAACTGGATATCGTCGGTTTCTTCTCCGGCCCCATGCCGGCGCAGCCACTGGGCTGGTTCCGCAAGGAGATCACCGGTGTCGGCGACATGAAGGGTCTCAAGTACCGGACCGTCGGCCTGGCAGCCAACGTGATGCAGGAGATGGGTATGTCGGTGGTGCAGTTGCCTGGCGGCGAGATCCAGCCGGCCATGGAGCGTGGTCTGATCGACGCGGCCGAGTTCAACAATCCGACCTCCGACAAGGACTTCGGCATGCAGGACGTGGCCAAGCATTACTACCTGGCCAGTTTCCACCAGTCGCAGGAAACTTTCGAGATCATCTTCAACAAGAAGAAGTACGAGTCTCTTTCCAAGGAACATCAGGCCATACTGCGCTATGCCTCGGAAGCGGCATCTGCGGACATGTCGTGGAAGGCCCAGGATCGCTACTCCAATGACTTGCTGGCGCTGAAGAAAGAGCATGGCGTCACGGTTCACCGTACGTCGAAGGAGATCATGAAGGAGCAGCTGAATGCCTGGGACAAGGTGCTGCCGAAATTCATGGAGGATGCGTACTTTGCCAAGGTCGTGGATTCGCAGAAGGCCTGGATGAAGCGGGTAGGCGCGTACGAACTCGTGAATAACCCGGACTACGAGGGTGCCTTCAATCATTACTTCGGTTCGCCTGTGTAAGGATTGTCTTTATCCGGCGGATAGCTTGCGCTGGATCGAGGTGGGGGCGGCGCTGAGATGCGCCGTTCCCCAAGCCTGTAGCAGCTCGCAACTTTTCTGGATTTGAGATGAACCCCTTTATTGTGTTCGTTGACAGTCTGAGCGCCTGGGTAGGCAAGGCGTTTGGCTGGTGCATCATGGTGCTGACCTTCGCCACCTGTTACGAGGTGTTCGTGCGCTACGTTCTCAATGCGCCGACCGCCTGGGCGTTCGACATGAGTGTCCAGATGTACGGTGCACTGTTCATGATGGCCGGGGCTTATACTCTTTCGCGCAACGGTCATGTGCGCGGTGATGTGATTCACCGGCTGTTGCCCAAGCGGGTGCAGGCGGGTATCGACCTGACTCTTTACATCCTGTTTCTCCTGCCCGGCTGTTTCGCTTTGATTTGGTATGGATACGAGTTTGCGGCCGATTCCTGGCGCTATAAGGAAGTGAGCTGGAGCAGTCCGGCGCGCGTACAGATCTATTTCTTCAAGACCCTGATTCCCGTCGCAGGGGCATTGGTGCTGCTCCAGGGAATTGCCGAAGGGATGCGTTGTGTGATGTGTCTGCGCACTGGAGAGTGGCCGCCTCGCTTGTATGATGTGGAGGAGACCGAGACCATGGCGCTCCACACACGAGAGAATGAAATGATGATGCGTGCGGAACGCGATGAAGCGTCCGTCGCCAGGGGAGATCAGAAATGACAGATCCCCAGATCGCCATCATGATGCTGGCATTGTTCATCGGCATCGTTCTGCTCGGGTTTCCTATCGCATTCACCTTGATCGCCATGGGATTGGGCTTCGGCTATTACGCTTATGCGACGCCGGACCAGATGGACAATATCCTTAACAACCGGATCTTTGATCTGTTTGTTCAGAATTCCTTTTCAGTCATGTCCAATGATGTGCTGGTGGCTGTACCCCTGTTCCTGTTCATGGGGTACGTGGTGGAACGTGCGAATATCGTCGACCGTCTGTTTCACAGCATCCAGATCGCGACCCGACATGTCCCTGGGTCCATGGCGGTTGCTGCCCTGGCCACCTGTGCTTTGTTTGCCACCGCGACGGGTATTGTCGGTGCTGTGGTGACCCTTATGGGGATGCTCGCCCTCCCCGCCATGCTCAAGGCAGGCTATGAGAAAAAGCTTGCCACAGGCGTCATCTGTGCCGGCGGTACTTTGGGGATCCTGATACCGCCGAGCATCATGTTGATTGTCTATGCCGCGATTGCCCAGGTTTCACCAGTGCGGCTGTATGCCGCTGCATTATTTCCCGGGATGATGCTCGCCAGCATGTACATGATCTATGTCATCGGGCGCGCTACGTTGAACCCGGCCCTGGCGCCCAAGCCGCCGGAAGAGGATGTGCCTTCCCTGGGGCTGGTTCTGTGGCAGTTGCTGACCTCCTTCGTGCCGCTGTTCGTCCTTATCCTGGGCGTGCTCGGGTCTATTCTTGCCGGCATCGCGACACCGGCCGAGGCAGCTGGTGTAGGCTCTTTTGGCGGCTTGGTGCTGGCCGCCATGTATCGCGCCCTAAGCTGGCAACGCCTCAAGGAGGCCGTGTTTCTGACTGCCCGGACATCGGCGATGGTGTGCTGGCTGTTTATCGGTTCGTGGACCTTTGCCTCGGTGTTTTCCTACCTTGGGGGCCACGGTCTGATCGAGGAATGGGTGCTGGGCATGGAGGTTGGCCGAGTCGGCTTCCTGATCTTGGCGCAGTTGATCATCTTCCTGTTGGGCTGGCCGCTGGAATGGAGCGAGATCATCATCATCTTCGTTCCTATCTTTCTGCCCATGCTGAGCACCTTTGGCGTCGATCCGCTGTTTTTCGGCGTGCTCGTGGCGCTGAACCTGCAGACTTCCTTCTTGACGCCACCGATGGCGATGTCGGCCTACTATCTCAAGGGGGTTGCACCCAAGCATGTACAGTTGGTCGAGATATTCCGCGGGATCATGCCGTACCTGGGAATCGTGATACTCGCCATGGCTCTGTTGTATGTGTTTCCGGAGATCGCCCTGTGGCTGCCCAAATACCTTTTCGGTTAGACGTCGGGCGGTTGCAGCATCTGCGGGCCGATACCGTATTGGAAGTGTGTTGATGAATCTGTCTGAAATGAGTGCGGCGGAGGCCGCTGCTGCAATCCGTGCCGGAGAAAGCACATCCGAGGAACTGGTTCGTGCCTGTCTGGAGCGTGCCGAATCGATTGAGGAAACGGTGGGGGCGTGGCAGTGCCTGGAGCCCGAACTGGCCCTGCAGCGGGCGCGTGATGCCGACGTTCAACGACGCAGCGGAACGTCTCTGGGGCCTCTTCACGGAGTCCCGGTCGGCGTCAAGGACATCTTCGACACCGAGGATATGCCCACCGAGGATGGCACGGTCCTGCATGGCGGCCGCACGCCGGCCTTCGATGCCACTGCCGTTGCGCGTTTGCGCGAGGCGGGCGCCATCATCATGGGCAAGACAGTCACCACGGAACTGGCTGTGTATGCGCCGGGCAAGACGACCAACCCGCATGACCCCACACGCACCCCGGGCGGTTCGTCGAGCGGTTCGGCCGCGGCGGTGGCCGCGAACATGGTGCCTCTGGCCATCGGCACCCAGACCAACGGCTCAATCATTCGGCCAGCCGCTTTTTGTGGGGTGTATGGCTACAAACCGAGCCACGGCCTGATTTCGCGCTATCGGGTATTGCAGCAGTCGCGGGTATTGGACCAGGTCGGCGTGTTCGGGCGAACCCTGGAGGATGTCGCGCTGATCGCGGAGCAGTTGATGGGCTATGACGAGCGCGATCCGGATCTGCGACCGCGGGCACGCCCGGACCTCGTCCGGATCGCAGCCGAAGAGCCGCCGACTCCACCGCATTTTGCGTTTGTCAAAACACCCGCCTGGGATCAGGCCGACGAGGATGTGAAGGGTGGGTTTTCTGAACTGGTCGAGTTTCTCGGTGCGCAGGTCGAGGAACTGGATCTCACTGAGGTATTGCAGAACGCCGTCGAGTGGCACCGCACGATCATGGAGGCCGATCTGGCGAAGAGCTTTCGCCGCGAGTATGAGCGGGGCAAAGACCTTCTCAGCCCCAGCTTGTGCGAAATGATCGAACGTGGCCAGCAGTGTCTTGCGACAGATTACAATCTTGCACTGGACCGGATACCGGCACTCAACGAGGCGCTGGGCGAATTCCTGGTGGAACATGACGCCATCATCACGCCGGCGACCACCGGTGAGGCGCCTGTCGGGCTGGAGTCAACGGGCAACCCCGTGTTTTGTACACCCTGGACCTTGTGCGGCATGCCGACCATTTCGTTGCCGATCCTGCAGGGTTCGCATGGCATGCCGATCGGTGTCCAGCTGGTGGGTGCGAAAGGCGACGATGCGCGTCTGTTGCGTACGGCACGCTGGCTGGCGGCACGGGTAAACGAATAAGTCAAAGGTGAGGCGCGTTCGCCTTCAATGGTCAATAATGTCTCACAGGAGGCGTTGAAACATCATGGTTAACTTTCTCTGCGGGTTGTTCGCGATGGTCATTCTCACTCTGTTTCTGGGCGGGCTGGCCTATTCGATCTGGGAAAACACCGAGTCCATCGCTTTCCCGATAATCGTAGGCGCAGTGCTCATCATGGCCTACGTGGGCTTTGTCGAAGAACTCAGATCCGGTCCTGACCACACCTGACACGCAAGTTCCGCGAAGGCGGACATGGCCAATCAGCTCGATGGCATCAATAGACGCCTTTTCTATTGAGAAAAACCCCCAACTGCTTGTCAAAACCCATGATGTGCGCCAGGAACCAGTCGTTGGAGACGTCATATTCCGAGTAAAAGGCGGGACGCTTCCCTTCGGAAATGGCGTCGACGATATGCCCTAGATACTTGAGCAGCAGTTCGTGCTCCTTATGGTGCTTCTTGTTGTTCTCCATTCCGTGCTGCTTCATCAGCTTTTCCTCGGACGCGAAATGGAAGCGCGTGTATTCGACCAGGTCCAGGACCAGCTGACGCAGGTCTTCTTTGTCGATCTGTGCCTCCACGCCTGCGTGCACTTTGTTGACATGTTCGAGCAGTTGCTTGTGCTGCTCGTCAATCTCCGCCACGTTGATGCAGTATTCATCAGACCAGACAAGAATTGGCATATCTATCTATCTCCAAACCAGCTGCTTGACCCTAAGCTCTCTCAGCCGGGTTCTTTTGGCACCAGCAACAACGCCGGGTGCGGTTATCCCTTCCGCCCGATGATCGCACGCCCTGTCATCAAATTGTAGATTTAGCCTCTTTTCGCATGCGACTGCGCCGATCGGCAGGCTCCAAGAGGCAGGGCTGAATGACCCGCCCGTCTCGATTGCATCAATCGATGCATTCGACGGTGAGATCGACCGCTTCGCGAAGGGTGTTGGCGACCAGGCAGCCGCGTTCGGCAATGGTGCTCAGTTTGTGGAGTTCGCCCGGTGCCCCGCACTGCGCCGATACCTTCATGTGAATGGCTGTGTAGCGTGAGGGTGAATCCGCCAGCTCGCCCGCAATGTCGAGGTGGGCATGAGTTAGGGTGATGTCCCTGGCCTTGGCGGCGGCCAGCAGGTTGCTCATAAAGCAGCCGCCCAGACCCAAAAGTAGCGCCTCTCCCCCCATGGGGCCCTTATTCTGGCCTCCCTTGGGTTCGGGGCGGTCCATGACAAGCGAATGGTCACGGGCCTGTCCCTTTGATGACGAGTGATCGATCTGGTCGACAGTGGCATGGATGGTTGGCATGGCGGCTCCTCTTTTCCTGTATTAACCGAGCTCGTGACCGGCGAGGCCTTCCAGCGCCTTTATCAGGGCAGAATGATCGAGCCCTTTGTCGCAGGCGTTGAACAGTTCCTGGGCTGTGGCCGTGTTTGGCAGGCTGATACCCAAGGCGCGTGCCCCTGACAGGGCAAGGTTCAGATCTTTCTGATGCAATTCGATGCGGAACCCGGGATCGAAGGTCCGATTGATCATGCGCTCGCCATGTACCTCGAGAATCTTCGAACCGGCGAATCCACCCATCAGTGCTTTGCGCACCTGTGCCGGGTCCACGCCTGCCTTGGACGCAAACACAAGTGCCTCGCCGACCGCCTCGATGGTGAGGGCGACGATGATCTGGTTGGCGATTTTGCAGGTCTGGCCCGCGCCGTTCTCCCCGACCAGCGTGATGTTCTTGCCCATGAGCTCGAGCAGCGGGCTGGCTTTTTCGAAAACGGTTTCGGAGCCGCCGACCATGATGGTCAGGGAGGCACCTTTTGCGCCGACTTCGCCACCGGAAACCGGGGCATCCAGATAATCACAACCGACATCGTTGATTCTTGCGGCGAATGCCTTGGTCTCGAGCGGCGAGATCGAACTCATGTCGATGACCAGCTTTCCGGGACTCAGCCCCGCGGCGACCCCGGTCTCGCCGAACAAGGTGCTCTCCACCTGCGGAGTGTCAGGCACCATCATGATCACGATATCTGCCTGTTGCGCTACCTCTTTGGGTGAACCGCACTCGACGGCGCCGCCGCTGATCAACTCCTCAGGCGGCGGTGTGCGGTGCCTGCAGAGAAAGAGTTGATGGCCGGCGGCCAGAAGATGGCCGGCCATGGGTCGGCCCATGATGCCGGTGCCGATGAATCCGATGTTGCTCATGCTGTTCTCCCAAGCTGTTAGGGTCGCGGGTTGTTTTTTTAGTGCCCGCGCTCTGGTCAAAGGGGGCAGGCCGGCCTGGCCTGGCCGGGCCGCACTGTCGGAGGTCAGTCGCCTATTTCATCGTGGGCATATGAAAATCAGCGCCCGCGCGGATGCCGGTTGGCCAGCGCGAAGTCACCGTCTTGAGCTTCGTGTAGAAGCGGATGCCTTCCGTGCCGTGGACATGGACATCGCCAAACAGCGAGCGCTTCCAGCCACCGAAGCTGTGGAACGCCATGGGCACGGGGATGGGCACGTTGATGCCGACCATGCCCACCTGGACCCTGGAGGCGAACGTGCGTGCAGTATCACCGTCACGGGTGAATATCGCCGTGCCATTGCCGTACTCGTGATCGTTTACCATCTTCAATGCAGTCTCGAAGTCCGGTACGCGTACCACGCACAATACAGGACCGAAGATCTCCTCCTGGTAGATGCGCATCTCGGTGGTCACCTGATCGAAAAGACAGCCGCCAAGGAAAAAGCCATCGGCGTGCCCCTCTATCGTGAGGTCACGGCCGTCGACCAGCAGCGTGGCCCCCTCTTCGACGCCGAGATCCACGTAGCCTTTGACCTTGTCGCGATGCTCGCGGGTGACCAGAGGTCCCATCTCCGAGTCAGGAGCGGTGCTGGGTCCTATCTTGAGGCCTTCCACCCTGGGCGCCAGTCTTCCGACCAACGCATCCGCGGTGGCATCGCCCACCGCAACCGCCACCGAGATCGCCATGCAGCGTTCACCAGCCGAGCCGTAGGCGGCTCCCATCAAGGCATCGGCAGCCTGGTCCATATCGGCATCGGGCATGATCACCATGTGGTTCTTGGCTCCACCCAGGGCCTGCACCCTTTTGCCGTGATGGGTCCCGGTCTGATAGATGTACTCGGCCACCGGCGTCGAGCCGACGAAGCTCAACGCGGCCACATCCGGGTGGGTGAGCAGGGTGTCAACCGCCTCTTTGTCGCCGTTGACCACGTTCATGACACCGTCCGGCAGACCGGCCTCGCTCAGCAGTTCCGCGAGTCGCAGCGCGGTGGAGGGTACCTTTTCGGACGTCTTGAGGATGAAGGTGTTACCGCAGACCAGCGACAGCGGAAACATCCACATGGGAACCATGGCCGGGAAGTTGAACGGTGTGATGCCGGCACACACGCCCAGGGCCTGACGGATCGAGTGGCTGTCGACATTGGTGCCGACATTCTCGGAAAAATAACCCGTCAGCAGGTAGGGCGCGCCGCAGGCGAATTCGGCCACCTCCATCCCTCTGATCACGGAGCCCCGCGCATCGCTGAGCACCTTTCCGTGTTCTTCAGAAATCAGCTGTGCCAGTTCATCCAGATGCTGGTCGAGCAGTTCCTTGAAACGGAAAAACACCCTGGCGCGCTGCAGAGGGGGCGTGTCCCTCCAGGCCGGAAACGCCGCAGCCGCCACCGCGATCGCGGCGGTCGTCTCGTCTGCCGATGCCAGTGGCACCTGCGCGGTGACTTGGCCGCTGGTCGGATTGAATATCTCGCCGTAGCGGCCGCTGGAGCCTTCGACTCGCTGGCCGTTGATGTAGTGGTGCAGTGTCTTGGGCATATTCCTGTCTTTTCGTTGGAGCCGCAGTGATCTTCAACATGGATCACCGTCCGGGCCAGTATAGTAAACCTGATCCACGGTTGTCGGGTTGGAAACAGCCGCGTCTCCTGAGCATCGACGGCTCTGTCAAGCCGTCAATTATGCAGGGAGATGTATTGCTGGCGGTGTTGGCGTAACAGACGCAGCGCTGCCAAAAAAGGATGCATGGGTATAGGGTTGCGGATCGAGCCGGTGTCCGTTGAAACTTTTCCCACAGGCCAATAGCCAGCACCGTTCCGAGGATATGAACAGTTACTTTCTACCCGCCGGTCTTTTGTTGGCGCTGACAATGGCGATGTTCGAGCCTGCTCCGGGCAGGGTGCTGTATGAGATCGGATTGGTGCCCTGGATGGTGGTCACGATATTTCTGGTCAACGGTTACCAGATCGATCTGACACAACTCCCACGTGCATCCCGGGTCTTGCGGGCATCAATCGTAGGCGTTGTGATAAGCCTTCTGATCAGTCCCCTTATCGGGCTGGCGGTGGTGGCTCTATTCTCCATGCCGGCGGACATTGCACTGGGAATGGTGGTAATGGCCACGGTGCCGCCGACATTGACCGCAGGAATCGTCATGACCCGTGTCGCCGGTGGCAACGCCGCGAAGGCACTGTTCCTGACCATCCTGTTGAATCTGGTCGGCGTATTCACCATTCCGTTCATGTTGCAGCTGACCCTGGGCAGCGCGGGCCTGGTCAGCATCTCACCGCTGCCGATGTTCAAGCAGCTGGTATTGCTCGTGCTTGTTCCCTTCATTTTCGGCGCGGCCCTGCGATCGTTCATTCGTGCACCGTCCATCCAGTGGCTTCTGAGGTTTCTGCCGTCATCGTGTGTCATTGCCACGGTATGGGTGTCCGCCTCTGCATCGTCGGATATGTTGAAGGGGCTCGAGCCCGGCAGCCTGCTGCTGGTGCTGGCTGGCGCATTCGGTATCCACGGCGCTCTGCTGCTGCTGTGTTGGGTGTCACGCTATATCTACCGGCCCGAGCACGGAGAATGGTTGGCATTGCTGTTTACCGCGTCGCAGAAGACCCTGCCGATCGCCCTCGGTGTGTTGGCATTGATCGACCAGGCCGTCGGTGTGGCCATCGTGTGCTGCATCATCTTTCATTTCCTGCAGTTGCTCATCGATTCGATGATCGCTTCGAGGATGGCGCGTTCTGGCGGTGGTGCAACCTCGACCTGAGGGTGGTCCGGTGCATGCGCCCGGTCCGGGGGACAGTCTGGGAAGCAAAAGTATCAGATGCTCAATTTTCTTGCGGATCGGTCGTCATCCAGGGTGTCGACGCGCTCCATCAGCCTGCTGATGCCGGCCATGGACGCGACGCTCTCCTCTGGCGCAAATATGGCGCTTCACGGGCCCCCGCTCTCCCCGCGGGTGCCCGTTTTTTTTGCATGGCCCGGGAGCTTTCCTGCATCAGGGGGGCAACGAAAAAGGCCCGGCGCATTGCTTAACCGGGTCTTCGAGGTTTTGAAATTTCCGAGAGCGCGCCTGGAAAGGTTTGTCGTGGCGGCTGAAGCGCCCTGCAAGGCCTGCCTGACTACGCATAGCTATTAATCCCTTGAGCAGGCACCCCAAAATATCGGCGCCGGTAATGATCTTGCGTAGATCGGGTGTCCAGGCCAGAACCACATCTTTTGCCAGGGCACCAACGTGTGCCACGCCTTCGTTATCGGAAAATTTCAGCCGCAACATGATATCGCCCAGTGGTTCCGCGTCGTCTAGGATCAGGATCGGAAGATGGCAATAACGATAGGGCTCAAAGTCTAGCTCAATGTTGAGCCGAGCAGCTCGCAGCAGGCCATCGGCGTCGACCACCAGGCGTGGATGATCTTGGTCGACTGACGAATGACCGGAGCGGTTGAGTTGCTGAAGGAAAGGATCATCCGGCACGCGCTCGATGGGCGGTATTACCAGCTGGCCGGCGCTCATGGGCAAGCGGATGATACTGTCCTGACTGATGATTTCGCCCTCAGTACTGGCTGGCAGGTCATCGATGGCCAGGAAGTTGAGTGCGCC
>CAZCDY010000047.1:0-9993 GCA_964497145.1 uncultured Gammaproteobacteria bacterium
TGGCTGCGGATTTCAGCCGCGTGGTCATACAACATCGGCGACTGCAGGCATCCCCAGCCCGATCACTATTCGCGGCATAGCCGAGTTCTCGGATCTCTATCGTGAACTCGCCCGGCAGCTCAAGATCGCCGGGGTCGAACCGGCGCCGCCGGGCACCAGAGACGTACCGGCACTCTATATCTCTGACACGAAAGCAGATAGGCGCCTATTGTCGGTCAACAGTCGAAACAAGGCGGTGGAATTCGAACTGATCGAAAATGCCACCTTTGCGATGCGCTCGGCCGATGGCAGACAGCTGGTGCCACCGCAAGAACTGAGGGTGATCCGGATCCAGTACCGGCCCGAAATCGCCGTCCTCGGCAGCAACCGTGAGGCCGAACTGCTGCGCATGGACATGCTTGAAGAGCTTGCCGGTCGCATCATCCAGCGCCTGGCCGCGCAATACGCAGCTGCTGAATGAGCCCGAAATGCGGGTCTATCCCGACAAACTGAACGGCCATCTCGGCAAGCAGCTCGCGGCCTCGTACCTGGTCAGCGGTGATGAGCCGCTGCAACTTGGTGAATGCTGTGACGCCATCCGCGCAGCTGCGCGCGGCGCCGGGCATACTACGCGCGAGGTCCTGGAGGTCGGCAGCGGCTTCGATTGGCAGCACCTGACCGCAGAGGCCGCATCGTTCTCGCTGTTTGCAGAGAAAAAGATCATCGACCTGCGGATCCCAAACGGCAAGCCGGGCGCCGAAGGCAGCAAGACCCTCATCGCGTACTGCAACGATCCACCCCCAGACACCCTGTTGCTGCTGACCCTGCCCAAGATCGATCGCCAGCAACAGAACAGCAAATGGTTCAAGGCCCTGGACACCCTGGGCGTGGTCATCCAGGTCTGGCCGATTGACCAGCAGCGGTTTCCTGCCTGGATAGAACAACGTCTGCAGGCGGCGGGCATCCAACCCAGCCGGGAAGCCGTCCGTATGCTGGCGGACCGGGTCGA
The DNA here is from genome assembly GCA_964497145.1 of uncultured Gammaproteobacteria bacterium. Taxonomy (GTDB): domain Bacteria; phylum Pseudomonadota; class Gammaproteobacteria; order Chromatiales; family Chromatiaceae; genus Thiosocius. Next base: position 989 of record CAZCDY010000047.1, read on the forward strand.
AGGTAACCTCCTGGCCGCACGCCAGGAGATCGAGAAGCTGCTGTTGCTGCATGGCCGGGGACCATTGGACGCGGACCAGCTCGCGGCCGCCGTGGCAGACAGCGCGCGTTACGACGTATTCGAGCTGGTCGACACCGCGCTGCGCGGCGAGGCAACGCGCTGCATACATATCCTCGAAGGGCTGAGGGGCGAGGGACTTGCCCCTGCGGTCGTGCTTTGGGCCCTGCATCGCGAGGTGCGCAGCATTGCGCGGATATCGGCCGATGTCGCAAAAGGCCTGAGCCCCGACCATGCCATCACCCGGGCGGGGGTATTCAGCAAGCGAACAGGTCTCGTTCGCCAGGCGCTTTCACACCAGCGAACGTCACAATGGCTGTCTCTGCTCGAGCAGTGTCATACGGCAGACAGCGCGATCAAGGGGCTTGGCAGTCAGCAACCCTGGTTATTACTCGAAGATATCGTGCTGAGCATGAGCGGACAGACGCTGCCACTGAGCTTCCACATTCCCGACAGCCTTGCCCGATAGATCCACGATCAGGCCGTTTCATTCAGCGGCAAGGGTGGAGGAAAAAAGGTTTTGGCCAGATGGGCGTGCAGTCTGCCGATGTCGATCTGTAACTCATCGATGAACTCGTGCAGCGAGGCCTGATTCATTTCACCCACGTTGATCTTGAGCAGCTTGCGTTTGAATGTACGGATACCACGCGTTGCCGGCCCCGAGTTATCCAACGCCCAGACGCTCTCGTCGACGGCGTCCAGACAGTGCATGAACGAGCGCGGAAAACTTGCATCGTGGAACAGGAAAGTCAGCACGTCGGCACGGCTCACACGAATCGCGACCTGACGCCGGTAGGCCTGGTATCCGTTCAGCGACCGCAGCACGCTGATCCATTGCAGCGTGTCCAGTGAGCGCGACTCCAGCAGGTCGTCGGGAAACAGATCGGTGGAGCGAACATCGATGATGCGGGTGGTCATGTCTGCGCGCTCAAGATTGCGTCCGAGACGCGCAAAGTGCCAGGCCTCGTCACGGTACATGACCGACCCCAGCAGTCCGGTAATACCCTGGGACCCCGCGATAATGCCATCCAGGAAGTTGTCCCGCCCACCCTTTGTCAGCCCCGACTGGATATTCTCTTTGGCAAACAGATACAGCTCGTTGAGACTCTCCCAGGCCTGACGCGGCAGGATCTCGCGCACAGTCCGGCAGTTCTCGCGCGCGGCCGCCAGCGAACTGAGTATCGAACCGGGATTACTCGCATCACCGATCAGAAAACGCACGATATTGCGCTCGTTCGGTTCCCTTTCAACCGATACGAAATGGTTGCGCAATCCAGTGATATCCACCAGCGGCTCCCAGCCCGGCGCAATCCCCCTGGGTGTGTCCAGCTCCAGGTGAGAGTTCACCCGCACCAGGCGCGCCGTATTTTCAGCACGCTCCACATAGCGGGCGAGCCAGTAAATATTCTCTGCAACACGCGACAGCATATCGGTCCCCTGCTATTTTCCTGTGTCCACGATCCAGGTGTCTTTTGAGCCACCGCCCTGAGAGGAGTTGACCACGAGAGACCCTTTGCGCATGGCAACCCGGGTCAGGCCACCGGTGGTTACCGAGATGTCACGCCCGCTCAGGATGAAGGGACGCAGGTCGACATGCCGCGGTTCGAGCGAATGACCGACGACGGTCGGCACCGTCGAGATCCCCAGGGTGGGCTGGGCAATATAGTTGCGCGGATTGCGCCGGATCAGACCGGCAAACTGCTTGCGCTCGGCCTTCGTCGCACGTGGGCCGATCATCATGCCGTACCCACCTGACTCGTTGGCCGGCTTGACCACCAGTTCGTCGAGGTGTGCCAACACATACTCCCGTTCCTCCTTGTACATACAACGATAGGTCGGAACATTCGGTATGCCGGGCTCCTCATCGAGGTAATAACGAATGATGTCCGGCACAAACGCATAGACCACCTTGTCGTCTGCCACCCCGGCACCCGGCGCGTTGGCCAGCCCGACATTGCCCGCTTTCCAGGCGCGCATGATACCGGGCACACCGAGTGCGGAGTCCTCACGGAAAACCTCGGGGTCGATGTATTCGTCGTCAATGCGACGATAGATCACATCCACCCGCTGCGGGCCGGATACGGTCCGCATATAGACACAGTCGTCCTTGTCCACGAACAGGTCGCGGCCTTCGACCAGCTCAGCCCCCATCTCCATCGCCAGATAGGCGTGTTCGAAATAAGCGGAGTTGTAGATACCCGGTGTCAGGACTGCCACCTTTGGGCGCCTGACCTTGCGTGGCGACAGTGCCGCCAGCATCTCGTACAGCTGGGTCGGGTAGTCGCCCACCGGCAGCGGGGCATAGGTTTCGAACAGTTCCGGAAATACACGCTTGGTCACCAGGCGATTTTCCAGCATGTACGAAACACCCGAGGGCACGCGCAGGTTGTCTTCGAGCACCAACAGGGTGCCCTCCGCATCCCGCACCAGATCGGAGCCACAGATATGCGCCCACACCTTTTGCGGCGGGTTGACACCGATACATTGCGGCCGGAAGTTTTTGGAGTCCGCCAGCACTTCGGCGGGGAACACCCCGTCCTCGATGATCTTCTGATCGTGGTAGAGGTCGTCGATGAACAGATTCAGGGCGCGCACGCGCTGCTTCAGCCCGGCCTCCACGCCCTCCCACTCCTTCTTTTCGATGATCCGCGGCACGATGTCGAACGGCCAGTTGCGGTCGATCATGCCCTCGTCTTCGTTGTAGACGGTAAAAGTGACACCCATTTCCTTGATAGCGAGATCGGCAGCGGCCTGCCGCGCAGCCAGTTCACCGCTGTTCATGTTACGGAACAGGCCGATCAGTTCCTTGGCCAGCGGTCGCGCGCGATTCTTGCGCACCATCATCTCGTCGAAAAACGGGTCTGGGTCATACTCTTTGAGTTCTATAGGCATGGATGATCTATCCTGACTGGCAATCAGTATCAGTTGTTGTCTCGGCCGGAGTCGGAGAACCTCAGGTCCAGGGTGTAGGGATGTTCGCATTGACGGGCCTCATCGGGCACCCGCACCTCGCCAGCGCTGTGGCCAAGCGGCCAGAATCGCGCCAAACGCCGCGATTCGGCCTCGTAGGCATTTACCGGCAGAGTGTCATAGCTGCGCCCGCCCGGGTGCGACACATGATAGGTACAACCGCCCAGCGAGCGATCCGACCAGCTGTCGAGAATCTCGAACGTCAGTGGTGCGTGCACCGGTATGGTCGGGTGCAGGCCCGACGGCGGATTCCAAGCCTTGTAACGCACCCCGGCCACGAACTCACCGCGCTCACCAGTGCACCGCAATGGCACACGACGACCATTGCATGCCACCACATGGCGCGTGTCGGTCATGCCGCGCACCTTGACCTGCAGGCGCTCGACCGAGGAATCGACAAAGCGCGCCGTCCCCTGCCCGGTCACCTCCTCGCCCAGCACATTCCAGGGCTCGATCGCAAACCGCAGCTCCATCTCGATGTCATCCACATTGATGGTGCCGTAACGCGGGAAACGAAACTCCACGAAGGGGTCGAACCAATCCGCCTCGATCGGATAACCCCAGCGCTGCAGATCGGCAACCACATCGGCCATATCCCGCTGGGCATAGTGCGGCAGCATGAAACGATCGTGCAGTTCAGTGCCCCAGGGCACGGGATCCTGCTCATAGGGCTGCTGCCAGAAACGCGAGACCAGCGAGCGCAGCAACAGTCCCTGCACCATGGCCATGCGCGAATGCGGCGGCATCTCGAAACCACGGAACTCGACCAGACCCAGGCGGCCCGTAGCAGAATCCGGCGAATACAGCTTGTCGATGCAGAATTCGGATCGATGGGTGTTGCCGGTCATGTCGGCCAGCAGGTTGCGCAGTACACGATCGACCAGCCAGGGCGCCGGCACCTCACCCTTGGGTAGCTGCTGCATGGCGATATTGAGTTCGTACAGGCTGTCGTCGCGCGCCTCGTCGACCCTCGGGGCCTGCGAGGTCGGACCGACGAACATGCCCGAGAACAGATAGGACAGGGCTGGATGATTCTGCCAATAACGCACCAGGCTGCCCAGCACCTGGGGATTGCGCAGCATCGGGCTGTCGGCCGGACTCGGCCCACCGAGGGTGACATGATTGCCGCCCCCGGTGCCGGTGTGACGACCGTCCAGCATGAATTTCTCCGTCCCCAGGCGCGAGAGTCGCGCCTCGTCGTACAGCACTTCGGTGTTGTCGACCATCTCCTGCCAGCTGTGCGCAGGGTGTACATTGACCTCGATCACACCGGGGTCGGGCGTGACCGAAAAGCGTTTCAGGCGCGGGTCATGCGGCGCCGGATAACCTTCCAACACAATCGCCTGCCCCAGTTCACGTGCGGTGGCCTCGATCTCGGCGACCAGATCGAGCCAGTGGGTGACGTCTTCGAGCGGCGGCAGGAACACATGCAGGTTGCCTTCACGCGCCTCCAGGGCCATCGCGGTGCGGACGAAATGGCGTCCCTCGTGCCCGGCATCCGCCGGCCCCTGCTCGCTCAGACCGTGGGCCTGCAGGGTGTCCTCGGGCAGACCGCGCTGCCAGCTGGTATAGCGTGAAGACACCTCGCCGGCGCCATGACTGAGACCGGCCCCCGGCAGCGCACTGCGTTCTGCGAACGGGTCGGTAGGATGCAGCTTCTGACGGTCTTCCTCCTCTTCCCATATCAGGGCATCCAAGGGGAGACGCAAGCCCATGGGGGAATCGCCGGGCAGCAGGAACATGTGGCCCCGGCGGAAGGTCCAGGGTGAACTTATCCACTCCTCCGCGTCGCTGTCCCAGCCAAGCGGCAGCGCATAACCGATGGTCTGATCCAGGCCGCGCTCGAACAGCCGCCGCAGACGCGCACGCTCGAGCTTGTCCGAGACCTTGCTGTTCAGCACATCGATGTTCTCGGGCAGGGTCCCCTCTTTCCACAGGTAATAGAGGACATCCTCGTAGCCCGGCTCGACATTGTTGGCAGGCACCCCCAGCCGGGTGGCCAGTCGGCGCGCAAAGGCCTGCACCGCTGCGCTGTCGGTACCGCCGCCGCTGGTGGGATCGGCCAGCAATTTCGGGTCACGCCAGACCGGCGCACCGTCGTCGCGCCAAAGGCAGGACAGGGCCCAGCGCGGCAGCGGCTCCCCCGGATACCATTTGCCCTGGCCATGATGCAGCACGCCGCCCGGCGAAAACCGCTGCCAAAGGCGTCGCAGCAGGACCTCTGCACGTTCGCGCTTGTGCGGGCCAAGTGCCGCGGTATTCCATTCATCGCCATCCATATCGTCGATGGATACGAAGGTCGGTTCACCGCCCATGGTCAACCGCACATCGTTGGTCTTGAGCTCGGCATCGACCCGGCTACCCAGCGCCATCACCGCAGCCCATTGCTCGTCGCCGTACGGCAGGGTGACACGCGGGTCCTCGTGGATGCGGGTGACCTCGTTGAGGAACTCGAACTTGACCTCGCACTTGTCGGTCGCACCGGTGACCGCCGCCGCACTGACATAATCGGGCGTGCAGGCGAGCGGGATATGGCCTTCACCGGCCAGCAGGCCGGAAGTGGGGTCGAGGCCGATCCAGCCGGCGCCTGGCACGAAGATCTCGGTCCAGGCATGCAGATCGGTGAAATCCTTGGTCGGGCCGGAGGGGCCGTCGAGCGATTCCTGGTCAGGTGCCAGCTGAACCAGATAGCCGGATACAAAACGCGCGGCCAGCCCGAGGTGACGGGCTATCTGAACCAGCAGCCAGGCGCTGTCCCGGCAGGACCCCTTGCGCCGTTCCAGCGTCTCCTCACAGGTCTGCACCCCCGGCTCCATCCGCACCACGTAACCGATCGCTTCCTGTACCCGACGGTTCAGAGCGACCATGAAATCGTTCATCTGCATCGGTTCGCGGGAGATCCCCTGCACCCATTCGGTGAGCCGGGGCCCCGATTCGGTGCACTCGAAATAGGGCTTCAGTTCCTTGTGCAGCTGTTTCGGATAGCTGAAGGGAAATTTTTCGGCATAATCCTCGACGAAGAAATCGAACGGATTGACGGTGACCATCTCCACCACCATGCCGACATCGACCACCATCTTCCTGGTCTTCTGCGGGAACACGTAACGCGCGACAAAGTTGCCGAACGGATCCTGCTGCCAGTTGAGGAAGTGTTCCTCCGGTTCGACCTTCAGCGAGTACTCGTGCACCGGTGCGCGCGTATGCGGCGCGGGGCGCAAACGTATCTGGTGCGGTGACAGGGAGACACTGCGGTCGAACAGGTATTCAGTTCTGTGGCGGATGGCCACTCGGATAGACATCAAATTTCCTCGGCTCAGGGCTTGCGCGAAAGTAGCAATAATAGTGCCGAATTAACTGCAGCGTGACCCCTCGGACAAAAAAATGGGGCTTCCATAGCGACACGATTTCACTCCATACTTGCACAGTCGAAACACACCCGGATCCCTTTGATGACATATTGTGTCGGACTCAGTCTCGATGACGGCCTCGTCTTCGCCTCAGACTCGCGCACCAATGCGGGGGTCGACTATGTGACCTCGTACAGCAAAATGCATGTGTTTACGCCGTCGCCCGACCGTCTGTTCGTGATCCTGTCGGCCGGAAACCTGGCCACCACCCAGGAGGTGGTGAACCATATCCAGCGCGACCTCGATTACCCGCCTGGCGGGCCCAACCTCGCGAATGTCCGCTATCTGTTCGAGGCCGCAGAATATATCGGCGCCATCAGTCTGGCCGTGCAGAAAGAACACAGCCAGGCATTGACCCAGTCCGGCGTGAGCGGGGAGACCACCCTGCTTATCGGCGGCCAGATCGCCGGCCAGCCACACGGCATGATGCTGATCTACCCGCAAGGCAATTACATCACCTCCTCGCCGGAGACACCCTACCTGCAGATCGGTGAGAGCAAGTACGGCAAGCCGGCACTGGACCGTATCGTGCACCCCGGGCTGTCACTCAACCAGGCCTCGCGGCTGGCGCTGGTCTCGCTGGATGCCACCACCCGATCGAACATCACGGTCGGGCCACCATTTGAACTGGCGACCTACGAAAAAGACAGTCTGACGATCGGCTGCCGCTGCCGTTTCGACGCCGATGACAAATACCTGATCAGCGTGCGCGAGGCATGGAACAACGGCATCAAACAGGCGTTCATCAATCTGCCGAAGTTCTCCTGGGAGAGCCAGGCCAACGCCCAGGTCGCGACCCAGCAACAGGCCGCCAATCAGGGCAGCTGAATCTATAGGTGGCCGATCGGCCACCGGCCCATGACCTCCCGGCAGTCTGCCGCTTACGGTAGAATTCCGCCATTGACCAGAAGATTGCGAGCACCGCCATGAGCCATGCTGCCCAGCTGCAGATCAACGACGTTTCCGCCTACATGCAAGACCTGGGTCGCCGCGCGCGCACCGCATCACGCGCCCTGGCCGCCGCCGATACCGCGGCCAAGGACGACGCCCTCAATGCCATCGCGGACGACCTCGACCGGGTCCGCGATGAATTGATCGCGGAAAATCGCAAGGACCTGGAGGACGGCGCCGCCAAGGGCCTGGATGCCGCCCTGCTCGATCGCCTCGAGCTCAATCAGGTTCGCATCGACGGCATGATCGAGGGCCTGCGCCAGATCGCCGCCCTGCCCGACCCGATCGGCGAGATCTTCGACATGCGATTCCGCCCCAGCGGAATCCAGGTCGGGCGTATGCGCGTGCCGCTGGGGGTGGTCGGCATCATCTACGAATCGCGTCCCAACGTGACCGCCGATGCAGCAGCGCTGTGCCTCAAGTCGGGCAACGCCACGGTGCTGCGGGGCGGCTCGGAGGCCTTCCATTCGAACCAGGCGATCGCAGCCAGCATCCATCGCGGCCTCGAAGCAGCCGGCTTGCCGGCCGACGCGGTCCAGGTGATTGCGACCACCGACCGCGCCGCCGTCGGTGACATGATCACCATGCCCGAATACATCGACGTCATCATCCCGCGTGGAGGCAAAGGCCTGATCGAGCGCATCAGCAACGACGCCAGGGTACCGGTCATCAAACACCTGCACGGCATATGCCATGTCTACGTCGATGACGAGGCCGACCCGAAAAAGGCCTTTGACGTGGCACTCAACGCCAAGACCCAGCGCTACGGTACCTGCAACACGATGGAGACCCTGCTGGTCAACGAGACGATTGCAGGTGACTTCCTGCCCGACCTGGCGGCCGCCTACCTGGATAAAGGCGTGGAACTGCGCGGCTGTGAGCGGACCTGTGACATCCTCGGCGACCGCTGTAAGGCCGCCAGCGAGGCGGACTGGGACGAGGAATACCTGGCACCCATCCTCTCGATCAAGGTAGTCCCGGATATCGACGGCGCCATGGACCACATCGCACGGCATGGCTCAATGCACACCGAGAGCATCGTCAGCGAGAACTTCACCAAAGGGCGACGCTTCCTGCGCGAGGTCGATGCCAGCTCGGTAATGATCAATGCCTCGACCCGGTTCGCGGACGGCTTCGAGTACGGCCTGGGGGCCGAAATCGGCATCTCGACGGACAAATTTCATGCCCGTGGCCCGGTAGGCCTCGAAGGGCTGACCTCGGTGAAATTCATCGTGTTCGGTGATGGTCACATACGCACATGAGGGACCGGGCCCATTGAAAAGCCGGACCGTCGGGGTATTCGGCGGGACTTTTGACCCGGTCCACAACGGCCACCTGCGCATTGCGCTCGACGCCCTTGAGGTCCTCGGCCTGGAACAGGTACGCCTGATTCCGCTCGCGCATGCGGTCCATCGCGACCAACCGGAGACTCCGGCCGCCATGCGCCTGCAGATGCTGACAGAACTTCAACTTAAGGCCGGATACTCCGAGAAGGAAGCCCGTGCCGGGGCTGATCAGGCCTTCGCCCTGTTTATGGAGCAGCGCCATCGGGTGGACGCGGCACCAGTTGGAGACGACGAACTCCATGCGCGCGAGGCCGACGCCGTCGGCGGGCAGGCG
>CAZCDY010000047.1:10003-20515 GCA_964497145.1 uncultured Gammaproteobacteria bacterium
GCCCTCGCCCGCGTCGAGCGCGATGTGCGCCACGGCCAGGCGCTTGGCGTTGGGCGTGGCCGGTGAAATCGCGGTGGTGATCGAAGGCATGCGCGGCGAGCCGCGCTTCACGGCCGACGACCGGGAACTGCGGCGCCAAGGCCCCTCTTACACCGTCGACACCCTGAAATCGCTGCAGCGGGACCTCCCGGAGCGGTCGCTGTGCCTGCTGCTGGGTGAAGACGCCTTCAACGGTTTCGCGGACTGGCGTGATCCGCAGGAGATCCTGGCCATCGCCAACCTTGCGGTCATGCAGCGCCCAGGCGAGGCACTGCCACGCCCCCCGGCACTGCAACAACTGCTGGCCACTCACCAGACCACGTCGCGCGACCTGACCCGAACCGGCCAGATCCTTTTCTGCCCCGTCACCCAGCTGGACATCGCCTCCAGCGATATCCGGCAGCGCCTGGCCAGTGGTCGCAGCGTTGATTTTCTGCTGCCACCGGGCGTGCTGGCACTGATCCAACAGCACAGGCTCTACCGGTGACGCCGCATTTGCCACTTTTCACCACAGATCTGACGCCAATCCCCGCCGTATTGCGACACTTTGGGCGATCCGCATCTGCTCGCATAGTCCCCGGGGGTTAGGGCGCAGGACGCAGATGGTTTATGATTCAACCCCAGTGCACTTTTCGGACCCGGGCATGCAGGTAGAAGAATTACGCGATCTCGTCGTCACCACCCTCGAAGACATGAAGGCCTTCGACATCGTCACCCTCGATGTCCGCGGCAAGACCAGCATCACGGATTTCTTCGTGATTGCCACAGGCAGCTCCGATCGTCACGTGAAGTCCTCGGCTGAGTCGGTAGCCTTTCAGGCCAAACAGGCCGGCCAGGCGCCAATAGGCACCGAGGGCCTGCAGGAAGGCGAGTGGGCCCTGATCGACCTCAATGGTGTTGTGGTCCACGTGATGCAAGCCAAGGTACGGGATTTCTACCAGCTCGAGCGGCTGTGGAATGTCGACCCCCAGGCTGCCGAGAAACTCACCAAGGAACACGGCTCCTCCTGAGCGTTATTCCAGGCGCCGAGTTGGGAACGCGAAGCTCACAAAGGTCCGGTTTTTCGCCTGTGCGGAACCGTTGTTCCCGACCAGCCGGCATCAAAGGCCTTCGCGTATTCAGCGCCTTGGTGGCCTCTCAGGCCCCAACACCACAGCCGGATCAAACCGCCCCATGCAGATCCATCTGATCGCCGTCGGCGACAAGATGCCGCGTTGGGTGCAGGACGGCTACACCGAGTACGCGAAACGCCTGCCGCCCGAGTGCGCCCTGCGCCTGATCGAGGTCCCTGCCGGCAAAAGAGGCAAGAACGCCGACGTCGTGCGCATCATGCGCGATGAATCTGAACGCCTGCTCGCCGCCGTACCGAAAGGCGCGGCAGTGGTGGCGCTCGAAGTCGGTGGCCGCAGCTGGTCGACCGAACAGCTGGCGCAAAAACTCGATGCCTGGATGGGCAGCGGCCAGGACCTGGCCCTGCTGGTGGGTGGGCCGGACGGGCTCACCGACGCCGCCCGCTCGGCTGCCGGGCAACTCTGGTCACTGTCCCCGCTGACCCTGCCGCATCCGCTGGTCAGGGTGGTGCTGGCGGAACAGATCTACCGCGCCTGGAGCATTCTCCGGAATCATCCCTACCACCGCGCCTGACCCCGGCGTGGCGGCTCAACTTCGGTTATCTTTGGTCTAAAGACAACAAAACCAAGAAGGCCGCAATCGGCATGATCGTCCTCGCCTCGCAATCCCCCCGCCGCGCCGAACTGCTTGAGCAGATGGGCCTGGACTTCCGCGCAGAACCGGCCCGGGTCGATGAAACCGTGCATGCCGACGAGCGTGCGGCCGACTACGTGGAACGGGTGGCCATCGCCAAGGCCCGGACGGTACACCGCAGGTTCCCCGATCTCCCGGTACTGGGCTCGGATACCGCCGTGGTCGCCAATCAAACCATCCTCGGCAAACCCGGCGGCCGCGAAGACGCGATCGAGATGCTGTTATCGCTGTCCGGACGCCCGCACGAGGTCCTGACCGGCGTCGCCCTCGCCACCGCCGACGCGACACAATATCGCCTCAATGTCAGCCGGGTGATATTCCGCGATATCAGCGAACAGGAGGCATCAGCCTACTGGACCACCGGAGAGCCGGCGGACAAGGCCGGCGGCTATGCGGTGCAGGGGCTCGCCGCGGCCTTCATCGAGCGTATCGAGGGCAGCTATTCCGGCATCATGGGGCTGCCGTTGTTCGAGACCATGCAGTTGCTCGGGACGATCGGGGTGCATGGCCGCCGGCCCGTGTAATATGGCAGGATGAGCGAAGAAATCCTGATCAACATCACCCCACCGGAGGCCCGGGTCGCGGTGGTCGAAAACGGCGTGGTTCAGGAAATCATCATCGAGCGAACCGGCAAACGCGGCCTGGTAGGCAATATCTACAAGGGCAAGGTGTGCCGGGTTTTGCCGGGCATGCAGGCCGCATTCGTCGATGCCGGCCTGGAACGTGCCGCCTTCCTCCATGCCTCGGATATCCATGCGCCGAACAACGAAAGATCCGACCAGATCACCGATCTGGTGCGCGAGGGCGGCGAGGTGATCGTCCAGGTGGTCAAAGACCCGCTCGGCACCAAGGGCGCGCGCCTGACCACCAACATCTCGATTCCGTCCCGTTTCATGGTGTTCATGCCCAATGTGGGCAATGTCGGCGTCTCGCAGAAGATCGAGGACGAAGAAGAACGCGCCCGCCTGCGCGACATCCTGACGCAGTACGCAGAGGCAAACGATATCAGTGCCGGCTTCATCGCCCGGACCGCGGCAGATGGGGTGTCCGAAGAGGCCCTGCACAACGACATGCGTTTTCTGGTGAGACTCTGGAGCTCCATTCGCGAACGTGCCGCCGCGACGCCGGGCAAACAGCTGATCCACGAGGATCTGCCCCTGGCACTGCGAGCGCTGCGCGACCTGATCAACCCGGAAGTGGAGAAGGTGCGGATCGACTCGCGCTCAACCTGGGAGAAAGCGCAGCAGTTCGCGACGAAATACATCCCGGAACAGCGTTCCGCGATCGAGTATTACCCGGGAAAAAGGCCGATATTCGATCTTTACGGGGTAGAAGATGAGATCCAGAAGGCCCTGGAACGCAAAGTCGACCTCAAATCGGGTGGCCACCTGGTAATCGATCAGACCGAGGCGATGACGACCATCGACGTCAATACCGGCGCTTTCGTCGGCCACCGCAATCTCGAGGAGACCATCTTCAAGACCAATCTCGAGGCCGCGCAGGCCATCTGTCGCCAGCTACGGCTGCGCAACCTGGGCGGAATCATCATTATCGATTTCATCGACATGACCGATGAGGATCACAAACGCCAGGTCATCCGCGCACTCGAACGCTGTCTTGCACACGATAATGCCAAAACGCACATCTCCGAGGTCTCGACGCTCGGCCTGGTGGAGATGACACGCAAACGCACGCGAGAATCGCTGGAACATGTGCTGTGCGAAAGCTGTCCAACCTGCAGCGGGCGCGGCATGCTCAAGACAGCCGAGACCACCTGCTTCGATATTTTTCGTGACATCCTGCGCGAGTGGCGGCAGTTCGACGTGGAGCAGCTCCTGGTGCTGGCATCACAGGAGGTGGTCGACCGCCTGCTCGACGAGGAGTCACAGAACCTGGCCGAACTGGAACAGTTCATCGGTCGCCCGATCAAGTTGCAGGCCGAGGCACTTTACAACCAGGAACAGTACGACGTGGTGCTGATCTAGTCTGCGCGTCCGGGAGCGGCGAACACGCCAGGAAATCGCATTGCGTATCTTGAAGAATCTGCTGATCGCGTTGGTGGTCCTGTGGGGACTGCTTGTCCTCGCGGTGCGCTCAACCACCCCCCTGATCACCGATTATCGTGACGAGCTGGGCGAGCTGTTGTCAGCGCAACTGGGCGTCCCGGTTACCATCGGCGAACTCAGGGCCCGCTGGTACGGCGCCGCCCCCCTGCTCGAGATGCGCGGGGTGACTATCGGGGATGGCGCAGAATCCTTGGAGATCGACCGGGTATCGCTGCACCTGACGCTGCAGGAATTACTGGGTGGCTCGCAACTCGATGCCCTTCGCCTCACGGTGGACGGCATGCAGCTGACAGTGGTGAGAGAGACATCGGGACAGATGCACCTCGCGGGGATAGAGGTGATCCAGCCGTACCCCGACCGACCCCGCACGGTCCCGCCGCTGCCGAGCAGCCTCCGCCTGATCAACACCCGCGTGGTCTGGATCGACCACAAGGCGGAGAAACCTCCCTTCACGATCGACAACATCGATATCGTGTTCGACCGCGAAGGCACACGACTGGATCTGCGCGCCCGGCTCGAGACCGCTTCCGGCAACGCCGACCTGTCGGCGAAACTGGACGGCTTCCTTACCACGCGGGACTGGGGCGGCGAAACCTATCTCAAGGTCGACAATCTGGATGTCGCCGACCTGTTCGAGCACTATCTGCCGACCCACTATGGCCTGCATGGTCTGCAGCTCGATCTCGAATCCTGGGGCCAGTGGGAAGGCGCCTTCCCGGTAGGGGCCCAGGGCGAGTTTCAGTTACGCGATCTCCGGCTGCATCCGAAGACCCTGGATGCCGTACCCCTGCATCTGGCCAGGGCCGGGGCGAGCTTCAGCATTCATCGCCGAAAGAACGCCCTGCGCGTCGGTCTCAGCGACCTGCTGCTCGTCTTCAGAGACCACCAGTGGCCATTCGGTGACCTCGCCTTCGCGCTGACAGAGCGAGCCGACGGCGGTCGGAAGATCACGGCCGCGGCGGACTACCTGCGCATCGACGACATCGCCCGCATCCTGCAGGTACGCCTGCCCTGGCAGGATCTGAGGGAGCCGATCCAGCAGTTGCAGCCGCGTGGCGAGATCCGCAACCTGAGATTGGCTGCGGATATCACGGCCGAGCAGACCCAGTGGCGCGCACAGGGTGACTTCTCCGGGGTCACAACGGCCCCCTGGGGCCAGATTCCGGGTGTCGAAAACCTCAACGGCAGCCTGCACGGCCAGCAGGACCACGTTGTGTTGCATCTCGACAGCCGCGACGCCGAAGTGCGTTTCAGGGATCTGTTCCGCGACCCCCTCAAGCTGGTCGAACTCGAGGGGAGACTGGATATCCTGCGCGAGAATGGCCGATGGAAGGTGCTCAGCGACAACCTGCATGCGGAAACACCGGATATCGATACCCGCACCCGCCTGATGCTCGATTATCAGCCGGACCGGCCCCTGTTCCTCGACCTGCAGACCAATTTCAGCGACGGCGACGCCGCCAATGCGCTGCGCTATTACCCGACCGGCATCATGGACGAGGATGTGGTGGCGTGGCTGGACAGCTCGATCAGGTCCGGGCGCGTTCCCGGCGGTACCGCGCTGGTCTACGGCACGCTCGACGACTTCCCCTACGAAGAGCCCCGCAGCGGCACCTTCCAGGTCGTTTTCGATACCCGGGACCTCGAGCTCGACTACCTCGCGGGCTGGCCGAAGCTCGAGCATCTCGACGCGCGTGTGAAATTTTACGGCAACCAGCTGGACATCGACCTGGAATCGGCCAGCATCTACGACAGCCAGGTCGCCGATACCCATGGCCACATCGATTCGCTGAATCCCGCCGGGCCCTTGAAGGTGCAGGGAGCCGTCAACGGCCCCCTGCAGAGTATCCTGCGCCTGCTGCAGGAAGATGCCCTGCGTGACGACTTCGGCGACATCGTGGCTCCCATGCGGGCCGAGGGTGACAGCGAACTGCGCTTGGCATTCACCGTACCGCTGGCCGACGAGATCGGCCATGCACTGGATGGCCAGTTGGGATTCGACGGTGCACAGCTGTCGCTGCCTGACTGGGGTTTCACGATGAGCGACATCCAGGGCCAGCTCGATTTCAACCTCGATGGCCTTTCCGCCCGCGGCATCAGGGCGCGCACGCTCGGCGCCCCCGTTCGGGTCGATGTCTCACCGATGAATGACGGCACCACGCGGATTCGCACGCGTGGCAATCTGGGCCTCGAAGACATCATGCGCCAGGTCCCGGCCATCCCGCTACAAGCCTTCAGCGGACGAACGGATTTCGTCATCGAAATGAATATCCCGGCGGCCAGCGCAGCGGCAGGGACACCCGGCACCCTGTCGGTCGAAAGTGATCTCAAGGGGGTCCGGATAAGCCTGCCGGCACCGTTCGGCAAAACCCCCGAACAGACTCGCCAGCTGTCGGTCAAGCTGCCGGTGGGCGGACAACCGGCGCCCGGCAGCCTCCAGTATGCCGGACTGATAGACGCGAAGTTCAGCAGCGACGGCCATCAGGTCGACGTGATGGTGGGCGGCAATGAGGCCCGACTCGGCCCCGATCCGGGCGTCCGCATCGCTGGACAGCTGGAAACCGTTGATCTGCTCGAATGGGGCGAGTCCCTGAAAGGGATGTCGAATGGGGAAGACAGCGGCCCTACGTCACTGCACCTCGACCTGGGCATCGGCCGACTCAAGGCCGGCAATCTGGGTATCGACGATCTGCACCTGGACGCCGGCATCAGGAACGGCCTATGGCGGGGCAAGATCGAGGCACCCAACCTGGCCGGCAGTTTCAGCGCCGCACAAGGGCAGACCCAAAGGCCCATTCAGGTGGATCTGGATCGCCTCAGCCTGCAGCTGCCCCTGGGTGATGAAAATTTCGCCCCCCCGCCCGTACCCGACCCGGAGGACGGCCCTGACCCTGCGACCCTGCCCGGGCTGGTGATCAATATCGTCGAACTCAGGGTCAACGAGGCGGACCTGGGCCAGCTCCGCCTGAATGCGCAACATGCCCCCGAGGGACTGCACCTTACCGAGTTCAGTCTGCGTGGCGGCCAGCTGGAGCTCGACAGTGCCGGCCACTGGTCGCGTACAGGGGCCGAGTACGCAACCGAATGGGGTGGGCGCGCCAGTGCCGCAGACCTGGGCGATCTGCTGGTGGACCTGGGCTATTCACGCCAGGTTGCGCAGGCCTCGAGCACCCTTGAATTCTTCCTGCGCTGGCCAGGCAACCCGGCGCAGTTCCATCGCATAAGCTTTGCCGGCAACATCCGTCTGGATGTCAACAGCGGCCGAATCGTCGAACTCGATCCGGGTGTCACCCGCGTGGTCGGCCTGCTCAATCTCAATGCCCTGACCCGACGCCTGCGGCTCGATTTCAGCGACATCTACAAAAAAGGCTTCAGCTTCGACAGCATAAAGGGAGACTTCAACTTCACCCACGGCATAGCCAACACCAGCAATCTGCGGGTACTCGGTCCCACCGGGCGAATCGACCTCGAGGGCGATGCCGATCTTGTAAGCCGCACCCTGGACCAGCACGTCAAGGTCACGCCGGATCTCGATGCAACCCTGCCGATCGCGAGCACCCTTGCAGGTGGCCCGGTCGCCGGCCTCGCGGTGCTGGTGGCACAAAAGGTGATGAACAAGGGGTTCGACGACCTCAATCGTTTCGAGTACAGCCTCATCGGCCCCTGGGCTGAACCCGAGGTCAAACAGCTCGACACTGGCGGCACACTGTCCAAGATTCTGCAGCCGTTCAGCAGCAACTTCGAAGAGGCGTCGGCGCAGCAGGATCCGGGACCGAAAGCAAACGCTGGACCGCCCGAGGCGACCAAGGAGGCAAGACCTGCCGAGACGCGGCACGCGAAAGCGGGCGCCGCGCCACCCCCGGAATCAGAACAGAGCCCGGAACAGAACACCGGGGGCCAAAACCCCTTCCGCGGTCTTTTCAAGGTCCTCAAGGACAGCAAACCACACGGTGCGGACCTGCCTGGCGCCGCGGAATAAGGACCAAGATGCCTATCTCGGGCATTTCCACACACACTTATCCCCTATCTCGGCGCGATAACCCTTTGCCCATCACGCCGCAGGCAGTAGAGTTCACACAAAGAAAACCCTGGTAGGGATCCATGCACAACTCGAAAAAGAAAGTCGCCGCCATTCAGCTTGCATCGGGCAGCAATGTCAGCGCCAACCTCCTGGAAACCGAACGCCAGGCAGAGGCTGCCGCCAAACAGGGCGCGCAGATGATCGTCCTGCCGGAGAATTTCGCCTTCATGGGCAGCAGCTGCAAAGACGCCAACGCCCTGCGTGAAGAGGCCGGTGACGGCCCGCTGCAGACCTTCCTGTCGCAACTTGCGACCCGCCTGGGCATCTGGATCGTGGGCGGCACCATCCCGCTGGAGGCCGAGCACGCGGCCAAGTGGCGCGCCGCCTGCACCGTCTACGACGACCAGGGCAGGCAGGTGGGACGTTACGACAAGCAGCATCTGTTCGATGTCAATCTGATAGAGAGCGACGAGCAGTTTATCGAGTCGGAAAGTATCGAGGCAGGCGACCGCGTACTGGTCCTCAACAGCCCGGTCGGCAGGCTGGGGGTCGCCGTCTGCTACGACCTGCGTTTCCCCGAGATCTTCCGTGCGATGGTCGACCGCGGCGTGGAGGTAATCGCACTGCCAGCGGCATTCACGGCCATCACCGGGCGGGCCCACTGGGAGATCCTGGTGCGTGCGCGCGCGATCGAGAACGTATCCTACGTCATTGCCGCGGCACAGGGCGGTTTTCACGTCGCCAGCCGCGAAACCTATGGGCACAGCTTGATTGTCGATCCCTGGGGTACCAAGCTCGCTGAGCGTGAGCGCGGTAACGGCTGCGTCCTGGCCGATATCGACCCCGAGTTCCAGCAGACCACGCGGCGCAACTTCCCCTGCCTCGATCACCGTCGCCTGCACTGCCGCTGATCGCTCGACAGCATCGGCATTCGACGGCCAGGAGTAACACTGAAATGTCGCACAGCACAGCTATCGCGCGCGAGACGCTGCTGGATACACCGGGTCTGAACGAGGCCCAGCTTTCGCAGGTGATGGATCGCCTGCTGAGCCGGCAGGTGGATGCCGCGGATATCTATTTCCAATATGGCCGCCTTGAGTCCTGGGTGCTCGAAGACGGTATCATCAAGGAAGGCAGCCACAGCATCGAACAGGGCGCCGGCCTGCGCGCCATCAGCGGCGAGAAGACCGGCTTTGCCTACACCGACAGCCTGGAACTTTCACGTCTGCTTCAAGCCGCGAGCGCCGCACGATCGATTGCACAGGCCGGTCAACACGGGGCCAGAGCGATCGCGGGAACCGGTGCACCCCCCGCGCTGTATGCGCCGATCAATCCCCTGGACTCATTGAGCGAGGCCGAAAAACTGGACCTGATGCGGCGCGCCGACGCCGAGGCACGCGCAGCGGACCCGCGGGTGCAGGAGGTCATCGTCAGCCTGGTCGCAGCGCACGACACCATCCTGGTGATGGACAACGGCGGCCAGATCCACGGTGATGTGCGACCGCTGGTACGCATGAGCGTGCAGGTGATCGTCGAACACGAAGGCAAACGCGAGCAGGGCAGCTCGGGTGGCGGCGCACGCGAGGGACTCGACTTCTTCCTGCAGGAAGATCGTGCCCTGAGCTATGCCCGCGAGGCCGTACGTCAGGCCCTGGTGAACCTCGAGGCGGTAGCGGCACCTGCCGGCATGCTGCCGGTGGTTCTGGGCCCGGGCTGGCCCGGCGTGCTGCTGCACGAGGCGGTCGGACATGGCCTGGAGGGTGATTTCAACCGCAAAGGCACCTCGGCCTTTTCCGGGCGCATCGGCGAACAGGTAGCCTCGCCGCTGTGCACCGTGGTCGACGACGGCACCCTGCCCGGCCGACGCGGCTCGCTGACCATCGACGACGAAGGCACCCCCTCCGGCAACAATGTCCTGATCGAGAAAGGTATCCTCAAGGGCTATATGCAGGACAAAATGAACGCGCGCCTGATGGGCGTCGCGCCGACCGGCAACGGCCGCCGGGAATCTTACGCCCACCTGCCGATGCCGCGCATGACCAACACCTATATGCTGCCCGGCCAGCACAAGCCCGAGGAGATCATCGCCTCGGTCGAGCATGGCATCTACGCGGTCAACTTCGGCGGCGGCCAGGTGGATATCACCTCGGGCAAGTTTGTGTTTTCCGCCAACGAGGCCTATCTGATCGAGAATGGCAGGGTGAGCCACCCGGTCAAGGGCGCCACCCTGATCGGCAACGGCCCCGAGGCGATGAACCGGATCAGCATGGTCGGCGACGACCTGGCGCTGGACACCGGTGTGGGCACCTGCGGCAAAGAGGGCCAGAGCGTCCCAGTCGGGGTCGGGCAGCCGACCCTGAAGATCGATCAACTCACCGTGGGCGGCACCGCCGCCTGAGCATCCGACAGCAAAGATGAGCCATCCCGAACAGATCGCCAGACTCAAGCAGGTCGTCGAAGACCTTCTGCAGGAAGCCCGTAACCAGGGCGCCGATGCGGCAGAGGCAGGGGTATCGGCACAGACCGGCCTGTCGGTGACCGTGCGCCTCGGCGAGACCGAGACCATTGAACATACCAGCGACAACGGGCTCGGCATCACCGTGTACTTCGGCCACCGCAAGG
>CAZCDY010000047.1:20525-24690 GCA_964497145.1 uncultured Gammaproteobacteria bacterium
CCTCGCCGATGCCGACCGCATGGCACAGGACGTACCCGATCTGGATCTCTACCACCCATGGCAACTGGATGCGGATGAAGCGGCCCGGATCGCCTGCGACTGCGAGGACGCGGCGCGTGCGGTGGACCCGCGCATCAGCAACTCCGAGGGCGCCACCCTCTACACCCAGGAATCGAGTTTCATCTACGGCAACAGCCATGGTTTTGTCGGCGGCTACCCCAGTACGCGCCACAGCCTGAGCTGCGCGGTCATCGCCCAGGAAGGCGAGCAGATGCAGCGTGACTACTGGTACGACAGTGGCCGCCTGCCCTCGGAACTGGCCGACCCGGCCGCAATCGGGCGCACGGCTGCCGAACGCACCCTGGCGAGACTCAATGGGCGCCAGCTGGGGACCCGCGAATGCCCGGTGTTGTTCCGGGCCGATGTCGCACCGAGTCTGCTGCGCAGCCTGTTCGGCGCGATTCGTGGACATGCCGTTTACCGCAAGTCGACCTTCCTGCTGGATCGGGTCGGGGAACAGATATTCCCGGACTGGGTGCAGATCAGCGAAGACCCGCTGCGTCCGCGCGGCCAGGCCAGCGCCCCCTTTGACAACGAAGGGGTTGCCACCGGTTACCGTGAACTGGTCGAAAACGGCGTTTTGCAGGGTTACCTGCTGGACAGCTACTCGGCACGCAAGCTGGGTCTGCAGAGTACCGCCAGTGCCGGTGGCGTGCGCAATGGCGGCATCGCCAGCAGCGGTCAGTCTTTCGAGGAACTGCTGCGTGAGATGGACCGGGGCGTGGTGGTGACCGAATTGATGGGGCAGGGCACCAACCCGGTCACTGGCGATTATTCACGCGGGGCGGCGGGTTTCTGGGTGGAAAATGGGGAGATCCAGTATCCGATCGACGAAATCACGGTCGCCGGCAACCTCAAGGACATGTTCCGGCAACTGCTGGCCGTGGGCACGGACAACGACGTTCCTGGAAGCCTGGACACCGGCTCCTGGCTGATTGAAAACATGACGGTGGGTGGCGACTGAAGCCATCTCGACTCCCCACCGCGGGGACCCAGGGAGAGAAAATCAAGATGCGTATCCTGCATACCATGCTGCGTACCGGCGATCTCGAGCGATCGGTCAGCTTCTATACCGAGGTGCTCGGCATGCGCCTGCTGCGGCGTAAAGACTACCCGGACGGCAAGTTCACCCTCGCCTTCCTGGGCTACGGCGACGAATCCGACAACACCGTCATCGAACTGACCTACAACTGGGGTGTGGCCAGCTACGACATGGGCACCGGCTACGGCCACATTGCGGTCGAGGTCGACGACGTCTATAAGGCGGCCGACGACATCAAGGACCGTGGCGGCAAGATACTGCGCGAGGCCGGACCCATGAATGCCGGTACCACCATCATCGCCTTCGTCGAAGACCCCGACGGCTACCCGATCGAACTGATCGGTCGCAAGACACACTGAAAAACCGGAGTTAGCATGACGCAAGAACTGATGATTCTGCCGGCCAAAGACAAGACCAAGATCCGCCTGGTCCGGATCCCGCCCGACCACGAGGGGCAGGAGGTCTACCGCCACGTCACCGGGCTAATCGCTGAAGTCGAGGAAGACACGCCCGGCTGCTGCTGGGAAGAAGTTCTGGCGACGCTCGAAGACCACGGCTTCGAACCGGTCGAATTCCAGCTGGGGCCGTCGCTGGACTGAGAATCCGGCCGGCGCAAGGTTTGGCCTGTCGCGAACTTGCGCGACGCCAGGCCTCTCTACCTTGGCAAACCCCGGCGGGGCAACCGCGGCTCGCTGAAACCGGGCGTCAGACCTGTTGTCACTCAGCGCCGCTTCGACGTTTTCTTTGCCTTGCCGGCGGTCTTTTTGGCGGCCACCTTCTTGCTGACCTTCTTTGCGGCTGCTTTGCGCACCACAGGCTTCTTCGCTTCCGCCTTTTTCGTAACCGGTTTCTTCGCAACCACTTTCTTCACTGCAGCCTTTTTCGCAACGGTCTTCTTGGCGGCGACCTTCTTCGCCACCTTTTTGCTGGCTGTAGGCTTTTTCTTCGGCGCGGCCTTTTTCGCTGCGGCTTTTTTCGCAAGCGGCTTGCCCGTCACCTTCTTGGCAGCAACCTTCCTGGCGGTCGTCTTGGCAGCCACCTTCTTTGCCACAGCTTTCTTCGCAGGCGCCTTTTTTGCCCCCTTTGACGGGGCTTTCTTGGCAGCCTTCTTCGGTGCAGCCTTCTTCGGTGCAGCCTTCTTCGGTGCGGGCTTTTTCTTGGCTGCCGGCCTCTCCACCTTTGCAACGACCTTCTTCGCCGCCGGCTTTGACTTGGCCTTCGCCGTGGCTTTCTTGGTGGCCGGTTTCGCCTTGGCCTGTTTGGATCCGGCTGCCGGCGCCTTCGCGGCACCAGGCTTGTCTGTCTCGATCTCGCCCGACGGGACACTTGGCGGCAAAGTATCGATCAGTTTGCGCACACCCTTCCAGGCCTTGACCGGGCCCGCATCACATTCGACGCGCCGCAGCTTGTCACCCAGGCTGTAGTACTGCAGCAGTGGACCCATCTGGCCCTCGTAGACCCGCAGACGATTGCTGATGGTCTCTTCGTAATCGTCCGGTCTGCGGATGACCCGCGCGCCGCATTCGTCGCACACGCCCTCCACCAGCGGTGGATTGACGTACATATTGTATTGAGCGCCACAGCTGTCGCAGGTAATCCGCCCGACCAGGCGCTCCATCAATTCGTCCGGATCGACCTGCAGGTTGAGCACCAGTTCGATCGAGGCGCCAAGGTCGTTGAGCACACTGTCCAGCACATCCGCCTGGCCGGCGTTTTTGGGCAGGTCCACGAGAATGAAGCCTTTCCTGAGGTCCATCTGCGGCATCTGGATCCGCAACAGTGCCAGCAGCAGTTCATCGGAGACACGCGACATATCCATGGCCTCTTTGGCCAGACGTCCGAGCTCGGAGTTTTCGGCCGCCGCCCGCTGCATCACGCTGCTCACCGTGATTATCGGCATGCCGTAATGTTCGGCGATGTGACGGGACAGCTCGGCCTTCCCCGATCCCGGGGGGCCCAGAAGAACGATCCTCATTGTGGCTCCTTGGTGGCCATTATTGTTCTGCTTTGTGCCTCAAGTGCGGCAAATGCTTGAGTGGCTAGTCCAACTTCCTGTCATAATAAGGAAATTAGGATTTTCCTATAGGGGCATCCGTGTTTTGCATTGGCTGCCCCGTGCCGGGTTGTCTAAGCTAATCGCACATCGCTAGCCTGTCAACGAAGCGACTGATTTTCTACGGATTTTAGGCGATCGACGGAAATAAACGAGTAATTTACCCCGGTTTTCTGCAAAACCACATCGAAATGCGGCCCTTTTCGATGATCATCGGCGAGACTGGCGAGTCCAGGGCCATCGGTTGGACAGCATGGATACCATTCGAGATATCACCGAAACCGAAGAGTGGATCGTCAGGACCACCCTGAAAGAGCGCTATGGCCGCGATATCGAACTGCAGTTTGCAGACGCGGAGATCCGTCTCAACCCGGCCGACCGCGATCTGACCTCCTGCCCGGTGTTCGTCTGGGAGGCCGAGGGCTGTCATTTCGTGATCTTCAAGACCGGGGAGCGCCGCTACCGCTGCCAGTTCTTCTTTCGCGGCTACCAGCAGTACGGCACCGGCGTGCATGAGTACGACGACCTGACCGAGTGCGCCGTTTCACTGTTGCAGGCCCAGGCGGACCACATTGCCCGGGAACGCGGCGACATAGACGAAAAGAAACGCTGACCCGTCGGGGTCCAGGGCAAACCAAAACAAACAGTAATTCAGATACAGAGGGAACAAATCATGACGGCGAAAAATGCCTTTTATGCGCAGTCCGGCGGGGTCACCGCGGTTATCAACTCCTCGGCCTGCGGCGTGATCGAGACCGCCCGCGCCCACCCGGACAAGATCGCCAACGTCTACGCCGGCCGTAATGGCATCATCGGCGCGCTGGTCGAAGACCTGATCGATACCAGCCAGGAATCGGCAGAGGATATCGCCGCGCTCAAGCACACCCCGTCCGGCGGCTTCGGCTCCTGCCGTTTCAAGCTCAAGAGCCTGGAAGACAACAAGCGCGAGTACGAACGCCTGATCGAGGTCTTCAAGGCCCACGACATCGGCTACTTCTTCTACAACGGCG
>CAZCDY010000048.1:0-9385 GCA_964497145.1 uncultured Gammaproteobacteria bacterium
GCGACACCCTTGCCGTTCGGCTAACACTTCCCCTTGCCGGGCATGTAGAGGACTTCCACCTCCAAGTAAGTGCGCCCTGCCGGGCGCACCATAAAAAAGCCGGCTGTGAAGCCGGCTTGATCAGATATGGGTCAGAGACAGTCAGTCTTGGCTCTCGCCTTCCTTTGCCAGCTCCGACTCGAACTTGAGATTGACGCGCTCGCGTAACTCCTTTCCGGGTTTGAAATGCGGTACGTACTTGCCGCTCAGCTCCACTGAATCCCCCGTTTTCGGATTCCGCCCCATACGGGGTGGCCGAAAATGCAGGGAGAAGCTCCCGAACCCGCGGATCTCGATCCGCTCGCCAGAGGCCAATGCCTGACTCATCTGCTCAATCATACATTTAACCGCCAGCTCTGCGTCACGATACGCCAGATGGCTCTGCTCACGCGCAATGACTTCGATCAATTCTGATTTGGTCATCAAACCCCAACCCAATCCCAGTAAACCAGGCGGCCGAAGCCGCCATCCATGTAACTGCAATCGTTACGATTGCTTATTCTTTGTTGGCATCCAGGTGATCTTTCAACAGCTCACCAAACGCCGTCGTACCCGCTTCCGAAGCACCACTGCCGTAGGTTGCCATAGCCGCCTTCTCTTCGTCGTAGTCCTTGGCCTTGACCGAAAGGCTGATGGTCCGGTTCTTACGATCCACACCCATGAACTTGGCCTCGATGGCCTCGCCTTCCTTCAGTACTGAGCGCGCATCCTCGACGCGGTCACGCGACAGCTCGGAGGCACGCAGGTAACCCTCGATACCATCACCCAGTGCAATCACCGCACCCTTGGCATCCACTTCCTGAACCGTGCCGTGGACGATCGCTCCCTTCTCGTTCAGGGCGAGGAAGCTGGACATCGGGTCCTTGTCGAGTTGCTTGATGCCGAGCGAGATACGCTCACGCTCGGGATCAACCGCGAGCACCACGGTCTCGAGTTCCTGGCCCTTCTTGTAGTTGCGGATAATCGCCTCACCGGTGTCATCCCAGGAGATGTCGGAGAGGTGAACCAGACCGTCGATACCACCATCGAGACCGATGAAAATACCGAAATCGGTGATCGACTTGATAACACCGCTGACGTGGTCGCCCTTGTTGAATTTCTGCGAGAAATCTTCCCAGGGGTTGGACTGGCACTGCTTCATACCGAGCGAGATGCGGCGACGCTCCTCGTCGATGTCCAGAACCACAACCTCGACCTCGTCACCCAGGTTGACAACCTTGCTCGGGTGCACGTTCTTGTTGGTCCAGTCCATCTCGGACACGTGGACCAGGCCCTCGACACCATCTTCGATCTCAACAAACGCGCCGTAGTCGGCGATGTTGGTGACCTTGCCGAACAAGCGGGTGCCCTCCGGATAACGACGGGTGATGTTGACCCACGGATCCTCACCCATCTGCTTCAGGCCAAGCGAGACACGCATCTTTTCGCGGTCGAACTTGAGGACCTTGATATCGATCTCGTCGCCGATCTCGACAACCTCGGAAGGATGCTTGACACGCTTCCAGGCCATGTCGGTGATGTGCAGCAGGCCGTCGATACCACCGAGGTCGACGAAGGCGCCATAGTCGGTGAGGTTCTTGACCACACCCTTGACTTCCTGGCCTTCCTGCAGATTTTCGAGCAGCTTGTCGCGCTCTTCGCTGTATTCCTTCTCGACCACCGCACGACGCGAAACCACAACATTGTTGCGCTTCTGATCGAGCTTGATGACCTTGAACTCCAGGTCCTTGCCTTCCAGATAGGAGGTATCGCGAACCGGGCGCACATCGACCAGGGAACCGGGCAGAAAGGCACGGATCTGATCGAGTTCGACAGTGAAGCCGCCTTTGACCTTGCCGTTGATACGGCCGATGACGATTTCTTCCGCCTCGAAAGCCTTCTCGAGCGAGTTCCACGCGTGATGGCGTTTTGCCTTCTCGCGCGACAGACGTGTGGCGCCGAAACCGTCTTCCACGGCATCGAGTGCAACTTCAACCTGGTCGCCCACTGCACATTCAACATTGCCGTCGAAATCAGTGAACTGGATCTTGGGGATGACGCCCTCGGACTTTAGGCCCGCATTGACGATCACGTGATCGTTCTCGATGGCGACGACGGTACCAATGACGATGGCACCAGGTTGGAGGTTGGTGTTATTGAGGCTCTCTTCAAAGAGTTCGGCAAAGCTTTCAGACATTTAATATTCCCGATCCGTTCGTTTGACGGACCATCCTACCGGTGGGCAAAACCAATCCGGATTTTTCCGATTAAAGACAACCCGGATCATCCGGGCACCCAGGAACTGCAAACGGCATGGCCGCTACAGCGGCGTTGCAAAGACCTCTTTGGCCTTCTGCAGCACAAATTCAACGACCTCATCTATGCCCATTGCGGTCGAATCGATCTCGATCGCGTCCATCGCGGGAACCAGCGGTGAGGCCGTCCGGCTTCGATCACGCGCATCGCGTTCTTCAATCTCAGCCGTAAGGGCGGCGAGATTAGCAGGCAATCCTTTTTCTTTCAACTGCTTATGGCGTCTTTGCGCACGTTCTTCTGCGCTGGCGGTCAGGAAAAACTTGACCCCGGCTTGCGGAAAAACGGTGGTTCCCATATCGCGCCCGTCGGCAACCAGGCCGGGAAGCCGAGCGTAGTCGCGCTGCCAGTCCAATAGGGCTGCGCGGACGCCGGGCATCGCGGCGACCTTCGATGCGTTGTTGCCCGCGGTCTCGGTACGGATCAGGTCGGTGACTTCGGCATTGTCGAGAAATATCTTTCCGTCACGAAACTCAACATTAAGTTTCGAAGCTATCTCACTGATTTTATTTTGATTGTCAAAGCCTATACCAGCCTGGTCCACGGCATAGCCGACGAGCCGATAAAGGGCCCCCGAATCCAGCACCCGCCAACCGAGGTGGTCGGCCACCAACCGGGTGACCGTACCCTTGCCTGAGCCACTCGGCCCGTCGATGCAGATAACCGGTAGCTGATCAGCCATTGTTTGATTCCACCCGTAAGCCTGCACCCGCCGCCAATTCCACGAATCCGGGGAACGAGGTATCGACATTGGCGCAATCATCGATCACGATCTCTGCGCCGGCCCTCAAGGCCGCCATGGTGAACGCCATCGCAATCCGGTGATCACCGTGACTGTCCACCCGCCCTCCGCCGATCGGGCCGCCCTGAATCACTATCCCGTCTGCTGTAGATCTGGCATCCACCCCGAGCGAACTCAGGCCATCCGCCATCACCTGGATGCGGTCGGACTCTTTGACCCGCAGTTCCTCGGCCCCGGTAAGGACGGTCTCACCCCGGGCACAGGCCGCCGCCACGAACAATACGGGGAACTCATCGATCGCCAGCGGGACCTGGTCTTGCGGTATGCGGATGCCCTCCAGCGCTGCCGAACGTACGCGCAGATCGGCAACCGGCTCACCACCCACCTCGCGCCGATTCAGCACCTCGATATCCGCGCCCATCAGCCGCAATATGTTGACCACACCATCCCGCGTGGGATTCATACCGACGTGTTCGAGGGTCAGATCCGAGCCCTCGGCGATGCTGGCCCCGACCAGGAAAAAGGCCGCCGAGGATATATCGGCAGGCACATCGATATCACAGGCCTGCAAGCTGCCGCCGCCGTTCAGACAGGCGCGACTGCCAGAACGCCGTACCTCGTATCCGAACCCCTGCAGCATCCGCTCTGTGTGATCGCGCGTCGGTGCCGGTTCGGTGACACAGGTCTCACCCTCGGCATACATGCCCGCAAGCAAAAGGCAGGACTTTACCTGTGCGCTGGCAACCGGCATCTCGTAGCTGATCCCAGACAGCTTGCCGCCTGGCTTGATATGCAGGGGTGCGGTACCACCCTCCGCGGTATCGATGTCTGCACCCATCCGTGCGAGTGGATCTGTCACTCGCTTCATCGGCCGACCGGACAAGGACTCGTCACCGATCAGGGTGAGGTCCATGCCCTGGCCCGCCATCAGACCTGCCATCAACCGCATCGATGTCCCTGAATTGCCAAGATCAAGCGGTTCGGCAGGCGCCTCAAGCCCTTCCATTCCGACACCATGGATGGTGACCCGGCCATCTTCCGGACCCTCTATCCGCACCCCCATGTCACGAAAGGCGCGCAGGGTCGCAAGACTGTCCTCGCCTTCGAGAAATCCACTCACCCGGGTAACACCCTCGGCCAGCGAGCCGAGCATGATCGAACGGTGTGAAATCGATTTGTCACCGGGCACACGCAGTGTCCCGCTGAGTCGGCCGCCGGGGCGGGCCACGAATTGAACCTTACTTGGCGCCAATGGTACTTCCTGCAGAAATCAAGGTGCGCAAGGCTAGTCGGAGACCGCCAAAAAGACAAGTATTTTCAGGAAAAACATGGTGTTAAATCGAGCCTGCCTATCCTTCCTGGGGACGTCGGCAGAGCAACCTAGATCAGGCCATCGACAAAACGATCACGCGCGGCCTTGGCTCGTTCGAAAATCGCCAGCAGTTCATCCGCGTCAGCGGCCGCGATACTGTCTGCCAGTGCAGTCATCTCTTCGGCATAGGCGGCAAGCATCGGACTCAGCGCCTCGCGATTGGCGATACAGATATCCCGCCACATCACCGGATTGCTCGAGGCAATACGCGTGAAGTCACGAAAACCGCCGGCCGCGTAGCGAAAGATCTCGTCGTTCTCTTTCATCCGCGCCAACATATCGACCAGACCGAAAGCGAGCATATGCGGAAGATGGCTGGTCGCCGCCAGCACCTCGTCATGGTGTTCAACCGGCATCTCGGTAACCTCGGCCCCGCACGCCTCCCATATGGCGCGGACCCTTGCCACGTCGGTCGCGTCGTTCTCCGGCAGTGGCGTGAGGATCACGCGCCGGTTCTGATACAACTCGGCGAAAGACGCCGCAACACCGTTTTTCTCGGTGCCCGCAATCGGGTGGCCCGGCACGAATCGTCGCAACAGTCGCGGTGCTGCATCGCGGCAGTCGGCCACCACACTGCCCTTGGCACTGCCACCGTCGGTGACCAGCGCGTGTTCGGGCAGCGACTCCCGCATCTCGGCAAAGGCCGCACGCATCGCGCCCAGAGGGACCGCCAGGAAGACAAGGTCGGCATCGCTTACCGCCTCTGCCACATCATGGCTATAGCGATCGATCACACCCAGTGTCACTGCCTCTTCGAGATTGGCCCTACCGCGGCCGCAACCGACGATCTCGTCGACCTTGCCGGCAGCACGCAACGCACGCGCCAAAGAACCACCGATCAGACCGACACCTATCACCGCAAGTCTGCCGATCGACTGGCTCACAGCACCTGCTCCAGGGCGTCCAGGAACCGGGCATTCTCCGCTTCCAGACCGATACTCACACGCAGATGGTTCGGCAGCCCGTAGTTGGCCACGGGACGCGTTACCACACCCAGACGCAACAGCGCCTGATCGATCGGACCCGCATCGCGTGCGAGGTCGACGGTCAAAAAATTGCCCACTGAGGGTATGTAACCCAGACCGAGACGCTGCACACCGGCCAGCAGTTGCCGCATGCCCTGGTCATTGACCTCCACCGAACGGCGCAGATAATCCTGATCCTCCAGCGCCGCCAGCGCTGCGGCCTGGGCAAAACTGTCCACATTGAACGGCTGACGAACCCGATTGAGCAGGTCCGCCACATCCGGATGCGACAACCCGTAGCCGACCCGCAGTGCCGCCAGGCCATACGCCTTGGAAAAGGTCCTGGTCACGATCAGGTTGGGAAAATCGGACAGCCATTGGCTGGCATCCGGAAAGTCCTCATCCTGTACGTACTCAAAGTAGGCCTCGTCCACGACCACGATCACCTTTACAGGCACCGATTCGATGAACTCACGCAACGCTGTCTTGTTCAGGCGGGTACCTGTCGGATTGTTCGGATTGGCGATCCAGACGACCCCGGTGTGTTCTGAAACCATCGCGCGCATCGCAGCCAGGTCATGTCCAAAATCGACAGCCGGCGCGATGCGCAGGCTCGCACCTACCGCCATGCTGCTGATCGGGTAGACCGCGAAGGCGTACTGCGAGAAAAGGCTCTCGCGACCAGCCCAGAGAAACACCCGCGCCACCATGTCCAGGACATCATTCGAACCGTTGCCCACGGTGACACAGGCGGCATCCACCCCATGGTGCGCTGCAAGCACTCGACGCAGCTCGAAGGCACCACCATCGGGGTAGCGCGTAATATCCTTAATCTGCGCCTCGAGTGCGGCGCGTACACGCGGGCTCGGGCCCAGCGGATTCTCGTTCGACGCCAGCTTGATCGAATCCTTGATCCCGAGGTCCCGCTCGAGTTCCGACAGAGGCTTGCCCGGCACATAGGGCTTTAGAGAAGCAAGACCGGGAGCTGCCTGCTGAAGAAAACGATTGCTCATGAACGCCCTCCGGACTGCCGCGCGGTCGGCCAGCACGGTAACGGCATCAGATCACCGCCCGCGGGTAGGAGCCAAGTTCCTTGTACATGCCCGCACGCGCCTGCAGCGCCCTGAGCGCCGGCTTTACCCCTTCATCATCACGGTGGCCGTTGATGTCGACAAAGAAGACGTAATCCCAGTTGCCGCGCCGCGACGGCCTGGATTCAATACGGGTCATGCTTATCCCGTGCTCTGCAAGCGGCCCCAGCAACTGATGCAGCCCGCCCGCCTCGTTACGAGTCGACATCAGCAGACTGGTCTTGTCATCACCCGACGCGGGCACAGACTGCTGCCCCACCACGAGAAAGCGGGTCGTGTTGCCGGGATCGTCTTCAATGTTGGGGGCCAGCACCTGCAGACCATACAGTTCGGCCGCCATGCGTCCGGCGATCGCGGCCGAATCCTTCGATTCCATGGCACGGTTCGCCGCCTCGGCGTTGCTGCCCACAGGGATCCGTTCAACGAAAGGCAGGTGCCGGTCAAGCCAGCCGCGGCACTGCGCCAGTGACTGCTGATGCGAATAAACGACCTTGAGACTGCGAAGATCGGAACTTGAACCCAGCAGATTGTGATGAATACGCAGCGTCACCTCACCACAGATTTTCAGCGGCGAGTTCAGGAACATATCCAGCGTGTGGCTGACCACCCCCTCGCTCGAGTTCTCGACCGGCACCACCCCGTAGTGGCAGCTTCCGCTCTCGACCTCCTGGAAGACATCCGAGATCGCGGTCATGGACACGGTATCAACCGCATGCCCAAAATGCTTGAGGGCGGCGGCCTGGGTGAAGGTGCCTGCAGGCCCAAGATAGGCGACCCTGAGAGGAAGCTCCAACGCCAGACAGGCAGACATGATCTCGCGGAACAATCGCGCAACGGACTCGGCATCCAGCGGCCCCCGGTTACGCTGCTTGACCATACGCAGCACCTGGGCCTCCCTTTCCGGGCGATAGAAGACTGCGTCCGGATCAGATGCCAGCTTGATTTTGGCTACCTCCTGGGCGGCCTCCGCACGCGCATTCAGAAGGTCCTGAATCTGCTGATCGATGTCATCGATACGATCCCGGATCTTCGCAAGCTGTTCTTCGTCACTCATTGAAAATAACCGACCACACCAACGGGTTTGATGTACACGCAATCATACCCTTTGCGAACGCTGTGCCCCTCAGCATTTTCTGCGTACGGGCTTTCTCACTCACACCCCAGGCAGCGCACCGACAACACGCCTTCGATATCGTCGATCCCCTGCACCGCCTCTTCCGATGGCGGGCTGTCGACATCGATAAGGGTCACGGCGATATCACCGCGGGACTTGTTCAACATATCGATGATATTCAGGCCTGCCTCGGCAAGGTCCGTCGACACCTGGCCGAGCATGTTGGGCACATTACTGTTCACCACTGCCAGACGGTAACCGCCTTCAGCCCGTGGCAGATTGATCTCGGGAAAGTTGACCGAATTGGTCACATTGCCGTTTTCCAGCCAGTCACGAACCTGATCGGCCACCATGATGGCGCAGTTATCTTCCGCCTCCGAAGTCGATGCCCCCAGATGCGGCAGCGTGATCACCCGCGGATGATCCTTGAGCAGATTGCTGGGGAAATCGCAGACATAGGCGTACAACTGACCACTGTCGAGCGCGGCAACCGCGGCTTCGTCATCGATGATCCCGTTGCGGGCGAAGTTGAGCAGCACCGACTGCTGCTTCATCAGTTTTAGGCGATCGGCATTGATCATGTTTCGGGTGCTGTCGGTCAGCGGCACATGGAAGGTGATGAAATCCGCACGCGACACGAGATCATCAATCGACAGCGCCTGTTCGACGCCGGCCTCCAGTGCCCAGGCCGCACGCACCGTGATCGTCGGGTCGTAACCGATCACGTTCATCCCCAGTGCACGCGCGACATTCGCCACCTTGACCCCGATCGCGCCGAGGCCGACGACACCCAGGGTACGACCAGGCAGTTCAAAGCCGACAAAGTTCTTCTTGCCGGCCTCGACATCCTTGCTGATCGCCGGGTCCTCGCCAGACAGGCTGGTAGCAAAACGCCACCCCTGCCCGATGTTGCGTGCCGCCATCAGCATACCGGCCACGACCAGTTCCTTTACCGCGTTGGCATTCGCGCCGGGCGCATTGAATACCGGGATACCCAAGGCTGTCATGGCATCCACAGGAATATTGTTGACCCCTGCGCCGGCACGACCGATCGCCTTGACCGTGTCGGGCAGGGCCATGTCATGCATCTTGGCGGAACGCACCAGTATCGCGTCCGGATGGGCCATCTCGGATGCGATCTCGTAATCGCCGCGCGGGAAACGGTCGAGTCCGACCACCGAGATATTGTTGAGAGTCTGAATCTTGTACATCGCCTATCTCCACCCACCATCCAGTTGAAAACGCAGACAACACAAAGACGTATGGAACACAGAGGGTTTCAAACAAAAAAGCGTTCAGTCCTTTGCTTCTTCGCTCCCTCTGCGTCCTGACACACCTGTGTTTATCCGTTCGTACGTTCGAACTCGGCCATAAACTCGACCAGCGCGTCAACGCCCGACTCGGGCATCGCGTTGTAAATACTGGCTCGCATGCCTCCGACAGAGCGGTGTCCCTTCAATGTCTTCAGATCGGCCTCACCTGCCTGCTTGAGAAACTCGGCGTCGAGTGACGAATCTGCAAGGGTGAAAGGCACGTTCATCCACGAGCGACATGCGGTATCGACCGGGTTGGCATAGAAAGCAGAGGCATCGATCGCATCGTAAAGCTTCGCGGCCTTGCGCTGGTTGATCTCAGCCATACCGGCCAGTCCACCCTTGGCCTTGAGCCATTTGAACACCAGACCGGCCAGATACCAGCCGTAGGTCGGTGGCGTGTTGTACATTGAACCTGCATCGGCATGGGTAAGGTAATTGAACATCGCAGGGGTAC